>NZ_JASLAW010000246.1 GCF_030147005.1 Pseudomonas sp.
GCGACCTGTGGCGAGGGAGCTTGCTCCCGTTGGGGCGCGAAGCGGCCCCAAAAATGGGACTGCTACGCAGTCCAGCGGGAGCAAGCTCCCTCGCCACAGGGACCGGTTCTGTCTTAACTGACTGGCATTAGGGCTTGCCCCTCCAGCATTTGCTTTCAGCGTCCCTGCGAGTTTTGTGTGTCGAAAGTGTTCGCAGCACAAAATTTTCACATCCCATCCAAGACAATTCGCCCGCTTTGTTCCTCTGCCAAGGCTCTATCCTCTGGTGTCCTAAAGGCAAGGCGACGGCGCACGTTCAGTAATTTATAGCGTTGATGCCGTTGATCGGGCACCATTTGCCCCGCCGCGTTAACTGCCCACCCCCGGCCAGCCTGGGCGAGGGGCGGACGCCACTGCATTATTTCGCAACTTCAACTTCCAATGGGTCCTAAAACGACATGGCAAACCCGGACGCCCTGAATCAGCAGCGAGCTTCAAATCGCCTGCTGCAACCGACCGTCAAATCCCATCTGGCGTACACGCTGCTCTGCGCACTGGTCATGATGGTGATGTTCTCCCTGCTGCGCCTGGCGTTGCTGGTCTACAACCGCGAGATGATCCTCGACACACCGGCCTCGACCTTCCTGGAAGCGTTCGCCAACGGCCTGCGCCTGGATATCCGCCTGGTGATGTACCTGCTGATCCCGCTGCTGCTGGCCTTGTTCAGCGTACGGGCCATGGCGGCGCGTGGGTTTTTCCGGTTGTGGCTGACTGTCGCGTCCAGCATTGCGCTGTTCCTGGGCCTGATGGAGATGGACTTCTACCGTGAGTTCCACCAGCGCCTTAACGGCCTGGTCTTCCAGTACGTAAAGGAAGACCCGAAAACCGTGGTGAGCATGCTCTGGTACGGCTTCCCGGTCGTGCGGTATCTGCTGGCCTGGGCCGTGGGCACGCTGATCCTGAGCATGGCCTTCAAAGGCGCCGACCGCGCAACGCGCCCGCGTGGCCCGTTCAGCGGCGGCAGCATTGGTACGCGCCAGGTGGCGCCGTGGTACAGCCGCATTGCGGTGTTCGTGGTGTGCCTGCTGGTCGCCGTGGTCGCCATCCGTGGCACCCTGCGCCAGGGCCCGCCGTTGCGTTGGGGCGATGTGTACACCACCGATTCGAACTTCGCCAACCAGTTGGGCCTTAATGGCACGCTGTCGCTGATCGGCGCGGCCAAGGCGCGCTTCTCCGAAGATCGTTCCAATGTCTGGAAAGCGACTCTGGAGCAACCGCTGGCCACCCAGACCGTGCGTGACATGCTGGTACTGCCGAGCGAAAAACTGGTGGATACCGACAGCGCCGCCGTGCGCCGTGATTTCACGCCGCCGGCCGAGAAGACCCTGCCGATCAAGAACGTGGTGGTGATCCTGATGGAGAGCTTCGCCGGTCACTCGGTGGGCGCTTTGGGTCGTCCTGGCAATATCACGCCGTACTTCGACAAATTGTCCAAGGAAGGCTTGCTGTTCGATCGCTTCTTCTCCAACGGCACCCACACCCACCAGGGCATGTTCGCCACCATGGCGTGCTTTCCGAACCTGCCGGGCTTCGAATACCTGATGCAGACTCCCGAGGGCAGCCACAAGCTGTCGGGCCTGCCGCAGTTGCTGAGCGCGCGTGATTTCGACGATGTGTATGTCTACAACGGCGACTTCGCCTGGGACAACCAGTCGGGCTTCTTCAGCAACCAGGGCATGACCAACTTCATCGGCCGCAACGACTTCGTCGACCCGGTGTTCTCCGACCCGACCTGGGGTGTGTCCGACCAGGACATGTTCAGCCGTGGCCTGGAAGAACTGAAGGCCCGCGAAGGCGGCAAGCCGTTCTACGCATTGCTGCAAACCCTGTCCAACCACACGCCGTACGCGTTGCCGACGCCATTGCCGGTTGAGAAAGTCACCGACCGTGGCAGCCTCAACGAGCATTTGACGGCCATGCGCTACTCGGACTGGGCGTTGGGCCAGTTCTTCGAGAAGGCCCGCAAGGAGCCGTATTTCAAGGAAACCCTGTTCGTGGTGGTGGGTGACCACGGCTTCGGTAACGAGCAGCAGATCACCGAGATGGACTTGGGCCGTTTCAACGTGCCGATGCTGATGATTGCACCGGGCATGCAGGAAAAGTTCGGCGAGCGTGACCACACCGTGGGCACTCAGGTGGATATCGTACCGACCATCATGGGCCGCCTCGGCGGTGACACCCTGCACCAGTGCTGGGGCCGTGACCTGCTCAACCTGCCGGAAGGCGACAAGGGCTTCGGCGTGATCAAGCCATCGGGCAGCGACCAGACGGTGGCGCTGCTCACGGCGGATCGCGTGCTGGTCTTGCCCAAGGAAATGCCGCCCAAGCTGTGGCAATACGAACTGGGCGCCAACCCGACCGGCAAGGTGATCGCAGAATCGCCGGACGAGGCGGCGTTGAAGCAGAAACTCGAATCGTTCCTGCAAACCGCCACCAAGAGCCTGTTGGATAACACCGCAGGCGTCGTAGACGGTAAACCGGACTAAAAACCGGGCAATAAAAAAGAGGCCTCAATGAGGCCTCTTTTTTTTATCGGTGCAAACGCTGGTTATATTTTGCCGAGTAACAACAGCACCAGCAGAACCACCAGCACTACACCCAGGATGCCCGACGGGCCATAACCCCAGTTACGCGAGTGCGGGAACACCGGCAGGCCACCGACCAGCAACAGAATCAGGATAATGATCAGAATGAGGCTCATGGTTTTATTCCTTATAGGCCTTCTGTAAAGACCGGTTATGCAGCGGGAGTCTCGTCCACACGTTTATGGACGGCTTACCCACTACGACTGTGCCTCATCACCAATAATTCCGTATTTTTTTAAAGCATTTCGCTTGCCTACTTATTTCTTTTAACGCCTGCGCAAATACATCAACTTAGTTGAAAAAAAATGAACTTAGGCTATAGGCACGAATCGGACCGAGCCTGCGGTTTGCCTGGGGCATTCATCACTCTGATGGTGCGTGGGTGGCGCAAAAACCTTCGCTACACTGCCGGTCACTTCTCTCGTGACCACAAGGCTACTTCCTATGCAAAACCGCATGATGATTACTGGCGCCGGGTCCGGCCTGGGTCGTGAAATCGCGCTGCGCTGGGCCCGTGAAGGTTGGCGGCTGGCCTTGTCGGATGTCAGCGAGCCCGGCTTGCAGGAAACCCTCAAGTACGTGCGCCAGGCCGGTGGCGACGGGTTCATCCAGCGCTGCGATGTGCGGGACTACAGCCAGCTCACCGCGTTCGCGCAGGCGTGCGAAGTAAAGTTCGGCGGCATCGATGTGATCGTCAATAACGCCGGCGTGGCCTCCGGTGGTTTCTTTGCCGAGCTGTCTCTCGAAGATTGGGACTGGCAGATCGCAATCAACCTGATGGGCGTCGTCAAGGGCTGCAAAGCGTTCCTGCCGCTGTTGGAACAGAGCAAGGGCCGCATCATCAACATCGCCTCGATGGCCGCGCTGATGCAGGGGCCGGCGATGAGCAACTACAACGTGGCCAAGGCCGGTGTGGTGGCGCTGTCGGAAAGCCTGCTGGTGGAACTCAAACAGCAGGAAATCGGTGTGCACGTGGTATGCCCGTCGTTTTTCCAGACCAATCTGCTCGATTCATTCCGCGGGCCGACCCCGGCAATGAAGGCTCAAGTGGGCAAATTGCTTGAGAGTTCGCCGATCTCGGCAACGGATATCGCCGACTACATTTACCAGCGCGTGGCCGAGGGCGAGTTCATGATCCTGCCCCATGAACAGGGGCGGATGGCGTGGGCGCTCAAACAGAAAAACCCACAGCTGCTGTATGACGAAATGACGCTGATGGCCGACAAGATGCGCGCCAAGGCGCAGGCTATTAAGGGCTGATCGGGGTGCGGTCTGTCAGGTAAGTTACCTATGCATGTA
The DNA here is from genome assembly GCF_030147005.1 of Pseudomonas sp. Taxonomy (GTDB): domain Bacteria; phylum Pseudomonadota; class Gammaproteobacteria; order Pseudomonadales; family Pseudomonadaceae; genus Aquipseudomonas. The sequence goes on from NZ_JASLAW010000246.1 coordinate 3,924, forward strand.
GGTTGCGCCTGATTTGACCGCAAGCCATTGCCGGTGGCGCGTCAAACAAGCATGGTCAGTGGCCCGCACACTGGAAAAGGATAACCGCCATGCTGGTCTTGAGCCGCGCCATAGGCAAAACCATCTCTATCGGCGATGACATCACTCTGCACATTCTTGAAGTCAGCGCACACCACGTGAAGTTCGGTATTGAAGCACCGGCAGCGGTCAGCGTGCATCGCGCCGAGGTCTACCGCAAAATCCAGGAGCGTCAGGCCGCCGCGACGCGTCCGTTGCCGGCACCCAATCCCTAACAAGCGCCTTGAGTGTCGACGTCAGTCAAACAGATGCTTGGGCACGTCGTGTTTGAGCATCAATTGGCATTGTTCGCTTTCCGGATCGAACACGATCAGGGCCTGGCCCTTGGTCAGCGCCTGGCGTACGCGCAAAACACGGGTTTCCAGCGGTGTGTCGTCGCCGTTGTCGGTGCCGTCGCGGGTGACGAAATCTTCGATGAGGCGGGTCAGGGTGTCGACTTCAAGCGCGTCGTAGGGAATCAGCATACAAGCCTCGGGTGTCAGGTCCCTGCGATGCTACTGTGCCGGGACCGTTGTTACCAGTATCAGGTGTTGCCGGCGTCAGCCTTATGGCCGACCAGGCTGTCCACCGACGGCACGCGGGTATCGCTCTCCATTTGCGTCTCATGTTCGATCTGATGGCTGAAGCGATCGAGAGAGCCCTGGGCCGGTTGCGCGTCACTGGCGAATACCGGTGGGCTGAGGATGTACGCGCCCAGCAGGCGGCTAAGGGCCGCGAGGCTGTCGATATGGGTGCGCTCGTAACCGTGGGTGGCGTCGCAGCCGAACGCCAGCAGGGCGGTGCGAATGTCATGCCCGGCGGTCACCGCCGAATGGGCATCGCTGAAGTAATAGCGGAACAGGTCGCGGCGCACCGGCAGGTCGTTATCCGACGCCAGGCGCAGCAAATGCCGTGACAGATGATAATCATACGGCCCACCGGAATCCTGCATCGCCACGCTCACCGCGTGTTCGCTGGAATGCTGGCCGGGGGCGACCGGGGCGATATCGATACCGACGAACTCGCTGACATCCCAGGGCAGCGCAGCGGCCGCGCCACTGCCGGTTTCCTCGGTAATGGTGAACAGCGGATGGCAGTCGATCAGCAGCGGTTCACCGCTGTCGATGATCGCCTTGAGTGCGGCGAGCAGGGCGGCGACGCCGGCTTTGTCATCCAGGTGGCGCGCGCTGATGTGACCGCTTTCGGTGAACTCCGGCAGGGGATCGAACGCTACGTAGTCACCGATGCTGACCCCCAGGGAATCGCAATCGGCACGGGTCGCGCAGTAGGCGTCCAGGCGCAATTCCACATGGTCCCAGCTCACCGGCATTTCATCCACGGCGGTGTTGAACGCGTGCCCGGAGGCCATCAATGGCAACACGCTGCCGCGAATCACGCCGTTGTCGGTGAACAGGCTGACGCGGCTGCCTTCGGCAAAACGGCTCGACCAGCAGCCGACCGGCGCCAGGGTCAAACGGCCGTTGTCCTTGATTGCGCGCACGGCGGCGCCGATGGTGTCCAGGTGCGCGGAAACGGCACGGTCAGGGCTGTTTTTCTGGCCCTTGAGGGTGGCGCGAATCGTGCCGCGCCGAGTCATTTCAAACGGGATGCCGAGTTCTTCCAGGCGTTCGGCGACGTAGCGCACGATGGTGTCGGTAAACCCGGTGGGGCTGGGAATGGCGAGCATTTCCAGCAGGACTTTTTGCAGGTAGGCGAGGTCGGGTTCTGGGATGGTTCGGGTCATAAAGACTCCTGATCAGATAAGCGCGTTTTTGTGGAGAGGGTGCTGCTCCCGCTGGGCTGCGAAGCAGCCCCAAGCAATTCACCCCGTTCTTCCAGTTAAGGCGCGATGGCATGTTCAGGACTGCCGCGCAGCCCAGCGGGAGCAAGCTCCCGCGCCACAGGTTATTGAGCGGCCGGCTGACTGTGTGGAAACAACAAATCCACAAATTTCTCAGCGGTAGGTTGCGGTTCATGATTGGCCAGGCCGGCCCGCTCGTTGGCTTCGATGAACACGTATTCGGGTTGATCCGCCGCGGGCACCATCAGGTCCAGGCCGACCATCGGGATATCCAGGGCCCGGGCGGCGCGCACGGCGGCGTCCACCAGCGTCGGATGCAAAATCGCCGTGACATCCTCCAGGCAGCCGCCGGTATGCAGGTTGGCGGTGCGGCGCACGGCCAATTGCACGCCGCGCGGCAGGATGCTGTTGTAGTCATACCCGGCGGCTTTCAGGGTGCGCTCGGTTTCGGCGTCCAGGGGGATTTTGCTCTCGCCATCGGTGGCGGCCTGGCGGCGCCGGCTCTGGGCTTCGATCAAGGTGCGAATCGAATGCTGACCGTCACCTACCACTTCAGCCGGGCGGCGAATCGCGGCGGCGACCACTTCAAAGCCGATCACCAGGATGCGCAGGTCCAGGCCTTCGTGGAAGCTCTCGAGCAGCACCCGGCTGTCAAACTGGCGCGCCGCTTCAATCGCCTGCTGCACATCCTCGATGGTTTGCAGATCCACCGCCACGCCTTGGCCCTGCTCGCCATCCAGCGGCTTGACCACGATGCGTTGGTGTTCGTCGAGAAATTCCAGGTTGTCATCGGCGCTGCCTGCCAGCTGTTGCGCAGGCAGCTTCAAACCGGCGGCTTTGAGTACCTTGTGGGTCAGGCTCTTGTCCTGGCACAGGGTCATGCTGATGGCGCTGGTCAGGTCACTCAGCGACTCGCGGCAACGCACGCGGCGCCCGCCGTGGCTGAGGGTGAACAGGCCGGCATCGGCATCGTCCACATGCACATCGATACCGCGTCGATGGGCTTCCTCAACGATGATCCGAGCGTAGGGATTGAACCCCGCCTGTGGCCCAGGGCCAAGGAACAGCGGCTGGTTGATGCCGTTCTTGTGCTTGATCGCAAAGGTGGTCAATGCGCGAAAACCGAGCTTGGCGTAGAGGTTTTTGGCCTGGCGATTATCGTGCAGCACCGACAGGTCCAGGTAGCTCAAGCCACGGCTCATGAAGTGTTCCACCAGATGGCGCACCAGCACTTCCCCCACGCCTGGGCGGGTGCATTGCGGGTCCACTGCCAGGCACCACAGGCTGCAACCGTTTTCCGGGTCGCGAAAGGCTTTCTGGTGGTTCAGGCCCATCACGCTGCCGATCACCGCGCCGCTGTCTTCATCCTCCGCCAGCCAATACACCGGGCCGCCCAGATGACGGGGGGTGAGGCGTTCGGCATCGACGGGCAGCATGCCGCGCCCCTGATACAGCAGGTTCACCGCGTGCCAATCGGCTTCGCTTTGCACCCGACGGATACGAAAGCCGCGAAACACCCGAGTGGAAGGGCGGTAATCGCTGAACCACAGGCGCAGGGTGTCGGAGGGGTCGAGGAACAACTGCTGCGGATCGATCCCCAGGATCTGCTGGGGCGCGGCTACATACAAGGCAATATCGCGCTCGCCGGGATGCTCGTTGAGCAACTCCTGGGCGAGGCTGGCGGGGTCGGGGAAGGTATGCCCGATCAGCAAACGGCCCCAGCCGCAATGCACGGCAATCGGCTCGGGGCCTTGGGCGCTGCCGTCTTCGGCAAGCCGGGCCTGCAGGCGCTCGTAGGTCGGCGCCTGGCCTTTGAGCAAGCGTTGGCTATACGCCGCGGCGTTAGGTTTCATGGATCAGATTCCTTGTTCGCTGAGCCACAGGTTCAGCGCCGCCAGTTGCCACAGCTTGGAGCCGCGCAACGGGGTCAATTGGCCCTGTGGGTCGGTCAGCAAGCGGTCAAGCATGGCGGGGTTGAACAGGCCACGGTCCTGGCTGGGGTCCAGCAGCAGCTCGCGCACCCAGTTCAAGGTGTCGCCCTGTAAATGCTTGAGGCCTGGCACCGGGAAGTAGCCTTTCTTGCGGTCGATGACTTCGCTGGGGATCACGCGGCGCGCGGCCTCCTTGAGCACCTGTTTGCCGCCGTCGGGCAACTTGAACTTGCCCGGCACGCGGGCCGACAGTTCCACCAGGCGGTAGTCGAGAAACGGCGTACGTGCTTCCAGGCCCCAGGCCATGGTCATGTTGTCGACGCGTTTGACCGGGTCGTCCACCAGCATCACCGTACTGTCCAGGCGCAGCGCCTTGTCCACCGCAGCGTCCGCGCCCGGCATCGCAAAGTGCTCGCGCACGAAGTCGCCGGCGGCGTCGTTGGCGGTCAGCCATTTCGGTGCGACGGTGGCGGCGTAGTCGTCGTAGCTGCGGTCGAAGAATGCATCACGGTACGCCGCATACGGGTCGCTGGCGCCGTCCACTTGCGGGTACCAGTGGTAACCGGCGAACAGTTCGTCGGCGCCCTGGCCGCTTTGCACCACCTTGCAATGCTTGGCCACTTCCCGCGAGAGCAGGTAGAAGGCGATGCAGTCATGGCTGACCATCGGCTCGCTCATGGCGCGGAAGGCCGCCGGCAGTTGCTCGATGATCTCGCTCTCGGCGATGCGCAGTTGGTGATGACGGGTGCCGTAGTGCTTGGCGATCAAATCCGAATACTGGAACTCGTCGCCGCGCTCGCCGCCGGCGTCTTCAAAACCGATGGAGAAGGTCGACAAGTCCTCGACGCCCACTTCGCGCAGCAGGCCGACGAGCATGCTCGAATCGACGCCGCCGGAGAGCAGCACGCCGACGTCAACGGCCGCACGCTGGCGGATGGCCACGGCTTCGCGGGTGCTGTCGAGTACGCGGTCGGTCCAGTCTTCCAGGGTCAGGTTTTTTTCATCGTCACGGGGGCCGTAGGGCAGGGTCCACCAGGTTTTCTGTTCGATCTTGCCGTTCGCGTCGATGCGCATCCAGCTCGCCGGCGGCAGCTTTTCGATGCCCGCCAACAGCGTGCGCGGTGCAGGCACCACCGCGTGAAAATTCAGGTAATGGTTGAGCGCCACCGGATCCAGGATCGGGTTGATATCGCCACCCTTGAGCAACGCCGGCAACGCCGAGGCGAAGCGCAGGCGCTGGCCGGTGCGCGACAGGTACAGCGGCTTGACGCCCAGACGGTCGCGGGCAATGAACAGACGCTGGGCATCGCGCTCCCAGATGGCGAAGGCAAACATGCCGTTGAGCTTGGGCAGCAGCGCTTCGCCCCAGGCGTGATAGCCCTTGAGCAGCACTTCGGTGTCGCCGCCGGAATAGAAGGCGTAGCCCAAGGCTTCGAGTTCGGTGCGCAGTTCCGGGAAGTTATAGATCGCACCGTTGAACGCCAGGGACAGCCCCAGTTGGGCGTCGACCATCGGTTGAGCGGAGCCGTCCGACAGGTCCATGATTTTCAGGCGCCGGTGGCCGAGGGCAATCGGCCCCTGGGCATGGAAACCCCAGGCGTCGGGTCCACGAGGGGCGAGGTGATGGGTGATTCGTTCCACTGCCGCCAAGTCGGCAGGTTGATGATCAAAGCGTAACTCGCCAGCTAATCCACACATATTGCATAGGGCCTTGTATTGGCTGGACCCAGGCGTATCTACCGCGATTCAGGTACCCATTTTGGACCGTTTTGCGGTAAATCCAGCGTTTCAAACTCGGCGAATTCGCTCGAAGCATTGATCCACTTGGCATCGGTTGGAAGCAGCACCTGGACACTCTGCCCAAGCTGAGCGGCAATGAACGCTGGATTCACTCCCGGCATCAGGCACGTCGTTGCATCGGTGTGTCTGGTGTCGTGCATCCGGCGAAAGCGACTGCCACTCTTGCGCAACGCTGACAACCAATAACGCTTAGCTCCAGTTTCGGCTCGGGTGTGTAGCTCTGATCTGGCACCCGAACCGTCCGGCGCGAAAACGTAATCAGAGCGCGCCGCCGTAAGTAGTCTGGATTTTTCGAGGCCTGTAGCGCTTGATCGTTCAATAAAACTTCCCGCGACACCTTCGCTCAGTGCTCTTCCTGGTCTTGCCGTACAGCCTGATACGCCCGCCACAAATAGCCTCGTCAGCGTGCGGCGGGTTTTTTTGCCGCTCGTCGAAGCGGTAGCACTTTTTGTCGATGCAGTTCCTCTGAGATGTATGCGCATCCCTGCGCTACTGACGAGGAGGTGATTTATGGTGGAAGACAACAACGGTCCCGCAGCGCCATACCCAGGGCCAAAAAAGGAAGTGCCTGACGCCGCAGAGGGTCACGACTCCGGTCTGGATCAAGCTGAGTCTGAGCCCAAGCAGGGCACTGGCGAGAAGCCAGAGGATTGGAATCCCCCGCCTGGTAACCCTGGCTCCGACCAGGATGCTCAGACTGAGCGCGGGAACGGCGGCGCGAAGTAAGATTCGACGCGCGCATGCAACCTGACAGAGCCCGGCCACAGCGCCGGGTTTTTTATTGCCCGAGGTACCGTGGCCGGGTACGCGAAAAATTCGATTTACCCTTGTTTTTAGAGCTGTCGGTTATAAGCGGCCGGCGCGATGACGCACGCGCGACGCAGTAGCGGATGGGGTGTTAGTTAAATGGCGGATGCATGCAAGTTGTTAATGAGAGCGTGCGGTGACTGATTGATTAATGCGTTTTTAGCAAAAACGTTATCGCGGTTAACTGGTCGTCTCCACGTTAACGAATGGAATAAGTCCATGGTGCAAGGAATCACACCCGCTGTTAAATCACCCAGTTCGCGAGAAATGCTGGCCCTGTTGCTGGAAGCGACCGGGGATCTGGACAAGGCCGAGGTATTGAATGAAAAGTTACCGCCGTGGGCGCTGAGGGCCTCTCCCGAACTGATCAAATCCTTTGCGGCGGCGGCCGATGAAGCGTTGTTGCTTGAAGGCAGCGTGCAGGCGTATTTGAGCGATCTGAAGGATGTGGAAGGGTTCTGCCGCGAACAATTGCGAAAGGCGCTGGCGGCGGAGTTCGGAGAAGGACTGGACGTCGACAAAGACCTTTTCTGGATGCCGCAGTTTGACCGTATCGAAATCGGCCCCCCTCTTTACCGCACCTTCAGCGGCCCGGCCCGCTGGGTAAGCCACTCACTGCTGCACGCGGCGATGCAGAATTTTACCGAAGCCGAGCAGCAGGTCAGCGCGTTTGGTATGCCCGAGCAGGCCTGGATAAGCACGCAAGCCAAGGTAAAACCCACGGCCATTGCCTTTGCCGCACGTTGCCGCTCGCTCGACCTGGGCAAGCGCTATCAGCAGCACTTGCTTGAGGTGTTCAAGCCCAGCCAGCCGGCCGGTGCCAGTAATGTCGAGCAGGACATCAAGCGCCTGAAGGCTGCGGTGTTCAAAGTGGACATCGCCATCACCCGGATGAAAGGCCTGATCAGCGAGCACGCTTATGAAATGCTGCACACTTTTTTGCGGCGCGGGGCGACCACCCAAAGCGGCGATATTGTTTATAACGGTGAGCCATTGGTTATCCAGGGGCTGGATGTTGACCAGGCTTGCCTATGGGGTGTGGTGGTGTTTTCAAGGGGCTCGGTTGAAAAATACCCCACCCGTCAATGTATCGTTTACATGCCCGGTGAGTCCGCTCGCTGCCTTTACGAATATGCGACGTTCACCGAATTTCAGCTATACCTCGCCATTCAATTGAAGACGCCCGCCTACCGGAAGCGCTTCACGTGTTACATCGACGAAGCCAGTCGCCTGGCGTTCTTCCAGGCACTGGATGAGCAAGCACCGCTTGGCGTGTTCAAGCAGCGACCTATCACCAACGACTTTTTGAGTTTTCAATTCCAGAGCCTGTTGGGAAAACTGCAACTGGACAGCCGGATCCTGGCGGTGCCGACCGCCGATGTGGATGCGCTGGAGCGCGAGAAGCGCATCGCGGGTTACCTGGACTTTGGGCTGAACATTGCCAATATCGGCGCGATGTTTATTCCGGTGCTGGGGGAGCTGATGATGGGCGTGGCTATCGGCCAAATGCTCGGCGAGGTGTACGACGGTGTCGAAGACTGGCGCGCCGGGAACAAGCGTCAAGCCATGTCGCACCTGGGCAACGTGTTGCTCAATGTCGCCGTGATGGCGGCGTTTGCGGCAGGCACAAAGGCATTCACCGCACGTATGCAGCAGACCGCGGTGGCTGATCTGGACGGCTTCGAAGCCGTCGAATCCGCGGGTTCACGGCGCCTTTGGCGGCGCGATCTCAAGCCATACCGACAACCCTTGGAGATCGAGGGCATACCCAGCAAAGACGGTATTTATCGGATCGATGGCAAGCGCTACCTGAGCCACCATGGCTATGGGGTGGAGATCGATTTCGATAAGGAGGCCGGGCATTGGCGCATTCTGCACCCGACCCGCGAACACGCGTTCACCCCGCCCTTGGAAATGAACGCCGAAGGCGGCTGGCGGCACCTTTATGAAAGGCCCGACGAGTGGGCCAGCACCAGCTATGTCCTGTCACGCATCGCGCCTGATTTGCGAACCCTGGGCAACGACAGGTTAAGGGAGGTTGAGGAAATTACCGGTTCGCCTTTGTCACGCTTGCAGTACTGGGCGCAGGAAGGACAACCGGTCTCCATGCGTTTCAGGGATCAGGCTGAACGGTTCAGGCTCGAGCAGCGTATTCGCGACGTCATCTGGGCTCTGGATAACGGTGAGCACGCCACCCTCGAGCATCCGGACATCCTGCTGCATGCACTGCCCAAACTCCCGGAATGGCCGCGCCAGATGTTTTTGGAGTTGCTCGATGAACAGGGTTCGGTCGTGGCTTCCTACCCTCGGCAACCGAGCTTTGCGGCCGGCCACGTCAGCCTGCGCGTGAGCCGCGCCGAGCTGCGTCGCGAGGGCGCGCTTGGCGCTGTCATTGCCGCCATCGGCGATAAAGAGCGCGAGCAACTGCTCAGCGGCACCCTCCCGTCGGACGGTGAGCCGGTGCAGCGCCTGGCCCGTCTCGTGGGGGACTGGATGAGCACGCACCCCGCGCAACTGTTCGAGGCGCTGTATAAGGTTTACGACCACCCCACCGAGCCGGTGCTCGAGTTGTTCAAGGAGCGCTTCCCACAGCTGCCGGTCAGGGCCGCGCAGCAACTGATCGACCAGGCCAGCAGCGTTGAACGCATGCGCCTGTTCAGTGACGGGCGCATCTCTTTGCGCCTGGCACAGCGGGCGCGGGAAACGATGGAGCACGTGCGCGTCGACCGCGCCTGCGCCGAGCTGTTTCTGCCGGGCAGGGGGTTGTCCAGTGACCGGTTGGCGACCCTTGAATTGCTTGAGCGCATGCCTGGCTGGCCGCAGGACTTCACCCTTGAACTGCGCGAGAACAGTATGCTCGGGCCCTTGCTTGAGCGGGTGGGCCCGGCTGACGCCAATACGCGCAGGATTGTGGTTCGCAATAACGGCCTGCATGAAGCGTTCGATGCCAAGGGGCTAAGCCTGGGCCAGGCGTCGAAGGCCCCGGAAAGCCTGTATACCGCCTGCCTGCATGCGTTGTCGGAGCGTCATTTGCAGGCCGTGGGGCTTTTGCCCAGCGACAGAAACAACGGTTTCATGTTGCGCTTCAAATATTATGAACAGGCCACCAAGGATCGTCCGGCAATGCTGCGCCTGCTCAAAGGCAAGCCACTGGACCCCGAACCGACGATACCGTGCGTGGAGGCCAGCGCCATGGAGGCGGGCGCCGGCAAGGCTCATCCGAGTGCACTGGCGCGCAAGGTGCGCAAGTTGTTCCCGTTAATGAGCGAGGGTCAGATCGGCCGCTTTCTGGATGAGCAGGGTGCGACTCACCTGGCCCGCGCCGAATCGATCAAGGCCCTTGAAAAACAGCTCGGCACGCTGCGGGCGACACTCAAAAGCTGGAAGCTGGCCACCCGCGGCATGACCCACGAGTTGTTCACCAGTCGTACGCAGGTGGCCGACGAAATCGAAAACGCCTGGCGACGCCTGACCTTTGTGGTCGGCAAGGGCGGGCGCAGCGTTCCAGGCTTGAAGCTGCACGGGATGCGCGTAGGGACCTTGCCGATCTTTCCCCCCGAGGTCCACTTCGATCATCTGCGCGAGCTGGCCCTGACTCAAATGGACCTGGACGACACCGTGGTTTTTTTCCTCAAGTCGTTCAAACAGCTCGAGTCGGTGGACCTGGCGCGCAACAGGATTTCCCGGCTGCCCGAAATGCTCTCGCATCTGCCCAGGCTCAAGCGCCTGATCATGTCGTTCAACCGACTGAACCTGACCGACTACACCTTGAAAAAGCTTGCCGCCATGCACGGCCTGACCACCCTGGATTTGAGCGAGAACCCACTGGGCGGTACGCCGGATGTGCGCGGCATGTCGAAGCTGGTCAATTTGAAACTGCGTGACGCCGGCTTGCGCGAGCTGCCCGAGGGCCTGGAAAAATTGACCGAACTTGACTATGCGGACCTGCGCGCAAATGCCATCAGGCAATTGCCGAGCGCCTTGTTCGAGCGCCATCCGAATTTCAACAAAGTCATTAATCTGCGGCTCAACCCGCTGTCGTCGGACAGCGAGGAAAAAGTCACGGCGTATCGCGACAGGACCGGTGTCGGCATGGGCTACATCGACGATGACATAGCGATCATGAACGAGTTCAAGGCGCGCGAATTATGGTTGCCGCGTCAATCGACAAGCAAAGAGGCGATCTGGACCGGCATCAAAGATGAGCCGGAGGCCGAACCGTTGTTCCATCTCCTGGCGGAACTGGGGGACACCGCCGATGCCGAGCGTGTTCGCGAAGACCAGAAACGCCGCGTATGGGACGTGCTGGAAGCGGCCCACGACGACGCTGAATTGCGTCACCGGTTGTACGCCGAAGCGGGTGACCCGAGAAACTGTGACGACTCCGCCGCCGTCCGCTTCAGTAGCCTTGAGGTGGACGTCGCGGTGCACAGGGCCACGCTCGACAGTGAACGCGGCGCCACGTCGGCGCAGCTGCTTGCCGTGGGCCGCGGCGTGTTCCGTCTGGACCAGCTCGAAGACCTGGTCAAGGAACACAGTGCGGCCAACCCCTTGTATGACCCGGCTGAAGTCAGCCTGGCTTATCGCACCGGCCTGGTCGAGCGTTTCAGCTTGCCCGGCCAGCCACGGCACATGCGTTTCGAAAGCCTCAGCGGCGTGACCCAAACGGACCTGGATCGGGCCGCGACACGCCTGCGAAACGCCGAAATGTCTCCGGCCCTTCTGGATGACCTGGTAAGGCGCGGGTTTTGGGTTTCGCATTTGCGGCGTGGGTATTCCGACAGGTTCGAAGTGATGAATCGACCGTTTCACGCCGAGCAAAACACAGTGCTTGAACGATCGAAGTCGATGACCGACGCTGAATTTCAGCGCCAGTTGATCGAGATTCGCCAGCGCCAGCAAACCAGTGAAACCGAACTGCTCAAACAGCTGACCCAACAGGAAATGAAGTCAGTGGACCTGAGCTGTCGCCTGCCCCGGCCCTGAAGGTTCAGGGCAGGTTGCGCACCAGGCGGCGCAGCGCAAACCGGTTGGGGTGGCAGGCCTGGGCGACACTGGCGGGCAGCGGCAGGGGTTCGTCGTTGAGCCAGGCCGCCACCAGTTCCCCGCACAAGGGCGCGGTGATCAGGCCGCGTGAACCATGGCCGGTGTTGATATACAGGCCGTCCAGCCAGGGGCAGGGGATGTTCGGCACTTGGCGGGCGTCTTTGCGCAACACGGCATAGGCTTCGGCGAATGCCTGGCTGTGCGCCAGCGGGCCGACGATCGGCAGGTAGTCCGGGCTGGTGCAACGAAACGCGGCGCGGCCCTGCATTTGCTCCGGGGGCCGTTGCGCGGCCTCCAGGCGCTGCAGCAGGTCGACGCTGATGTCGCTGAGCATGCGCAGGTTGCCCGCGTGTTCCTCGGGGGTGGGGGTTAGGTCATCGCGGGTGAAGTCGAAGCTGGCGCCGAGGGTGTGCTCACCCAGGCGTGCCGGGGCAATATAGCCTTCGCTGCACACCACCGTGGCCAGGGCCTGGCTGGCCGGGGTTTGCGGCAAGCAGGTGATCTGGCCGCGAATGCGCTTGAGGGGCAACTCGGCGCTGGCGGCAAAACGGGTGACATCGGCAGCCCCGGCCAGCACCACCACCGGCGCGTCGGCCAGCAGGCGTTCACCGGCATGCGCTTGCCACTGCCCATTGATGCGCTGAAGGTCAAGGGCCTCGCGGTGCGTCAGCACCTCGATCAACGGGTGGTTCGCTTGCCACTGGCACAGTGCGGGTGGATGCACCCAGCCACCCTGGGGGAAATACAGCCCGCCCTGTTCCACGGCGACCCCTGCGATGCGCTGGGCCTGGGCCTGGTCCACCAAGTGCAGCAGCTCCGGTGCAAAGGCGCCGGCGAGGACAGCCTGGCGCTGCGCCTCCTTGGCGTTGAACGCCAGTTGCAGCACGCCGCATCCGTCCCAGTCGACGCCTCGGTGCAAGTGTTCGAGCAGGCGCCGGGTGTGCCCGAAACCACTGACGATCAGCTGCGACAATGCAGTGCCGTGGGCCGAGAGCTTGAGGTACAGCACGCCTTGCGGATTGCCGGAGGCTTCCTGGGCCAGGGCGTCATGGCGTTCCAGCAGCGTCACGCGCCAACCTCTGGCCGCGAGGCTGGCCGCCGTGGCGCAACCGGCCAGCCCGCCACCGATGACCATGGCGTGGCGTTCGCCGTAGTGAGGCGCCGGCCGCGCAAACCACGGCGCGCCGGCGTTCGGCGCCGGCAGTTGCTCGGGCCAGCCGATAAACTCGCCGCGCAGGATCTCCCATTTGTGGCCGATGCCCGGCGTGCGTTTCATCTTGAAACCGGCGGCGTTGATCAGTCGGCGCACCCAGCCGGTGCTGGTGAAGGTGCTGATGGTCGCGCCCGGTGCCGCCAGCCGCGCCAGTTCGGCGAACAGCTCGGCGGTCCACATGTCGGGGTTTTTCGCGGGGGCGAAACCGTCGAGAAACCACGCGTCGATGCGTGCGTCCAGCTGCGGCAGTTGCTCCAGCGCGTCGCCGATCAACAACGTGAGGGTCACGCGGCCGGCGTCCAGCACCAGGCGTTGAAAGCCTTGATGGATCGCGATGTACTGCGCCAGCAACTGATCGGCCAACGGCGCGAGTTCCGGCCACAGGCTCAGGGCGCGTTGCAGGTCGGCGGGGCTCAACGGGTACTTTTCCACACTGACAAAATGCAGGCGTGCGCCCGCCACCGCCTGTTGCTCGAACAGTTGCCAGGTACACAAGAAATTCAGCCCGGTGCCAAAGCCGGTTTCGCCGATCACCAGTTTGCCGTCGGCGGGAAGGGCGGCGAAACGCTCGCGCAAGCGGTTCTGTTCAAGAAACACGTAGCGGGTTTCTTCAAGACCGGACTTGTCGGAGAAGTACACATCGTCGAACACCCGCGAGTGCGGGCGGCCTTGGTCATCCCAGTCGAGCTGGGCATGCGATACGGGGTTCATGGGCGGCTCATCGAAATAGAAGCAGGCAAAGGCAAGCGGCCATTCTAGCCGATCAACCCGCTTTGAATTGACCCATGGCAAGTGCGCATGGAATTTCTCCCCGCGCAATGGTGCCCAATCCGCTAGTCTTGATCCCTCTTGAAACGGAGCTGCCCATGTTCGAATCCGCCGAAATCGGTCACGCCATCGACAAAGACACCTACGACGCCGAGTTGCCGGCGCTGCGCGAAGCCTTGCTTGAAGCGCAGTACGAGCTGCAACAGCAAAAGCGAATGCCGGTGATCATCCTGATCAACGGCATTGAAGGCGCGGGTAAAGGTGAAACCGTCAAGCTGCTCAATGAGTGGATGGACCCGCGCCTGATCGAGGTGCGCACCTTCGACCAGCAGACCGACGAAGAACTGGCTCGCCCACCGGCCTGGCGTTACTGGCGCCAGCTTCCCGCAAAAGGCCGCATGGGAATTTTCTTCGGCAACTGGTACAGCCAGATGCTCCAGGCACGGGTGCATGGCGAGATCAAGGACGCGCGGCTCGACCAGGCCATCGCCGGGGCCGAACGCCTGGAAAAGATGTTGTGCGATGAAGGCGCACTCATCTTCAAGTTCTGGTTTCACCTCTCCAAAAAGCAGATGAAGGCGCGGCTCAAGGCCCTGGCCGACGACCCATTGCACAGCTGGCGCATCAGCCCGCTGGATTGGCAACAGTCCAAAACCTACGACAAGTTTGTGCATTTCGGCGAGCGCGTGCTGCGCCGCACCAGCCGTGATTACGCGCCCTGGCATGTGATCGAAGGCGTGGATGCCCATTACCGTGGGCTGACCGTGGGCAAGATCCTGCTGGACGGTCTGCAAAATGCCCTGAAAACGCCCCAGGGCAAAGCCAGCGGCGCGAACCCGGCACCGCTGCCGCCGGCGGTGGATCAGATGAGCCTGCTCAACAGCCTCGACATGACCTTGCGCCTGGACAAGGACGATTACGAAGAACAGCTGATCACCGAACAGGCGCGGTTTTCCGGCCTGATGCGCGACAAACGCATGCGCAAGCACGCGCTGGTCACGGTGTTTGAAGGCAACGATGCGGCAGGCAAGGGCGGGGCGATCCGGCGCGTGGCTGCCGCCCTCGATCCGCGCCAATACCATATCGTGCCGATTGCCGCGCCCACCGAAGACGAACGCGCCCAGCCTTACCTGTGGCGGTTCTGGCAAAAGATTCCGGCGCGGGGCAAGTTCACGGTGTTCGATCGCTCGTGGTACGGCCGCGTGCTGGTGGAACGCATTGAAGGCTTCTGCACCCCCACCGACTGGATGCGCGCCTATGGCGAGATCAACGACTTTGAAGAGCAACTGAGCGACGCGGGCGTGATCGTGGTCAAGTTCTGGCTGGCCATCGACAAACAGACGCAACTCGAACGTTTCCAGGCGCGCGAAGAAATCCCCTTCAAACGCTTCAAAATCACCGAAGACGACTGGCGCAACCGCGAGAAGTGGGACGACTACCGCGCCGCCGTGGGCGATATGGTCGACCGCACCAGCACCGAAGTGGCGCCCTGGACGTTGGTGGAAGCCAACGACAAGCGCTGGGCCCGGGTCAAGGTGCTGCGCACGATCAACCTGGCCCTGGAAGGCGCGTTTGCCAGGTCCGACAAGCACGCTAAAAAGCACAAACGTTGACCGCCTCCCCCTGTGAGAAGGGGGGAGGGTGGGCGCCATGGTTTTGCATAGGCGGGGTGAATGATCGTCGCCGTCGTGGCGGGCGGGCTCTATGCTCGGTCCCACCCCCCACAAGATCGAGGTAGCCCATGCGTGAAGTAGTGATCGTCGACAGCGTGCGAACCGGCCTGGCCAAATCCTTTCGCGGCAAGTTCAACCAGACCCGCCCGGATGACATGGCGGCCCATTGCGTCAACGCACTGCTCACCCGCAATGGCATCGACCCGGCAACGGTGGAGGACTGCATCGTCGGCGCCGGTTCCAACGAGGGCGCCCAGGGCTACAACATCGGGCGCAACGTCGCGGTGTTGTCGCAACTGGGCACCGGCACGGCGGGCATGACGCTTAACCGTTTCTGTTCGTCGGGCTTGCAGGCGATTGCGATTGCGGCCAACCAGATTGCCTCGGGTTGCAGCGACATCATTGTCGCCGGTGGCGTGGAATCCATCAGCCTGACCATGAAGAGCGTCAACACTGACAACCTGATCAACCCGCTGCTTAAAGAGCAGGTGCCGGGCATCTACTTTCCCATGGGCCAGACCGCCGAAATCGTCGCGCGGCGCTACCACGTCAGCCGCGAAGACCAGGACCTGTACGCCCTGCAAAGCCAGCAGCGCACGGCCCAGGCCCAGGCCGAGGGGCTGTTTGACGATGAAATCGTGCCGATGGCGGTCAAGTACAAGGTTGAAGACAAGCACACCGGCCAGGTGCAGGTGCTCGACGGCGTGGTCGAGCGCGACGACTGCAATCGCCCCGACACCACCTTGGCCAGCCTCAGTGGCTTGAAGCCGGTGTTTGCCGAAGACGGTTCGGTGACTGCGGGTAATTCGTCGCAGCTGTCCGACGGCGCGTCGATGACCTTGGTGATGAGCCTGGAAAAGGCGCTCGCGCTGGGGCTCAAGCCCAAGGCGTTCTTTCGCGGCTTTACCGTGGCCGGTTGCGAGCCGGACGAAATGGGCATCGGCCCGGTGTTCTCGGTGCCCAAGCTGCTCAAGGCCAAAGGCTTGCAAGTGGCGGATATCGACCTGTGGGAGCTCAATGAAGCATTTGCCTCGCAGTGCCTGTATGCGCGTGATCGCCTGCAGATCGACAACGCCAAATACAACGTCAACGGCGGCTCGATCTCCATCGGCCACCCGTTCGGCATGACCGGCTCGCGGCAGGTGGGGCATTTGGTGCGTGAGTTGCAGCGACGTAACGTGCGCTACGGCATTGTCACCATGTGCGTGGGCGGCGGGATGGGCGCAACCGGGCTGTTTGAGGCCGTGCGCTAGGTATTGATTGACCGTTGCCGCACACGATTACAGGGGGCTTTGCTCCTGATGCAAATCAGTTAAGAAGGAACGCTTTACCGTGGCGAGGGTGCTTGCTCCCGCTGGGTCGCGAAGCGGCCCCAGACAATGGGCCTGCTTCGCAGTCCAGCGGGAGCAAGCTCCCTCGCCACAGGTTACCCCCTGTCCGCTCAACCTCTGTGGGAGCGGGCCTGCTCGCGAAAGCGGTGGGTCAGTCGACTTCAATGGTTGATGGGCCAATGTCTTCGCGAACAAACCCGCTCCCCCGGTTGATCTTGATTGTTTTGAGCCTTGCGTTCGCTTAACTGGTCGGCGTTGCTGTTCAGGCATGTTCCGGATTCTCCAACTAAACAGTTAGTTGCAAAACCCCCGTAAGGTTTATTGTTTTAAAGTGCATGTAGTCATATTCTTACGGACGCCTCCGGTTGTAAATAATTCGCATCTAACTTCATGTAGTCCTATTCCTTCAGTTGTTTTTAAAGTTTTGGCAAATTGCCATAATTTTCCCGCGAGCCTTGATATGCAAAGGCTACGTCGTATAACGAAACAGCTGGCTTACTTATTCAACGGTGAAGTGGACACTTGTCCGGCGTTGAGCGTGATCCTGAAATGCAATGCAAGAAGTTGGAAAAGCATGTTCAGGAAACTGCCTCGACGCGTTGGTCAAACCGCTCTTTTAATCAGCCCGCCTATCGTTGGCAAGGCTCCTTAATGACACTTGTTAATAAGTGGGAATCTGTAGATGAATACCAAAATGAAAACTGTACTGTTGTCTGTCGGTCTGCTGGCGGGTTCGATGTCGATGGCGCACGCGGCGGATGGAACGGTGACGTTTACAGGGTCGGTGCATAGCGGGGCTTGCTCCATCAAGCCGGACTCCGTCGACCAGACCATTCGCCTGGGGGCGATTGCAAAACATCAGCTGTTGGCAGGGGGCAAGTCGGAAGCCCGTCGCGTGCTGATCGAACTGGAAGGTTGCGATCTGGAGGGCCTCACTGACAACACGGTCACCACGACCTTCACCGGCGCGCCCTCCACGGTTGTGCCCGGTGCCATCGGTACGGTCGGCGGTGCGGGCAACGTGGGCATCATGATGACCCATGGCGGTGCCCTCGTTGAGTTGGGTGTTCCTACCGCCCCGCAAATCATCACCGCAGGTGAAAACACGCTGGAATTCGGCGCCTATGTACAGGGCGCCGACAAGGGCGACATCGTTCCTGGCGACTTCAGCGCGGTCACCAATTTCACCTTGGCTTATCAGTAAGTGGTGCCCCCGCCACCGAGTGTGGCGGGGGGACGCTGACGGGAGTTCCAGGTGAAAACATTCATACGTCTGGCTATCGCCTCTTCATTCACCACATTCATCAGCCCTTGCGTGGTCGCCCAGGCGTCCGGGCAAGGCGATGGGGTCGTGCTGCTGGGAGGAGAAGTGGTCGATTCCGCCTGCGGGCTGGAACTGGCCAGTATCGATCAAACCATCGAGATGCCGCCCGAACCGATTGGTCGGCTCTTGCGCAACACGCGGGGCGAAGACCACCCCTTCCAGTTGCGTCTGGTCAATTGCTCGTTGACCCGTCCGGACCCGTCGCGCCCAGGTGCAACCCTGCCTGACTGGCAGCACATGCGCGTGACGTTTGATGGCCCCACCGACAGGGCGGGGCTCTCCTTCGCGGTTTTTGGCGCCTCCCAGGGGGTTGCGCTGCACATCGTGGACGCCGCCGGCCAGGAAAGTCTTCCGGGGCAACGCATGGCCCCGGTGCCGCTGGCCGAAGGAGACATGACCCTCGACTACCGGTTTTTCCTGGTCGGCAACGGCTTGCCCTTGGTGGTTGGGGCTCACAGTGCCGCGGTGCGGTTCAAGTTGGAATACTTTTGAACAGTGATGGACAGGCTTTCATGTTGAATACGTCGAAAATCAAAAATACGCTCCGCCCAGGACTGTTTGGCGGTTTGATGTCACTGGCGGGCACTGCAATGGGCGCCGGGGATATCGAGTTCAATACCGACGTTCTCGATCTGAGTGATCGCACTAATATCGACTTGTCGCAATTTGCGCGCAGCGGATTCATCCTGCCGGGCACTTACTCGATGGTCGTGCACATCAATGCCCAGCCTATCGCTGAGCAATCGGTAGACTTCTATCCCCCCGACAACGACCCCAAAGGCAGCCAGGCCTGTGTGTCGCGCGGGCTTGTCGAGCAACTGGGCCTGAAGGTTTCCGACGCCGGCAAACTGACCTGGTGGAAGGACGGAGAGTGCCTGGATATCGCAAGCTTGCCGGGCATGGAGGTCAGTGGCGATCTGGCCACCTCCACGCTGAATGTCAGCTTGCCCCAGGCCTATCTTGAGTACAACGCCATCAATTGGGACCCGCCTTCGCGATGGGACGAGGGGGTGCCGGGGTTGCTGGTGGACTACAGCCTGACGGCGCAGTCCAACTATCAGAAGAACAGCGGCCAGCGCAAAAACCTCAGTGGCAACGGCACCGTCGGGGCCAATGCCGGCGCCTGGCGGCTCAGGGCGGATTGGCAGGGGCGCGTTGAGAGCGGCCGGCAAGAGGCGGCCGGGCCGCAAAAACTGGAGTGGAGCCGCTACTACGCGTACCGCGCCATTCCGGCATTGAAGGCGCGCCTGGTAGTGGGGGAGAGTTACCTGTATTCGGACCTGTTCGACAGCTTCCGCTTCACCGGTGCCTCGCTCAACTCGGATCAAAGCCAGCTGCCGCCCAACTTGCGTGGTTACGCGCCGGAAGTGGTGGGTGTGGCCAAAACCAACGCCAAAGTCATCATCAGCCAGCAGGGCCGTGTGCTCTACGAGACCCTGGTCGCGGCCGGCCCCTTTCGCATTCAGGACCTCAATGACGCGGTGTCCGGCAAGCTGGATGTACGGGTGGAAGAACAGGACGGTTCGGTCCATAGCTTCCAACTCGATACGGCCGGTGTGCCCTACCTGACGCGCCCAGGCCAGGTGCGTTACAAGCTGGCGAGCGGGCGGCCGTCCAATCTTCAGAACGGCTCCGATGGCGCCTTTTTCGGCACCGGGGAATTTTCCTGGGGGGTGAGCAACGGTTGGTCGTTGTTCGGTGGCGGTATCACCGATAACAACTATCAGGCGTTGTCCGTGGGTGCCGGGCGGGACTTGCTGGCGTTCGGCGCCGTCTCGCTGGATGTCACGCAGTCCCATGCCAACGTGTGGAACGAGACGCTCTCGGGTAAATCCTACCGCCTCCAATACTCCAAGAACTTCCAGGAGTACGACAGCCAGGTGACCTTCGCCGGTTACCGTTTTTCCGAGAAGAACTTCCTGAGCATGAGTGAATACCTGGATGCCCGGTATTACGGGTTGAACGGCGAACTCGGCGGGCGTGGGGATTATCGCGACCCCAATGAGGGGTGGAAGCCTATCGGTGGCAGCAAGGCGCAGTACACCGTGACGGTCAACAAACAGTTTCGTGACCTGGGCGCCACGGTCTACGCCAGCTACAACAAGCACACTTACTGGGACCGGCCGGACACGCATCGCTGGAACCTGTCGCTGTCGCGCTACTTCAATGTGGGCACGGTCAAGAACATGAACCTGTCGCTGAACATGTACCGCACCCAGGACTATAACTATAAGGATAACGGGATGTCGCTGACGGTCAGCCTGCCGTTGGGGCGTACCGGCACACTGTCGCTGGATGCCAGCCGCGCCGCCGGCAAAAACACTTTTGCATCGCGCTACAGCGACCGCCTCGATGAACGCAACAGCTACCAGCTCAGCGCAAGCAACACGTCCGCCAGCGGTTACCTGAATCATATGGGCGATCACGCCGATATCGATGTGAGCGCCAGCCGACAGCAGGGCGGTTCCAGCAGCCTGGGTGTCTCTGCGCGCGGCGGTGCCACGCTCACGGCCCACGGTGCCGCGCTCCATCGAACCACCAGCACCGGCGGCACCCGCCTGATGATCGATACCGCCGGCGTGGCCGATGTGCCGGTGCGCGGTTATGGCGCGCCGACCCGCAGCAATGCCTTCGGCAAGGCCGTGATTTCGGATATCAGCAGTTACCAGCGCACCGCCGCCAGCGTTGACCTGGAGCGCTTGCCGAGCAATGTCGAAGCCACTCAGTCAGTCACCCAACTGACGCTCACCGAAGGCGCGATCGGTTATCGCTCGCTGGATGTGATTGCCGGTGAAAAAGCCATGGCGGTACTGCGCCTGGCGGATGGCAGTGCGCCGCCCTTCGGCGCAACGGTGAAGAACCTCAAGCAACAGGACACCGGCATTGTGAATGACGGTGGCCAGGTCTACCTGAGCGGCATCCAGGCCGGCGAGCAGATGACCGTCAGTTGGGGCGCGGACTCGCGGTGCATCCTCACGCTGCCTGTCACGTTGCCTGCCGATGGGTTGACCGACGCCTTGCAATTGCGCTGCCAGCGGGCAGCCGCCGACCCCTTCTTGACCGAGCCCGCCGGGCTGACCGGCAAGCCTACCGATACGGAGAACACAGCCTCATGATGCCGACCACACGACTCATATACCCGGCCTTCGCGCTGTTGGCCCTGGGCTTGAGCCAGAGCGCCAACGCTGCGGTGGGCCTGGACCGTACCCGAGTGATTTTCGACGGTGGCAAAGACGCCACCAGCGTGAACATCACCAACAACAATACCCAACTGCCGTACCTGGCCCAGGGCTGGATCGAGGATGAGGCCGGTAAAAAAATCACCACGCCGCTGATCGTGCTGCCACCGGTTCAACGGTTGGAGCCGGGTAAACAAAGCCAGGTGAAAGTCCAGGCGCTGCCGGCGGCCAAGTCGCTGCCGCAGGACCGGGAGACGATCTACTACTTCAACTTGAGGGAGATTCCGCCGCGCAGCGACAAGGCCAACACCCTGCAGATCGCCCTGCAAACCCGCATCAAGTTGTTCTACCGCCCGCAAGCCATCGCGCCGACCCAGCAGGACTTGTCCAACCCCTGGCAGGAGAAACTGACCCTGACCCGTGAAGGCGATCAATACCGGGTGAATAACCCGACGCCGTACTACGTGACCCTGGTGGATGCGCGCAGCAGCAAAGACGGCAAAACCGTGCAGGGTTTCGCGCCGCTGATGGTGCCCCCCAAGGGCGCCTTGAACCTGGGGCCGTCGGCCAAGGCACTGGGGACAAACCCGTACCTGGCCTACGTGAACGATTACGGCGGCCGCCCGCTCCTGGCCTTCAGCTGCAGCGGCGTCACCTGCAAGGTGAACCCGCAGGCCGCGCCGGCGAATGAGTAATGCTGCTGGAGAACGCCATGAAGTCGCAAAAAGTGAAGGTCCTGGGCGGCCTGTTATGGGCCTTGGCGGTGGGCGCCCATGCCGAGGATGAGGAGGATATCGAAGGCTTGAGCGGCATGCTGAATGTGCTCGGGTCCATGCATGAGTCGCCGTGCAGCATGGAAATGACCTCGCTGCACCAGACCGTCGATCTGGACGCCATATCGACCGGCCAGTTGCGACGTCCCGGTGACCAGTCCACCCCAAAGGCTTTCCAGCTGCGGTTCACCGATTGTCTGCGCACCGCCGGCCGCATACGCAATGAGCGTACGGGGAACCTGACCTGGAGCGCATACCAACCGGTGCTGTCGGTCACGTTCAGCGCGCCGGCCGATGCCGATGATCCACGGCTGGTCAAAGTGCAGGGCATCACCGGCATGGGCCTGCAGTTGACCGATGCCCTCGGCCGGGACGTGCAATTGGGCGCAAGGGGCCAGCCGCTGTTTTTGCCCGTGGGCCGCAATACCCAGACCTGGAATGTTTGGCCCACGCGCACCGCTGCGCCGTTGACCAGCGGGGCATTCAGGGCCGTGGTGGATTTCAGGCTCGATTATGAGTAAGGGTGCAACGATGGCTAAATCAATCGGCTTGGTCGCCGCCGGCGTGTTGCTGGCGGTCAGCCAGGGCCTGCAGGCCGAGACCAGCTTGACCATTCGCGCGGTGATCGTCGCGCCTCCGCCGTGCGTCATCAACGGTGGCGGCACGCTCGACGTGCCGTTTGGCAATGATCTTCAGACGTCACGGGTCGATGGGGTTAATTACCGTCGGGATGTGCCGTATACCGTCACTTGTAGCTCTCCCTTCAGCAATGCGCTGACCCTGGAACTCAAGGGTACGGCGGCGGCGTTTGACCATCAGGTGCTCGCCACCCGCAAGCCGGACCTGGGCGTGAGGCTGTTTGTGAATGGCGCTGACTGGCCGCTCAACAGAACCGTAAATTTTACCTATCCCAATTTTCCCGTGGTGCAGGCCGTGCCGGTCAAACGTGCGGGCAGCCAGCTGACCGGCGGGGCCTTCGATGCCAGCGCGACCCTGGTGGTCGATTACCAATGACGGCTATTGATAACAAGGCTATTGATAACAAGGCCATTGATAAAACGGCCATTGATAAAACGGCCGTTGATAAAAAGAGGAACGACCCATGACAGCTTGGCAGCCGCGAGCGTTGCTCGCCCTGTGCGCCATCGGCGTGTGCAGTGGCGCGTCGGCCAACGTGACGTTCAGCGGAACGTTGAATGAGCCGCCCCCCTGCACGATCGACGCGGGCAACATCATTGACGTCGACTTTGGCGATGTCGGCGTAAAACGCGTCGATGGCGTGCGGTATCGCAGAGGGGTCGGCTATGCGATCAACTGCGGCGCCGGCACGCTGCCCTGGGAGCTGAAACTGAGCGTCAACGGCACGCCCACCGCGTTCGACGGCGCAGCGGTGCAGACCAGCGTGCCCGCGCTGGGCATTCGGGTTTTTCAAAACAACCTGCCGTTTCCACTCAACACGCCCCTGGATATCGCCCTGTCGTCACCGCCGACATTGGAGGTAGTGCCGGTGCAACAGCCCGGTGCAACGCTGCCTCCCGCCCGGTTCACGGCGGTGGCCACGCTGTTGGCCGAATACCAGTAGGAGCTCGATCGATGCGCTATCAAAGGGTTCAAACGCACAGCCTGGCATTACTGCTCATCTTTGGCCTGGTCCCCATGGGCCACGCGGCGGCCAACCTGAGTTTCAAGGGCAACCTGGTTCAAGAGGCCTGCACCCTTCGCCCCGGCGACGAGGCAGTCAGGCTGGAACTCTGGGACCTCACCAGCAAGTACCTCTATATCAACACCCGCTCGGCGGGTAAGCGTTTCAAGCTGCACCTGGAAGACTGCGACACCACAATCGGCAATTCGGTGACCATCACCTTCGGGGGGGCAGAGAACAGCGAGCTGCCCGGTTTGCTCGCGCTGGACGCTGGAAGCGGCGCCTCCGGAATTGCCGTCGGCATGGAGACGCTGAGTGACAAGCCCTTGCCTCTCAACACCGTCAGCGACAAACAGGTGTTGAGCGACGGCAGCAATACTATCGAGCTCAAGGCTTATGTGCAGGGCGAGCCGACAGCCATCCAGGAGCAAACCATCGGTCACGGTGTGTACACAGTGACCTCAACGTTTACGTTGGACTACCCCTAGCCGTTGATGGGCTGAAAACAGCCTTGGGCAAACCTTAAATGTCTTCCGGACGGCTTCAGCATGGGGTTGGACACCAGCAGCGACGTCCGGGCAGAGGCGCAATGAGAGATCAAAATGAAACGACTCTATGGAGCTACGGTGCTTCTCGTCCTACTGGGTGCTGCCACGTCCGCGCGAGCAGCTGATTGCCGCGTCAATGGCGGACCTTGGCAATATGTCGGCAACGGCGGGATCCTGACCTGCAGGTTCCCGTCACTGTCAGCGTGGGCTCGGACAGCACCCGTCTGATCCTTGAAGGGGCACGGCTGGAGTGTCGATTCACGCCTTCGCCTGCTTACCCTTCGCGCATCGACTATTGGGGCACCTCTGCGCAAGCCGGTTCCCCCTGGGTGCCCGGCCCGAAATTTTCCAGCCAAGGTACCGGCTTACGCATCAATGGCACGTTTTATAACACCCCTGTGCCGTTTAACATCCGGATCGCGACCATGCCGAATAACGGTGCGCCGTATCCCATCTACGTAGCCCCTTATATCCTGCTGCGAAACGACCCGAGCAACCCTATCGACGTTCGAATAGGGGATGTTCTGGGCGCGTTAAATCTGCACCAGACCAACAATTACAATCCGGGAAGCACGCGGCTGATACTGACGTACACCGCCGCGAACAACTTCGGTATTTCTCCGTCAACCTGCACGATCAACAACAATAATCCGATCGAGATCAATTTCGGCAACGTGAATCAACGGGCCATTGGCACCGACCCGCTGACAACGCCCGTCGTCAGTAACCGTCGGCTCACCTATTCGTGCCCGGATGGCGGGATCAATACCGAGATCACCATCAGCTACAAAGGCACGCGTTCGGCGTTCGATTCACGCCTGCTGATGATGACCAATGCCGATGTGGGCACGGCCCTTGTACGCGCCGGGTCTGCCGTCCCGGTCAACGGCTCCTTCCTGACCCGCATCACCAACAGCGTAGGCGGGGACGACGTGACGTTTTCCCTGGTGCGTCGAGCCGGCCCGTTCCCCGCCGCCGGCCCTATCAGCGGCAGCGGGGTGCTGGTGATGGGCGTGCCATGAACACCGTGTTGGCGCGCTTTGTACCCAAAGCGCACCGCATGCCCCTAGAATGCCGGTTCCACTTCCTCTGGCATTCGGGGCACTCATGCACATCTCTTCGGGCCGCTGGGTCTACGGCTTTCTCCTGACCCTGTTGACCGCGCTGCTCTGGGGCATTCTGCCGATCAAGCTCAAACAAGTGTTGCAGATGATGGACCCGATCACCGTGACCTGGTTTCGCCTGATCGTCGCCGGCAGTTGCTTGTTTGTTTATCTGGCGGCGACCAAGCGTTTGCCCAGTCGCAAGGTGCTCGGCCCCAAGGGCGGTTGGCTGGTGGCGATGGCCGTGTGCGGGCTTGTCGGCAATTACGTGTTGTACCTGGTGGGCCTGAAACTGCTCAGCCCCGGCACCGCTCAATTGGTGGTGCAGATGGGGCCGATTTTCCTGATGGTCGCCAGCGTGTTTGTGTTCAAGGAGCGTTTCAGCCTGGGGCAGGGCGTGGGGCTGGTGGTGTTGATCGTTGGCTTCGGGTTGTTCTTCAACCAGCGCCTGGCTGAATTGTTGACCTCGATGGGCGCCTACACCGCCGGCGTGCTGACGGTGCTGCTCGCCACCACCATCTGGGTGTTCTACGCCCTGGGCCAGAAGCAATTGCTGACGGTTTGGAATTCGTTGCAGGTGATGATGGTGATCTACCTGTCGTGCGCGGTATTGCTCACGCCGTGGGCGCATCCGCTGGAGGCGCTGCAACTGAGCCCGCTGCAAGGCTGGCTGTTGCTGGCGTGCTGCATGAATACGCTGGTGGCGTACGGGGCGTTTGCCGAAGCGCTGGCGCATTGGGAGGCGTCGCGGGTAAGTGCGACCCTGGCCCTGACGCCGTTGGTGACCTTTGTGGCGGTGGCATTGGCGGCGTGGCTGTGGCCGGATTTTGTGCAGGCCGAAGCGATCAACGCCTTGGGGTATTTTGGCGCGCTGGTGGTGGTGATGGGCTCGGCGATGGTGGCGCTGGCACCGTCGCTGATGGCCGGGCTCAGGGCTCGGCGTGCGCGGTTGGCTTAGCAGTCAAGTGTGGGAGCGGGCTTGCTCGCGAAGGCGGTATGACAGTCAACTGATTCATTGGCTGTTTCACCGCCCTCGCGGGCAAGCCCTAATGCCGGTCAGTTAAGCGCTAGAACAGAACAACCTGCGACCTGTGGCGAGGGAGCTTGCTCCCGCTGGACTGCATAGCAAACCCATTTTTGGGGCCGCTTCGCGCCCCAGCGGGAGCAAGCTCCCTCGCCACAGTGACCGGTTCTGTCTTAACTGACTGGCATTAGGGCAAGCCCGCTCCCGCATTCAGGCCCTGGGCTTTCTCAGTGACCGGCTTCCAACATGTTTTCCGGGCGTACCCACTGGTCGAACTGCTCATCAGTGAGGTAGCCCAGCGCCAGCGCCGCTTCGCGCAGTGTCAACCCTTCGGCATAGGCCTTCTTGGCGATCTGCGCGGATTTGTCGTAGCCGATATGCGGGTTCAGCGCGGTGACCAGCATCAGCCCGCGTTCCAGGTGTTCGGCCATCTGTTCGGCGTCGGGCTCAAGGCCGGCGATGCAGTGTTCCTGGAAGTTGTTGCAGCCATCGGCCAGCAGGCGGATCGATTCCAGCAGGTTGTGGATGATCACCGGTTTGTACACGTTCAACTGCAGGTGCCCCTGGCTGGCGGCAATACCGATGGTCACGTCATTGCCCAGCACCTGGCAGGCCAGCATCGACAGCGCTTCGCACTGGGTCGGGTTGACCTTGCCGGGCATGATCGAGCTGCCGGGCTCGTTGGCCGGCAACTTGACTTCGGCCAGGCCGGCGCGAGGGCCGGAGCCCAGCAGGCGCAGGTCGTTGGCGAGTTTCATCAGGGCCACGGCCAGGGTTTTCAGCGCGCCGTGCAGGGTCACCAGCGGCTCATGGCCGGAGAGGGCGGCGAATTTGTTCGGCGCAGTGACGAACGGCAAGCCCGACAACGCGGCCAGCTCGGCGGCAATCGCCTCGCCGAAACCGTGCGGCGAATTGAGCCCGGTGCCCACGGCGGTGCCGCCCTGGGCCAGTTCGCATACGGCGGGCAGGGCGCTGCGGATGGCGCGTTCGGCGTAGTCGAGTTGGGCGATAAACGCCGAGACTTCCTGGCCGAAGGTGATCGGCGTGGCATCCATCATGTGGGTGCGGCCGGTCTTGACCAGCTTCATATGCCGCGCCGCCAGCTCCGCCAGCCCACCGGACAACACCGTGATGGCCGGCAGCAACTGCTCGTGAACCGCTTTGACCGTGGCAATGCTCATGGCCGTGGGGAAGCAGTCATTGGAGCTCTGCGAGCGGTTCACATGGTCGTTGGGGTGTACCGGGCTCTTGCCGCCCCGGTTGTTGCCGGCCAGCTCATTGGCGCGGCCGGCGATCACTTCGTTGGCGTTCATGTTGCTCTGGGTGCCGCTGCCGGTCTGCCACACCACCAGGGGGAACTGGTCGTCGTGCTGGCCGTCGAGCACTTCATCGGCGGCCTGTTCGATCAGGCGGGCGATATCGGCGGGCAGGTCGCCGTTGCGGTCGTTGACGCGTGCGGCAGCCTTCTTGATCAGGGCCAGGGCATGCAGCACCGCCAGGGGCATGCGCTGTTCGCCGATGGCGAAATTCACCAGCGAGCGTTGGGTCTGGGCGCCCCAGTAAGCGTCATCCGGGACGTGGACGTCTCCCAGGCTGTCGGTTTCAATACGGCTCATCGGGCACACTCCTTCAGGTTCGTTTGCGCAGTTTAGGCCCTGATCGGCCCGGAGGGTTCCAAAAAACACGCTTCATCGGATTTGCGCCACGCAAAACCAGGCCCGACAAGGCCTGGGGTTGAGCCGCGAGGTTTTTTAGGCGCAGAATGGTCGCCCTTGGGGTATTACCTCGCCAGCTAGAAAGGAAACTCGATGACTCGTCTTCGTGCCATCTGTACCGCGGTTGCTCTGGTTTGCGCCAGCGGCCAGGTTTTTGCCGATACCGCCAGCCACAACGCCAGTGCCGAAGCCTTCCTTACCCTGGCCCACGCCGACAAGCTGGGCACCCCGGTGTACATGCAAGTGCAGCAAATGTTCGCCCAGCGTTTCGAACAGACCAAGGCGCCTGCCGCCAAGCAGTCGGTCCTCGACAGCTACCAGGCCAAGGCCAATGCCGCCCTGGACCAGGCTATCGGCTGGCCGAAGCTGAAGCCGGACATGGTCAAACTCTACACCACCAACTTCAGCGAATCCGAACTCAAGGACCTGGTTGCTTTCTACCAGTCGCCACTGGGCAAGAAAGTCCTGGAAAAAATGCCGCAGCTGACCCAGCAATCGGCCCAGATGACCCAGGCCAAACTGGAAAGCGCCGTGCCGGTGGTGAACAAGCTGTTGGAAGACATGACCAACGAGCTGGCACCCAAAGCCGCCGCACCGGCCAAGAAGAAGTAAGCACCAATGACCATGCAACAGCGTATCGAAACGGCGCTCGCCGCCCTGAACCCGCAACACTTGAGCGTGCTGGATGAGAGCCATATGCACAGCCGTGGGTTGCAGACCCACTTCAAGGCCGTGCTGGTCAGCCAGCAATTCGAGGGGCTCAACCGCGTCAAGCGCCATCAGAAGGTCTACGCCAGCCTGGGTGACCTGATGAGCGAGTTTCATGCGCTGGCGCTGCATACCTACACGCCTGAAGAATGGGCGAACATCGACGCAGCGCCGGCCTCGCCGACCTGCGCCGGCGGGCATTGAGCGCAGCCCCGGCCCGCGCGAGCGGGCCGGGGCGATGCCAGTACCCGGATACACAAAACATCCTCCAGTACCACCTTTCTCCAAACCCCATCCCTAGGCTTTCAGGACTACTTATTCAGCAATAAGGTCTTGAAGTCATGCCAGACTCCATCCATCGAAACACGCCGTCCCTGGCCGCATTCGACCCGCGTGGGCTGATTGTCCGCAACATCGATTACCACCGCTCAACGGCAAAGGTCGAGCCGCAGGTGCGCATTCATCGTCAAGTGTTTGGCAGTACCGGCTTGATGACTGAACAGTGGGACCCACGGTTGTGGCAGTTGTCACGCTCACAACCCGACACTCCGGCCAACCAACGCACGGTCTATAGCCTCGGCGGACAAACGTTGCGCACCGACAGCGTGGACGCCGGCTGGCGGCTGACGCTGATGGGGGAAGCCGGGCATTTACTGGAAGAATGGGATGGGCGTGGCGCTCGGCAGACGCATCACTATGATCAATACCTGCGCCCGGTCGCCGTCTTCGAGCAGGCGGCCGGCGACGAGCAAGCGCAGTGCGTCGAGCGTCTGGCCTATGCCACGCCCTCGGCCGAAGAGGCCGCACGCAACCGCTGTGGCCAGGTGGTTCGCCACGATGACGGCGGCGGCTCGTTGTTCCAGGATTTGTATGGGCTGCACGGCGAAGTGGCGCAGCAGACCCGGCGCTTCCGCCAGGCGGACGCTGCGTTGGATTGGCCGCAGCCCGAGGCACAACGCGAGGTGCGCCTGGAGCCCGAGAGGTTCCAGACATCCATTGGGTTCAACGCGTTGGGTGAGCGCCTGCATCACACCGATGCCAAGGGCAATCGCTTCGACTACGCCTACGGCATCGACGGCCAACCGGCGAGTATCTGGGTGACGCCCAAGGGCGGTGCGCGCACCCAGGTGCTCGGCCAGCGCCGTTACAACGCCGCCGGCCAAGTGCTCAGCGAACGCGCCGGCAACGGCGTGGTGCGCGCCATGCACTACCGTGAGTTCGATGGTCGCCTGCGGCAAATGACTGCCCGTTTGCCCACGCAACGGGGCGCCGTGCTGCAAGACCTGAGCTACGACTATGACGGCGTTGGCAACGTTGTACGGATCGACGACCTGGCCCAGCCGACGCAATGGTCCAGCAACACCCGAATCAGTTCGGCCAGCCACTATGAGTACGACACGTTATCGCAACTGACCAAAGCCACCGGCCGCGAAACCGCCGGCAACGCCGCAGGCCCTGCGTTACCGGCGAGGGTGGCGTTCGGCTCGGCTGACGACAGCGTATGGCGTCGCTACACCCAGCGGTTCAGCTACGACGCCGCCGGCAATGTAGTTCAATTGCAGCATGTGCCCAGCAGCGGCACAGGCTTCACGCGGCAGATGAGCGTGGCCGCGGGCAGCAATCATTTTCTGCCGCAGGCCGGTGGCAAAACCGCGCCGGGATTGGGGCAGGGCTTTGACCGCAACGGCAACCTGCAAGCGTTGGAAAGCGATCACAAGATGCACTGGGACGTGCGCAATCAACTGGTGCGCCTCACGCAAGTAAGGCGCGAGGGCGGCGACAACGATGAAGAACGCTACGCCTACGATGCCACCGGCCAGCGCATCCTCAAGCGCCGGGTCTCCCGGGCCCGCAGCGTGGTGCATACGGCCGAGGTGCGCTACCTGCCGGGACTGGAAATTCGCCATGACAGCGCAACGGGCGAACAACTGAATGTACTCAACCTGGATGTCGGAACCACCACCGTGCGCGTCCTGTTGTGGGATCGCCACCCTTCGGGGGAGCGCCAGGACGCGCAGATCCGTTACGGCTTGTCGGACCACTTGGGCAGCAGCAGCCTGGAACTGGGCGAGCAGGCGCAACTGCTCAGCCAGGAAAGTTATTACCCCTACGGCGGGACGGCCTGGTGGGCGGCGAAAAACGCCAGCGAGGCGAGTTACAGGTTCATCCGTTATTCGGGCAAGGAGCGCGATGCCAGCGGGCTGTCTTACTACGGCTTCAGGTACTACGCGCCGTGGTTATGCCGCTGGATCAGCCCGGACCCGACCGGCGATGCCGATGGCTTGAATCTGTATGCCATGGTTGGCGGTAACCCGGTTACCAAGGTCGATGCGCAAGGGCTGACCGGGACACCGGCGTTGGAGTCGCCCCAGAGCAAGTCACTGCGCAGGTTTTCCATCAGCCGCCGGCTCGCGACAATGGGGCGGATTTTGCGCCCCAGGATACAAGCGGCCTCGTCGGCCGCGATTCGCGATGGTTTATCAACCTATATCGCCAATGCCATCGCGACGGGCGTCGACCTGGCGGTATTCAGCACCCTCCAGCCCACGCCGGAGCGCAATCATGCGTTGCGCTATACCGTCGCGGCGCTGGATACCCTGGCCACGCTGCATATGAGCACCGGCATCGCCGGTAACTGGACACGCCTTGCGCCACAGATCGGTACTGTTTCGGCAGCAGCTGTGGGTATCAGTTATGCCTACCACGCCGACATGCTGAGTGCTCAAGCCGGCGAACACTGGGACCCCGTGGCGGTGCAGCGGTTGACCGGGCATGTCCGCTCGCTCTCCAGGGAACTGATGCAGCAGATCATGCGTGGGCACGGCACCGGCGTATCCTGGGGCAGCACGCCTCTGCGGTCGAGGGCCGGGCGCACTGCCGGCGCGACGGCGGCGTACGCGGTTGCAACCGTCGCCAGCGCGGTGTACGGCGGGGAAGTGCCTGCGCTGATGCAAGCCAATGTGTCGCCCGCCATTGAAGCCTACGATGCGGCGATGGGAACGTTTATTCGTGGCGGTCACACCACGGCCACCCACGATCCCCATGGTTTGACTGTGCAGGTGCCGGACCCTGCCGGGCTGACGCATGGCGGGTTGAGCAGAATGTTCAACCAAGTGTGGACGTACTGGGCCATGACCGGGGTCGAGGCATTGGCCGCTGCGCTGACGGGCCTGCCCGAGAGCGCGCAAAGCCGGGGCACTCGCACGATTGTCATGGCGGCGCGCGGCCTGATTACCTCATTGACCGAATGGCGCGGGTTCTTCGTAGAGTATGCCAGGCGTGGCTACACGTCCTTGTGGGCGAGCTGGCGCGCCGCCCCGCGACCCTGACAGGCGCATGAACGGGCCGTCGCCGCGGCCCCTTCAACAGCCCGTGGCGGCCCTCAACGCTTGGCTGACGGATGCCACGGGCTTTGCGCGGGGACCAAACGTTATATGAATACCTGTGACTTCAAGGTTCGTCAGTCGGGTTCAGCGCTTCAGAGGTGTCGTTTTCGTCCTCATTGACGGTGTACCAGGCCCAGTAGGTGGTTCGCCGCGTCAGGCCCGCTGCGGTCAGTGTCTGTGTCGGGCGCCCGAGGGGGTCATACCACAGCCGGTCGCTGTGGCCCAGCTCGCGCATGGAGTGATCATTGACGTAGGCGTGGCTGTTGGCGAAGTAGGGCCGGTAGATGCGTATAACCAAGCCCTTGTGGTTGTATTCGACACGCTCGCTGACCCGCCAGCGGGGGTCGGCATGCACGTGGCGCAGCTGTTTCTTCAAGGTGCCGGCCGCATCCGGCAGGTCGTCGACCAGCAGGTTGCCCTTGTCGTCGACCCCATGCGCCAGGCCTGGGTCGGTCTTGTGCCTGGTCTGCAACGAGCGGCCGAAGCCATCCCAACAGCTCAAGGTCATGCGAACCTGCTGTTCGGCATCGCCGGGGTAGCGGTCGGCTTGCAACATGAGCGCGTGTACCGGCGTGCGGCTGGCCGTATCGACCAGCGCCTTGAGCTGTTTTTCGCTGTCGCTGAGCCTTACGCGAGGGGCACTCAGGCGCGCTCGCGCGCTCATGCGGATATGCCCGCCGGGGAGCAGGTAGGCCTTGGCCAGCCACTCGGGCTTGATCAGGGCCAAGTCGATGCTGCCCATCCAACTGAACGGGGCGTAGCAGTGTGCGCTGGCCATGTCTTGCAACACGCTTTGCGCCTGTTCGATCGCAAGGCCGGGCGTTGGATTGGTGAGCGGGCGGTAGCTTTTCAGCGCGGCGAAGCCCACGTCCAGGCCTTGTTCCTGGCCGTAAAACGTGCTGGCCAGCAACTGCCCGAAACCGTCATAAAGCGCCTCTTGAATCGTGCCGTTGGGGTCGGTGACTTTTATCGGCAGCAGCAATTGATAGTCGTATTCGGCTTTGGTCACGCAACCGTCGGGGGTTTTGACAAGCAGGGTTTGCAAGGAGTAGGCGTCATATTGAAGGGTCGTTTCGCCGTGGGCCTCGGTGGCCCGCAGCGCTCTCAATCGATAAAACTGACTGGGCTTGCCATAGCGCGGAAAGTGGCGGCGAATCGACCACAGGCTGTTTTCCGCGGGCGGCACCTCGCCGTCGAACAGAAAAAACATCGCCATGGTGCGATAGCCACTGTCGGTGAGCTTTTGCCCCAGGTTCACCGTGGGTTGGTTGGGCATGGCCGGTATGTCTTTGTAAACGCCGAGGGCCTTGCCATCCAGCTCTGCGGTTTCCAGGTAATCGGCCAATGCCTGGGCAGTGGCGACGCCGGGCTCCAGGGTTTTGCCGAAGCCACCGGCTTCCCGATAGCGCTGCACCGACAAGCCGCTCAGTACGCGGCTGGCCCCTGCGGCCAAGGGCCCGGTGCGGGTGTCGATGAACAGCTCATAGGCGATACGCGCAGGGTCCAGCCCACCCGGTGCCGGCGCCTTGCCGAGCACCAGGGTGTTGTGTCGTTCGCGGTAGGGCAAGGCCAGGCGCCACTGCTGTGCGTCGTCCAGGTGAATGGGCTGCGCCAGCGTTTCGTTCAGGTAATAAAACTGTTGCGCGCTGTCATGGGTGTCGCGCCACCAGCGCTGCTGGTGCTCATCCACCAGCACGGCGGGCGGTGGGCTGTCGGCACTGGTACGGCGGGCATAATGCAGGGTCACGCCATGCACCAGGTAACCATAGGCATCCCGGCGCAGGTTGATCTGGTGCTGGCAGACGGGATCGTCGTTCACGCCTTCATATTGATAACTGATCGACTCCAGGGCCAATGGCTGCAGCCGGGCGTAGCGCGTATGAGCAGTGGCCGGCGCCAGTTCGCGTACCAGATACCGCTGCTGTTTGACCGAGTAGGGCACGACGTCCTGCGCCGGGTCGGCCGCCATCACCTCGACCCGCAGCACCACGCCACTGAGTGCGCGGGCCGCTTCGCGTGCCAGCGTCGGCGCAGGATCGCTGATCAAATCGTCATGATGCTCCAGCGGCAGTCCCTGAGCCGTGGCCCTGTAGCGGCTGATCAGCGTGCGACCGAGCGCCTTGGCGTGCGGGTCGTGAGTGCTGTGGCCGAGGGTGGGCATGTCCAGGGAACGCCCGGTATGAAACCAGGTTTTGCTCAGCACGGGGGCACTGGTGACGGATGCCTGGGGGGCGTCCTTGCGGCTGTCGGTGTCGGTTTGCAGCAACAGCCCGAAGCCACGGAACTCGCGGTCTACGCGGTCGTAGTAAGCCTGGCGATAGCTCACGCGTTGGGTCAGTTGGTTGCCGGTAATCTCGTCCCGTTGGGTTTGCTGGCTGACCAGCAGCAGCGCAAAGGGCAGTTGGCTGATCGCAGGCTGGCCCGTGGCATGCAGCTCGCGTTTTTCGTCCAGCCACTCCTGGGCGCTGCTGCGATAGGTGATCGACGCCTGGGCGCCCATGTTGTTGTAGGTGCGCGTGAGCAGCCAGGGCTTCTGGCTGAAAAAGTCATAGCGCCAGTGAACGGGGGTCTGATGAGCGGCGGTCAGGATCAGGCTTGGACAGCCCAGGCCGAGCACATCGATAACGCTGACCTGACAGTGGTCGTCATACTGCACCCCCTCGGGCCATGGGACCTTGATCGCCTGTGTCTCGAAGCCGTTGCCGCCTTTGTTGAGGAAAATACTCAGGTGAGTGGCGCTCAAATACAGCAGGTCTGCCGCGCCGCCGCCATTGAGGTCGACGAGCAGTACGTGCGCCGCGTTGAACGCCTGCTCGCGCAGCGGCAATGTGGCCAATACAAACCCTTGGGCAAAACGGCCTCGACCCAGGTTCGGCCAACATTTGACTTCGTTATGCCGGATACGCACCAGGTGCTGTTGACCCGTGGCGAGTACATCGCTGAACGCCACCAGTTCGTGGGGCGAGGAGGAAATAATCGGCAAGCCATCGTCGGGCGTATGCGGCACCTCGTTGGCGGGTGCGAAGCCCTGGCTTCGGCGATTTTCATACAGGCGCACACTGCGTGGGCCGATCATCGCAAAGTCTCGACGGCCTGCCCCCATCAAGTCGGCGAGCATGCCCTGGGGGTGGAAGAACTCCGACGGGAATGCATCGAACGGCGTATAGCCGGACCAGTTGCGCTGTTCGTCCAGGCTGAAAAAACCGTTCATTCCGGGCCACGCCACCAGCCAGTCCAAGCGCCCGTCGCCATCCACATCGGCCAGCGCCTGGTGGATGGGCCGGGTGCTGTCGGCGACCGGCAGCTGCGTCAACTCCAGGGCTGCGCCATAGCTCACCTCGTCGCTGGTTTTCGGGTGTTGCGGCCTTGACGGTTCACGGTAATACCAACTTTTGTCTGCGCGATACAACACGCCAGGCAGGCCTTCGCCATACAGGTCCACCAGTTGATAACGGTCGCCGTCATGCAGCCTGGGCAATACGCTGAACACCTGGTAGCGGCTCGGGTCGACCTTGAGTTGGCTCGACTGATACAGACACTCCAGCGGCGGGCGGCTGACGCTGTTGCCCGTGTTGTCGAAGGCTTGCTCGTGGATGGCGCTCAACAGGCTGACATGGCTGGGTGTGCGGTATTCCAGCAGCAGGCGCTTGACCAGCACCGGGTCGGCGCCCATGTGCGCTTCTTTGGGGAAGTGGTGAAACATCAGGACCTGGCTGCAACGGCGCAGGGTGCGCAGCTCGAAGCCGAAGGCAAAATCCGAGCAGGGGTCGGGGCGTGCCGGCCAGTCCCGAATCTTCTGGTACGTCGGCCGCTGGTCCAGTTCAAGGGCGCGTTCGCCGTAATCGAAGAGCAATTGAAAGTGCCAGCCCACGTCCGGTTTATCGTCGGTCTGCCAGAGGTAAAGCTGCTCCTGTTCCCTGGCGGTGAAATTGCCGTAGCAGACACGTTCCAGGTAATGCCGGGCTCGGCAGTCCCTGGGGTAGCGCGCGTTATCGGTTTCCTTTGTGTAGTGATAATAGATGTGCTCGCCGTGGGCATTCAGGCTTTCCTGCAACAGCCACTGCGCCACATGGTGCGTGTGGTCCGGATCGGCAATCCGGGCCAACGGGGTTTTCACGTAAAAGTGCTGGCTGCCATCGGCACTGTGTATCAACCAGAAGCCGGCCGTGTCGGTTGCCGAGTGCCAGTGTTCGATACGGTCGAAGCGCGCCTCGATCCTGGGGAAGTGACGGGTAACCGTATACGCGATGGGCAGCGGCAAGCCATTGAATGAGTCAAGGCGGCTGCTGATGATCGCGCCCTGGGCGTCGCGTTCAGGTAGCCAGACCTGCCCGTCGGGGCCTGCCAGCGCATCCTGTGGGGTGTAGCCAGGCACGCCATGGGAGGTGCGTCGGCTGACGGCGCCAAGGGGCACCTGCCAGCCCAGGCCGAAGGGGCCGTTACCGGCGCCGCTGTGGTAGTTCAGCGACAGGGCCGGCGCGTAGCCGCGTGCGGGAGAGATCGGCAAGGGAATTTCAAAGCTTGCCGTACCGCTGGAGCCGATATCGCCCCAGCCCTTGCCGGTGCCTTGGATGGCAGCGCCGCCCTTGGGCAGGGCCGGGGTATTGATCTGCAGCTTGAGAGTGTCGTCGCTCATGCCTGGCCCCCATCGGCGGCCGGAGCGTCGTTGTCGTTGCGGGTGGCCATGAGGCGCTGCAGCGTGGTCTTGAAATCGTCCCGACCGGGGGCGGGAGGGCGTGCGTGATCAATCGGTTGAGCGAGCAAGAAGCTGCTGTCGGCTTGCATATCGATACGTTCCTTCACTCCCGCCGACGGGTCCGGCGGGCAATGAAAAACGCTATCACGCAGGCTGAAGGGGCCGGGCATAGGTATTTACACAGCGCTGGCCCAGGGAACCATGGCCTTGAATAACCCAGGTGATCGTCGGTGTCGGCGCCGCCGTCCATACACCGATACCACCTCTGTTCAGAACATGATCCCTAGGCTTTTTTGACCATTGTGCAATTCAGGTCATGTAGTCATGTCTGCTTCACTTCATCGAAACACACCTTCGCTTGCGGCATTCGACCCCCGTGGGTTGACCGTGCGCAGCGTCGCGTACCTGCGCGAGTCTCCCCAGACGGCGCCAGCGGCCCGTGTCAGGCGTCAAGTCTATGGGGCCAGCGGCCTGCTGCTGCAGCAGTGGGACCCGCGCCTGTATGCGCTTAAATTGCGCGAACCCTTGACCGAGGCCAATCAGGTGTCGGTGTACAGCCTGTCCGGTGCGCTGATCCGCAGCAACGATGTGGACGCCGGCACGCGGCTGATGCTGGCCGCGCCCTCCGGTCAACTGTTGCATGCCTGGGACGGGCGGGGTGCCTATCAGCGCCACGACTACGACGCCTTGCAGCGCCCGGTGGCGGTGTTCGAACAAGCTGCCGGCGAGGCCCGGCCCCGGTGTGTCGAACGCCTGGTGTATGCCGCGCCAACGCCGGAACACTGCGCACTTAACCGCAGCGGCCGTCTGGTACGCCATGCCGACCCGGCGGGCACGCAGGTGTTCGACGAATACGGGGTGACCGGGCAAGTGCTTGGCCAAACGCGGCGCTTTCGCGAGGCACCGGGCGATGTTGACTGGCCGCTTGCCCACGCCGATCAGAACCAGCAGTTGGAAAGCGCGCGTTACACCACGCGCTGGACGTATGACGCCCTTGGCGGCACGTTGGAACAGGTCGACGCCAAGGGTAATGGCCAGCAGTTTGCCTATGGGCTGGACGGCCAGGCGAAACACATTCACCTGGCCCTGA
This sequence comes from Pseudomonas sp., assembly GCF_030147005.1. Lineage (GTDB taxonomy): Bacteria > Pseudomonadota > Gammaproteobacteria > Pseudomonadales > Pseudomonadaceae > Aquipseudomonas. Next base: position 41,539 of record NZ_JASLAW010000246.1, read on the forward strand.
AAAGTGGCGCGCGCAAGACCGTGGTAGAGCGCTACACCTACAATGCCGCCGGCCAGGTGGAAGCGGCCCTGTTGGGCAATGGCGTGCGCAGCCTGGCCTCGTATCGGGCCGAGGACGGCCGCCTGTACCGGCTGATGGCGTACCGCAACAATCAGCTGACGGCACCCTTGCAGGATTTGAGCTACGACTATGATCCCGTGGGCAATATTTCAAACCTGCAGGATCAGGCGCAACCCACGCAATGGAGCCATAACACGCAAGTGGAGGCGTGCTGTCGCTATGAATACGACTCGCTGTACCAACTGACCCAGGCGACCGGCCGGGAAAGCACGACTGCCGCCATCGGCCCGGCGTTGCCCTCGCGTATTTCGTTCGGTTCGACCGATGCCGGCTTATGGCGCAACTACACCCAGCACTATGCCTATGACGAGGGCGGCAACCTGACCCGGCTGCGCCATGTACCGTCCAGCGGCGTCGGCTACACCCGCACCATGCAGGTCGCCAGCGGCAGCAATCGTGGGTTGTCGAGCGAATATGCGGTTGGCGAGCCGGCGCAGGGCTTTGATGCCAATGGCAACCAGAAACAGCTGGGGCGTGGCCTGCCGATGGCCTGGAACGTGCGTAATCAGTTGGCCAAGGTCACGTCCATTGTGCGAGAGGACGCGGACCCGGATGAGGAGGCTTATGTGTATGCAGGCGACGGCCAGCGGGCGCTCAAGCTGACTCACCAGCAGGTGGCCGGCAGTCGGCAAACGGCCCGTGTGTATTACCTGCCAGGCCTGGAAATTCGCCAGCAACCGTTGCGTCGGCTGAATGTACTGCGCCTGGAAGTGGCCTGTTGCACGGTTGAGGTCTTGCAATGGGAGCTGGGACTCGAGGCGGCGGCTGACGATGAAACCCTGCGTTTTTGCCTGACCGATCAGCAGTCCAGCCATGGGTTGGAGTTGGGCGAACAGGGCGAGTTATTGAGCCAGGAAAGTTATTTTCCGTATGGGGGGACGGCGTGGTGGGCATCGCGCAACGCGGTGGAAGGTAGCTACAAAACCCGCCGATATTCCGGCAAGGAGCGTGACGGCAGCGGTTTGTATTACTACGGTTTTCGCTATTACGCCCCGTGGCTGCAGCGCTGGATAAGCCCCGATCCCGCAGGCAATGGTGAGCAGTTGAACCTCTATACCATGGCGTTTAACAACCCGATCACCTTCGTGGATTCAATGGGGCTGCAGCCGGCCGCGACGAGAAAAGTTTCAACAGAGGAAGGGGTTGCCATCATTCTGCTTTTGGTCTTGCTGGGCCTGGGAGTGGGGGCGCTGCTTGGCGATGCGACCACGGGGGCCGCCGTGGGGGCTCTGGTGGGAGGCGTACTGTTTGGTGCCAGCCGCCTCGAGCAACGGATGCTACCGAGGGCGATGGCCAGGGTTGCGCAATACGAAGAGGAAGAATTTGCCAGGGGTATTACGGAGACGGCGATCAGTTTGGCGCAGCAGGCGCAGCTGACGAACGAAGAAACGGAGCGGCTGGTGAGTTTTGCCTATGCGCGTCGCCCAGCTAAAGGAGACATCACCATTTACGTTTTTTCGCGCCATGGGAGCATCCATGGCTACGCGGGGCCTGTGGACCAACCGGGCGACGTCGACAGAGTACTGCGGGGCAATCGTAACCCGGTGCCCGAGCTCAAACGCATGGGCTATGCTGCGATAATGCTGCGAAGCCCAGGGCGTGAGCCCGCTGGCGCGAGCAGTCAGCAGGCGGGGGCAAGCGCGTTCGAAGTGGGGGCGACGACACAGGTTGCCGGCTCAAGTCGCGCACGCGGTGGTCCACAAGCGCAGGCCGAGGTGCGGACGGTGGCGCCGACGGCGATGCGAGCCGCGACCCCACGGATGGAGATCGACACCCAGGCGCTTGAAGGTATCGACCCATCGAGCCGCACGGGCCGCAGTATTGCCCTTACCCTCGGTCACTTGCGTGAAGGTCGTTTAAGCGCGGTGCATTGGCATCGTCACGTCGATCAACTGTGGTCCGCCGATTTGCACGGTTACGCCTCTTCCCGTGGGCGCGGTGCCTATCGTTTGATGTTCAGGCACCTCGGTGGCCAGCAGTACCGAGTGGAGGGCGTACGTAACCCGCACCGCTGAAGCCTGTCGCCGCCAGGGCCCTTGCCATCGGGCCCCGGCGCGAAGGCGCTTATCCGGTGATGGGCGCGGGGGCCGAGGGTTGTCCGGCGGTGTCGTTTTCATCCTCGCTCACGGTGTACCAGGCCCAATAAGTGATGCGCCTGAACGAGCCGTTGGCGTTGACCGTGCGGGTCGGTCTGCCCGTCGGGTCGTAGAACTGACGGTCGCTGTGGCCATGCTCGCGCAGGAAGACATCATTGATATAGCCATGCCGGTCGGCGAAATAGGGGCGGTAGACCCGGATGACCCAGCCTTGATTATTGTGTTCGACGCGCTCGCTGACGCGCCAGCGGGTGCGCGCGTTGACGTTCTTGATGCGATTGTCTTCCAGGCTCAGCATGCCGTCGTCCGTCACCTGATAAGCCAGGCCCGGTTCGGTTTTCTGCTTGCTCTGCAGCGTGCGACCGAAGCCGTCCCAGTGGGTCAGCGTCATGCGGATTTGCCGCGCCTCGTCGCCAGGGTAACGGTCGGCCTGCAGGGTCAGGCAGTGCACGGGCTCTCGAGGCGCTTTGGCGATCAGTGCCCGCAGGTTTTTTTTATCTTCGCTGTCGTTCCCTGCCGGTTTTTTCAAGCTTTCCCGGATGGCTGCAGGGATGTGTCCGTCCGGCATCAGATAGTGCTTGGCGACCCAATGGGCACGTATGTCAGCCTTGGCGATGGTGCCCATCCAACTGAACGGCGCGTAGAGGTAGGTGCTGGCAGCGTTTCCCTGCACGGTTTCGGGCGCCGTGAGCGCCTGGTCGATCACGCTGTCCAGGGCTGGACCGTCAGCTGACAGCGGCCCGAACCCGGTGGCTTTACCGGCTTCGGTGCCGTGGAAACTGCTGGCCACCACCCGGCCAAACCCGTCGTACCGCGCCTGATGCACTGTGCCGTTGGGGTCGGTGAGCTTGATCGGCTGCCCCACGCGATAGTCGTAAGTGGCGAGTGTCACACAGCCATCGGCTTGTTTGATTTGGGTGACATGGCAGCAGTAGGGGTCGTAGTCCAGGGTGGCTTCGCCCAACGACTCGGTGAGCCGCCAACTGCGCAAGCGGTAAAAGCGCTTGGCATTCAGGTAGCGGGGGAATTGCCGGCGCACGGACCAGAGTTCCGGCGGGGCGTTGACCTCGGCGGTACTGGCGCAGAAAAACACCTCCATGGGGTGATAACCGATGTGCTGCAACTGCTGCTTCAGGTCCCAGGGCGTCTCGCCCGGCAGGGCGGGTATTTGCGCGTAGGCGTGCAGAGCGTTGGGGTCCAGCTCGGCGGTTTCCACGCAATCACTGAGCGCCTGTACGGTCGCGACGCCAGGCGCCAGGGTCACCCCCTTGCCGCCGGCCTCACGGTAACGCTGCACGGACAACCCGCTCAGTTCTCGCGGCGCCTGCGGCCCCAGTGGCCCGGAGTTGCGCGGGATAAACGCTTCATAGCTGACTGCCGCGCTGCTCAAACCGGTGGGCGCCTCGCCCTTGGGCATCACCCACGTGTTGAGGCGCTGACGATAGGGCAGGCCCAGGCGCCATTGATCTTCTTGAGTCAGGTGAATCCACTGCGCCAGGGTTTCGCTCAGGTAGCAGGCTTGTTGCGCAGGGTCGTGGGTGTCACGCCACCACCGTTGCTGGTGGGCATCGACCAGTTGCGCAGGCGGGGCATCGTCCATCGTTTTACGTCTGGCGTGGTGCACCGTCACACTGTGAACCACGCCGGCATAAGGGTCCCAGCGCAAATTGATCTGATGCTCGCAGGCCGGGTCATCGTCGACTTGTTCGTAGTTGCACACCACCGACTCCAGGGCCAGCGGCAACATCCGCGCCCATGGCTGTGTGGCCGACGCCGGCGCCAACTGACGCACCAGGTAGCGATGTTGCCGCACGGAGTAAGGCACGCCGCCGGACGGGGTGCGGGCGAACACTTCTACCCGCAGCGGCAACCCTCTGAGGGCGTAGGCCGCATCCCGTTGTTGAGCGGGCGTCGGCGCGACGATCAGGCGGTCGTGGTGGTCGCTGGGGTGGGCCGGTGCGCTGACTTCAAGTTGCCCCAACAGGGTGCCGCCCAGTGTGATGGCCTGTGGATCATGGCGGCTGTAGCCGTCATGGGGCATGTCCAATAACCGACCTGTGTGAAACCAGCGTTTGCTCAGTATGCCGCCACCGTGCTCGTTGCCGGCGCCGGCTTCACTGTTGGTTTGCAGCAGCAGGCCGTAGCCCTGGAAGCTGCGTTCCAGCGGGTCGTAATAGCCCTGTCGATAGCTGAAGTGCTGGGTCAGTGTGTTCCCGGTGATTTCATCGTGCTGTATTTGACGGCTGACCAGGTTAAGCGCGAACGGCACCCGGCTGACGCGAGGTGTTCCTTCGGCCAGCGCCTGTTTTTTTTCGTCGAGCCATTCCTGGGCGCTGCTGCGGTAGGCCATCCGACATTGTGCGCCGAGGTTGTTGCAGGTGTAGTTGAGCAGGCCGGGTTTACGTTCGAAAAAACGGTAGTGCCAATGTTGCGGGTTCGGGTGCGGGGTGGTGATGATCAAACTTGCACAGCCCTGGCCATGCAGGTCCACCATGCTGACCTGGCACAGGTCGTCATACTGCACGCCGGGTGGCCAGGGCAGTATCAAGGGGGTTTCGGCAAAACCGTCGGCCCCCTGATTCCGATAAATGCGCACATCGTCGGACGACAGGTACAACAAGTCGGCGGCGCCGCAGCCGTCCAGGTCTGCCAGCCTTACGTCGGCGGCCTTGAACAGCGTGTCCTTGAACGACAGCTTGGCCAGCACCCGACCTTTGCCGAATTTGCCGCGCCCCAGGTTGGGCCAGCAGGTGATCTCGTTGTGACGGATGCGCACCAGGTGTTGCTGGCCGCTGCCGAGTACATCGCTGAAACCGACCCAATCGGTGCTCGACGGGGTAAGCGAAGGCAGGTCATCGCCCTCGATCCCGTGTGCCAGCTCGATTCCGGCGGCAAAGCCGCTTTGTTGGCGGTTGGCGTACAGGCGCACGCTGCGTGGGCTTATCAGCGCAAGGTCGCCCAACCCCGCGCCCATCAGGTCGGCAAAGACCGCGCCGGGGTGAAAGTACTCCACGGGGAAGGCGTCAAACGGTACGAATCCCGATCCGGGCTGCGCGTTCAGCCTGAAGAAACCGCTCATGTCCGGACGGGCCAGCACCCATTCCGGACGACCGTCGCCATCGACATCGAGCAAAGCCTGATGCACGGGGCGCGACGGATGTTCTCCCGCAGGCCCGGCGGGCAATGCCTGAGCGGGGGCGTAAGTCACAGCCTGCGTGTCGGAGGGCTTTTCGCTGCGCTGGGGCGCGCGGTAATACCAGGCCCCGTCGCCCTGGTACAACATGCCCGGCAGGCCTTCGCCGTGTAAATCCACCAAGTGATAGCGCTGGCCATCGTTCAGGCCGGGAAAACCCTCCAGGCGCTGATAGCGGTCCCTGCCCAGGTGCAGGGCGCTGCTTTGATAGTTGAATTCCTGCGGCGGCAGGCTGGTGAGCAGGCCTTTTGCGTCCACGGCCTGCTCGTAGAGGGCGGTCAGCATGCTCAGGCCATTGCCGGCGGCGCGGTGTTGCAATAACAGGCGCTTGACGAGGACGGGGGCGGGCCCCATGGCCGGCTCGTCCGGGAAGCGATGAAACATCAGGACCTGTCGGCACAGGTACTGTGTACGCCGCTCAAAACCATAGGCGTAGCTGGAAAAAGGGTCACCTCGCAGAGGCCAGGGATTCAGGGCATCGTACGGCGGCACGCGGTCCAGGGCTGCGGTACGCTGCCCGTAGTCGAACACCACGTGAAAGTGCCAACTCTGGGTGGTGAGGTCGTCGGTCTTGAATACATACAACGTCTCTTTTTCCCGCGCCTTGGTGTTGCCGTAGAACACACCGCGCAGATAGCGCTGCGCTCGACAGTCGTACGGGGACGGCTGGCGGATGGTATCGCCGTGATAGCAGTAGCCGATGTGTTCGCCATGAGCATTCAGGCTTTCCTCCAGCAACCATTGCGCGACATGTTCCGGTTGGTCGGGATCGCTGATGCGCGCCGAGAGCGTCTTGCCGTACACCTGTTGGCTGCCGTCGCCTGCCCGCACCAGCCAGAAGCCCGCTGCATCGGAGGCTGAACGCCAGTGTTCGATGCGCTCGAAACGGCTTTCCACTCGAGGAAAATAGCGGGTGACGGTGTAGGGCGTATCCAGTGGCGATTGATTGAAGTGGCTGCGCTGGATCTGGACGGGCGCGCCATCGGCGCGGCATTCGGGGATCAACACTTGCGCGTCCGGCCCCTGGAACGTGTCGGCCGCGCTATAGCTCGGCACGCCGCGCTGGGTACGCCGGCTGAAGGCGCTGAGATTGATGTCCCAACCGAACCCGAATGCGCTGTTGCCGGCGGTGCTGCGGTAGGTCAACGCCAGTTGCGGCGCATAACCACGGCCGGGGGAGAGGGGCAGCGCGATCTCGAGCGTTGCCGTGCCATCGGCGCCGACACTGCCCCAACCTTTGGCGATCCCCTCAAGGGTGCTGGCGGTGCTGGGCAGCGACGGTACGTTGAGGGGCGATGAGGTGGGCGCGGTATTCATGCTGCGCTCCGGCCCGGTCGTGCGGTGTAGCGCACGTGGATGATGATGTCGGTGAGCGATTCCAGCAGGCGTTTCTGTTGGGCGGGCTGGGGGAAGCTCAAGCGCCAGGACGACACGGCACCGGTGTATTCAAATGGCAGGTAACGGGGATCATTGTCGAAGTTGAGGGTGAACATCCCGCTGTCATCCAGCCCGCGTGACAGGGCAATTTGCTGGTGCGCCCGCAGGTCGGTCCTGAGTGTGCCATCGGGCATTCGTAGTTGATTGCGGTGCTGGGTCAAGGTCGCTTTGATGTCCTCATAGGGGCCCAGTATCGCCGGCAACGACACGCTGATGTGCTTGATGCGGCGCAGCGTGTGCCCAGGGTAATCCTCATCGAACAGGGCTTGCGTGAGCTCAAAGCACAGGGTGCCGTCTTTGACGAGCGCCGGCTTGTGGTCCGCCCAGGTTTTGGCGGGGGGCATGGGTTGGCCGGGTAACGTGGTCATGACCGAGCATTCGATCAGGCGCGCGCGCAGTGACACGGTTTTATTGATTTCCAGGTCCCGAGGGGTGTGCTGCAGGTACGCCGTGTTCATCCGCACCAGGTTAAGTTTCAGCGCTTCGGCGCTCAGCATTCCGCGGGAGGCGTTTTGCCAGGCGTCACCCTGGAAAAACTGCCGGTCGTCGGCGGTTTCGTATTGCCAGCAGGCTTCGGTGGCCAGGCACAGTGATTGCACGCTGTCGTACAGCGCATAGTAGAAGGTGCCCAGTCGCGCATTGAGCCACTGATAAAGTTCGGCCCGGGTAAAGCGAGCGCCAAGCAATTGATAGGCTGACTTGACCTGTGCCAGCGCGTGGCGGGCATTGCGCAGTTGCAGGCGCGTGGCGGTTTCCTGCTCGGTATGTGCCAGCAGCAGAGCATCGATCTGTGCCAATTCCAGGAGCGCCTGTTGTTCGGCTTGCGTCCACTCCTGGGCGCGACGATTGAATTGCTCGGCCCGGTCCAGGTCGTTGCCGCTGGCACGCGCGGCATTGGCCTCACCTTGGGTAAACGCCTGGGCCGCATGAAACGCGCCTTCCCAGCGCGAGCCTCCACTTGAGGTACCGAAGATATTGGGCATGAGCATTGCCGCTCCGGCGGCCATACCGGAAAGCGCCACTTTTGCTTCCCAGGCGGCGCTCTCCAGGTAATGTTGACCCGCTGCGGTTTCACCGGGGCTGATGCCTTCGTGCAAGCGCAGCGCCAGGTAGTCCACGCGCGCCTGGACCACCGCGCGGCTGCGGCGCAGGGCCTCTCTGTTTCTCTCATCAATGACCAGCGCCTGGGTGTGCTGGGTCACCACCCCTTCGGCCAGTTCCCAGGCGTGCTGCTGTTGCAGCTCAAGGGACTGCGCCTGCTCCTTGCGTTCGATCAGCGTGAGCAGTGTGGCGCCGAACTGCATCAGACTGTCTACCGCGCTCAACGCGTGGCCCAGCATGACCTGGAACCGATAGTGGCCGACTTCCGGACGGACCGGTACCGACCCACTGTCGCCGCCTGCGCCACTCTGGGCCTGTCGCGCCAGCAGTGCTGCGGGAGACAGCGGCGGGGCGAACAGTGAAGGGCGTAACGGCTTGCCACTGATGTCCAGGTGATGACGTAACCCATGCAGGCGACTTTCCAGGGTGTCCCAGCGCGCAACCAGATAGCTGTTCAGTGGGCGACAAAGATGCGGGCTGTCTTTGAGCCAGGTGCGTTGCCCGGCTGTTTTGCACTGTGCCGCGAGCGCCTGGGTGTGTTCGGGCAGGTGTTCCAACCGGCGCAGCGTCGTTGAGGTGTCGCTGGCCAGTGCGCTCAGTGACAGCGGGGCCCAGGCATCGGCGCGCGTGACGGTCGCCCGCCTGCCCAGTAAGTTTTGTGCCTGTATGTACCAGAGTTTGGCTTCGGCCAGGCTGTCGGGGCTCACCTGTCGATAGGCCGCGTCGCCCCGGTTGAGCAGGATGTCCACGTTGAGCAGGCTCAGGGCTTTGCGCAAGTAACCCGGAAAACTCAAGGCTTGGTAATGCGCGCTTTCCGGATGCCGGCATGCATAGCTCAGTTCCTTTGGTTGGCTGACCAGTGCATTGAGCGTCCCCGCGTCGGGCCGTCGAGGATCGAGCAGATAGTGCAGCCAGGTTTCGGCGTGGGCGTATTGCTGTTGTTGGTTGAAGTAATGGGCGAGGGTCCAGGGCAAGTAAATGAACAGTTCGCGAAAATACTTGCCGTGGGCGCCGCGCAGATCCAGCGGTTGGGAGGGGGAGCCTTCAGTCAGAGGCGGTTCCGTCCAGTCTTGAGCGGGCTTGGAAAACAACGGTTCAAGGCTCAGGGCGGCGGTGTCGACCAGTTGCCGGGCAAAGCTGGTATTGAGCCGGATCGCCGGGATCGTCGGGTTGATGCTTGCGGAGAAATCCATGAACTCGACGGTCGCGGCCTGTTCGCTGCGCAGGCGTTCGATGTGGGGAGCGAGCATCGGTTTGGCAGGGGTGTCGGCCCCGACGAGCGCGCATTCACCGGCCTGGAGCGCAAGCCCGATGGCTTTCGTGGATTCCTTGGTCCGCTCAAGGATAATCACGCCGTGGATCACGGTCAGCGGTGGCGATGATGGGGCGGGCAGTTTTATGCGTGCGGTCGCGATGTGCTGGTTGGGCAATTCCGGGGAGGCGTCGGCATCGCTTTCATGATCGATGTCCGTGAGGTTCAGGATAAGGGCCGTGTTGTTATTGATGGCTGCGGGCATCGGGAGGTCAGGCAGCTTGGACTGCATGATGACGTGCTTGTAGAGGCGGATGCTGGGCAGGGAAACGCTTGACGTCAGCCTCAGGTCATTGACGAAATGCAGTTTTTTATTATCGGGGTCATCACCGGGAACGCTGTAGTCGCTGTAGCGATCGAGGATCGTCAGGAACTCGTCCTGTGAGTGGGTATATAGATACAGGAACGCACTTTTGTTGAAGCGCTTTCCGCCCAGTGAGTATTTCACGATGCGAACTTGTGCATCTGCCGGCTGCCCCAGCCTGCTGTCCTTGGCGCTTTCTCTCACGCCCGTCAGGTCCAGCAATATCGAGTCTTTATCATAGAGGGCGTTGGTAAAGCTTTTGCCCGTCGTATTGGATTTCAAAAACAGCGTATGTCGAACGATGGTTACGTTGGGGTTGATCAGTTCGTTTACCGTGATGCTCGAGTCGTTGTTCAGCTCTATTTCGGATGTGTTCGGATCATGCAGTGCCGACTTGGTGGACAGCGAAATGACCATCTCATTTTGTTCGGATTTAAGAACGATTTTGTATGTTTGCAGGAAGCTCTCGGTTGTTTTCGAGGTGATGATGATTTCGTCGGTGATCGGATCATAGGCGGTGGTGGCGGTGGCGATATGTTTACTTTTATCTTCGAAGTTCCATTGTTTAAAGGTCTCAATGGGCGGCTGTTTGGGTGAAAAGGCAATCGTTGTTTTTTTGTGCTCGTCGGCTTCTTTTGTTTTGAACTGCAAGTTGTTCTGGTTGAGCGAAAGAAACAGGGTGAAGTACTGGTTGGCGAACGAGGGCAACAAGGTGCTGGAAAACACATTGTCTTTATCCGGGCCACCGCGCAACGCGGTCTGCAGCGGGTTTTTTACCGCCGGTTCAAAAGCTTCCAGCAGACGCATGGTTTCCCGGGACACGGCCGACCCCGGTATGAATGTGTAGCGGTCCGGGCTGCCCCCAGAGGCGACGGTTTTAATCGCCAGGGACTGGTCCACGGAGATGGCCTGGAAGAATTCGCCCAACAGCTCGACGCTATCTTTCTGTGAACTGGCCTGTATGCCGAGGAACAAGGTGGGCGGTGCACGGTTATCCACCACCGCGATGGTCTGGGTAACGCTTGGGAGCAGGGCTGGCGTGAGGGCGTTAATCCCCTGGGTCACGCAGTGCTCTTCCAGGCCCGTGCGCGGAAGGCTCCAGCTGCCATCCAGTTGTTTATAGGAAAAGCACAGGCGGAACTTCACGAACTGGCTGTTTAACCATTCAGCCTGGCGCTGCTTCTCTTCTTCGTCCTGCGCTTCGGCATCGCCATTGGCGGGCGTGTTGAACGCGTTGTAAGGCGCAGGTTTGGTGCACTCGGCCCAGACTATGAACAAGCGCTTGTTGAACAGCACCGGGCGAATACTGTGGTCGGGAATGTCGCCTGAAAAGCTCAGGCTGATTTTTTCCCAATCGCTCCAGGCCAGCGCAGAGGGGGCGTCCGGGTTGAGGGTGGAACGTTGGGACAGGTCCAGTGACCGCCAGTAATAGAAGTTGTCGGCGGCGGATTTACCGACGAAATAATAGGTGCTCGCTCCCAGTGCCTGCACATCGCCGTCAATGTAGCCATTGAGCGTGCGGATGCTGGCCATCCCTTCAAACCGCGACAGGTAGCCTTGGACCGCAGTCAGTACGGTGGCCGGTTGCATCCTGTTTTGGTTGAGGTCGTTCTCCAGGTGTTGAAAGCTCGCGCTCTTGTCCTCGCGCAACGTGGGGTCCAGAAAATTATGCGGGTGATAGCGCAGTTGCTGGCTCGCGCTCCACAGCGGGTAGGCGTGCAGGGACGTCTGCCAGGCGCGCGTTTCGTCGGGTGACATGCCCTGGTCTTCATAGCCCGGTTCAAGGCCGGCATGGATTCGACTGATGTAGTGCTGCAGGCTGGTGATGGCACTGGCCACCGGGCTGCTCGGCACGGCCTGGCTGACTTGAACGTCCAGCAGCCAATAGTCGTAGAGATCGTTTGGGGTGCGCAGTGACTGTTTCAGGGGCGTGCTGATGCAATGGGCCAGGTAGTAACCGAGCATGGCGTCACGGCGCGCCTCATTGAGGGTGCGGTCGAGGGTCTCAGACATGGTCATTCCTTGAGTCTGTGAGGTAAGGGCAGGCTGTCATTGACGTGCGGCGATCACGGCTTCGCCCAGGGATTTCCACTGGTTGAAGTCGCTGCCGGTGTTCAATGCGCTGGCGTCGAGCAGGGTTTGGCTGGATAGCCGGGTGAGGGTGCAGGCGTTTCGGCAACGCATGACCCAGTCCAATTGGTCCATGGAACGGACCATCCCGGCGGGCAGTGTCGCGATAAGCGCCTGGAGTTCTTGTTCGTTCCAACCCAGCCAATGGCTCAATCGGGCATTGAGCCGTTGCGGCTGCTCACCGTTTTGGTTGTTGTGGTTGTTGGCGTGTTGGAAATATTCCAGGAGTTTTTCCTGGGCCACGCCACAGGTGTCGCAAAAGTCTCGGAACCGTTGCAGCAGGTACAGCGTGCTCAGGTTCAGCTCGACCAGCGCGTTGAGTGAAAGCGTGCCGTCCAGCCATCGGGGATAGAGCAGCAGCTGGCGCAGCGACGTGCCGCTGACCGGCAGCGGCAGCAGGCTGGCGATGTCCGGAATCAACAGAACCAGATGCTTGGGCGCGGGAAGCTGCACGGCGCTGGACGGCCTTTGGAAGAGCGTGTGGTAGTACGTCAGGAACAATTCCTGGGTGTAGCGCGCCGGTATCGAATCCTCCAGCAGTTGTCTCAAACGTTCGGCGGCGTAAGCGCTGGAAACGCTTTTGAGCTTTGAAAGCAGGGCTTCCCAGGCCTGGTCCTTCAACCGGCGATCTTGCTCGGGCAGTTTGCTCAGGGTAAGCGCATCGATTGCCCGGCGCAGGGCGGTTGTCGCGTCTCGGCTTTGGGCCAGATCGCGTGGCGGCATGAATACCTGGGCAAACACGCTCGTCCATTCAACATGCGGCAGACCTTCCCCGGCGGCGGGCTGCGGAAGGTTCAGCGCTGAAAGTTGCTCGCTGGACAGCAGCTTGTAGGGCGGGTCTTGCAGCACGTCTATCCAGCGCGACAACGCCGGGTTGTCGACGACCGGGTCCAGCAGCAGTTGCTGGCGCAGCTGCGGCATGCTGATAGTGCGGTCTTTGAGCCAGGTGGCCGCCCAGTCAAGCTGCATGAGCACGGCAAGAAAGTCCACGGACGCAGTGCCTTTAGCGCGCAATGCCGGAGCGCTCAACCGGGCCCATGCGGCGGGGTCGAGCAGTTCGGCCAGTTGCTTGCAGTGCTGCACGGACAAGCCGAAAACCTGCGCAATACGCGCCTGCCGATAGAGCGAGGAATAGGTGGCCAGGTCCCTGCGCGCAGGTTGTGGCGCCGCCTCCAGCAGCAGTTGCAGGGAGTCCGGCGTATCGGTCAATGCCAGCGCCGCGCACACTTGCTGGCGGGTCGGCGCATCGAAGAGCTGGCCATCCAGCGCCAGCGGTTGACCGGACACCGATGTGCGGTTGAATACCTGATCGAACAAGGGCTGTTCCTTGGCATTGGCCTGCACCGGCACACGGTGCAGCCACGCGCAAAACTCCAGCGGCGACAGGTTGTAGCGTCGATTGAAGTAGCGATACACACCCAGGGCGCGCAGGGTGTTCTGGTTGATCTGCCACTCGGCATTGGCCCTGCCTTCGCACGCCATGGCGCTGACGATCAGGGTGTCCAGTTCGCAGAACGTCAGGCCGAACCACTTTTGCAGGCGGATCATCCGGTGCAGGCGGTCGAATTGCTGGCCTGATGCATTCTCCAGGGTCGCGACGTTACCGATGACGGCGACGGTTATCGGCGCTCTGGCGCCGGCGTTGATGTAGCGGGCGCCAAACGTCGCAGACGCCTGGCCCTTGGCCGAGGGTGACGTATGGGGCGCGAAACGGTTCTGCGCCAGAAGTGCCTGCAACTGGGTGCTATCCAGCCCTGTGCAACGCAGGAAGTCCTCGATCCTGGTGGGGAAACTGGCCTTGCTGTCCCTTGCGGTGCGGGCCCAGCCATAGTGCGTCTTGAGCAGTTGCACGTCGTCGGGTCTGGCTTGGGTCAACAGCTTTTGTTGTTCCGGGTTCAGCTCGCTGAGCAGGCATTGCGTGTCAGGGTTGTGGGCCAGCACGTCGGCATACGCTGCGCTGTCGACTTCATTGAGTGGCAGGCGCTTGCTGATTCGGTAGTTCAACTCCCCCAGGCTGTACTGGGTTCCGGCCAAGCCCAGGCGGCATTGATGGTGGTGATGGTGATAGGGCAGCACCAACGGGTAATGCTGTGCGCTGAGCAACGAGTGCAGTTCTTGCGCCGGATGATGTCTGCGCAGTTGCTCGCGTAACACCTCCTCCATGATCGACAGCAAGGGCCGCTGGCCAAACGTCGTATCGTGATCGATCTGCAGCGTTTGCAGGTCGGGGCGGCGTTCGCTCAAAAGGATTTTCTTTTGGCTTCCTTTGCCGTTTTTCTCCAGCTGCGTTGCAAACAGATACAGCGCGCGCAAGTAGGCCACCGGAGAATCGATGGCGGCGAGGGCGTCCGGGGCGCAGAAATTGCCCCAATCTTCATCCAACACGCTGGAGGTGACTGCTTTTACCTCGCGCTCGCTGCGTTTGAGCCCTGGGCTGAAGGCCAACGGTTGCTGGTCGCCCAGCCATTGCAGCTGCGTGGCAAAGGAAAGCGCCCGGTCGTAAGCCAGCGCGCCATCGTCATCATTGAGTTCAGCCAGGTTTTCGATGAACTGAGCTTTGGGCAGTTCGACGATGTCCAGCACGCTGGTAATGCCAAGCTGACTCAAGGCGCTTAAAAACTCGACTTTGCCTTCGCCGGGTGTGACGGATGTGTCCACCAGCTTGGCCAGCAACGGACTGTTTGAGGTTTCCATGGCAATGATCTCCCAGTGCGCCCACTGGTGGATCCAATGGGCGATGAGAGACGCTATCACTTGAAAAAGCGGGCCGAGGTCGGCCAAAGCCGCGAGGGCGTCGAGGAAATATCAGCGGCGGCGTGTCGATGCGGTGGCGGCGTGGTTTTGCTAGAATGCGCGCCGCGCCGTCTGGCCGGCGTCCTATTGCATCCGGTTCACCCTTTACGAGGGTAGCCACCTGGAGAGAACACCCATGACTCAACCGATCGTCGTGGCGGCACTGTATAAGTTCGTCACCCTCGAAGATTACGTCGCCCTGCGCGAGCCACTGCTGCAGGCGATGGTCGACAACGGCATCAAAGGCACGCTGCTGATCGCCGAAGAAGGCATCAACGGCACTGTTTCCGGCAGCCGTGAAGGCATCGATGGCCTGATGGCCTGGCTCAAGAAAGACCCTCGCATGGTTGACATCGACCACAAAGAATCGTACTGCGACGACCAGCCGTTCTATCGCACCAAGGTCAAACTCAAGAAAGAGATCGTGACCCTGGGCGTCGAGGGCGTCGACCCGAACAAAAAGGTCGGCACCTACGTCGAGCCCAAGGACTGGAACGCGCTGATCAGTGACCCCGAAGTGCTGTTGATCGACACGCGCAACGACTACGAAGTGTCGATCGGCACCTTCGAAGGCGCCATCGATCCGAAAACCACCAGTTTTCGTGAGTTTCCCGACTACATCAAAGCCAATTTCGACCCCGCCAGGCACAAGAAAGTCGCCATGTTCTGCACCGGCGGCATTCGTTGCGAGAAAGCGTCGAGCTACATGCTCAACGAAGGCTTCGACGAGGTCTATCACCTCAAGGGCGGCATCCTCAAATACCTCGAAGAGGTGCCGCAGGAAGAAACCAAGTGGCAGGGCGACTGCTTTGTTTTCGACAATCGCGTAACCGTACGCCATGACTTGAGCGAAGGCGACTACGATCAATGTCATGCCTGCCGCACACCGATCAGCGTAGAAGACCGCGCGTCCGAGCACTACGTGGCCGGCATCAGTTGTCCGCATTGCTGGGATAAGCTGCCGGAGAAAACCCGTCGCAGCGCCATCGACCGGCAAAAGCAGATCGAGCTGGCCAAGGCCCGCAATATGCCGCACCCGATTGGCTTCAACTACAAGCAAACTTCTTCCGAGGCTTGAACCATGTCCGCGCGCCTGCTCTATGTAATGGACCCGATGTGTTCCTGGTGCTGGGGCTTCGCCCCGGTGGCGCAGGCGCTGGTTGAGCAGGCCCGGGCGGCCGGGGTGGAATTGCACCTGGTGGTGGGCGGCTTGCGCACCGGCAGCGGCGCGGCGCTGGAGCCGACCACCCGGCGCTATATCCTCGAACACTGGCAGGCGGTGACTGACGCCACCGGCCAGACGTTCAAGCGCGAAGGCGCATTGCCCGATGGGTTTGTCTATGACACCGAGCCTGCGTGCCGTGCCATTGTCACGGCGCGCAGCCTGGCGCCCGATTGCGCCTGGAAGCTGTTGGGGCTGATCCAGCATGCGTTCTATGTAGAGGGCCGCGACGTCACCAACGCCCATGTGCTGGTGGAACTGGCCGAGCAGGCCGGCATTCCGCGTATCGAGTTTGCCGGCGAGTTCGACCGCGCCGAGCAGCACGCGGCCACGGCCGCCGATTTCACGTGGGTACAGGACCTGGGCATTGCAGGTTTTCCGACCTTGCTGGCCGAGCGCAATGGTCAGTTGGCCTTGCTGACCAATGGTTATCAGCCGCTGTCCGAGTTGTCGCCTTTGCTGGGGCGATGGCTGGAGCGAACCCCCTGTGCATGATCAACCCGACACGCCTGAATCAACGCGCACCGACCGCCTGACCTGGGCGGAAATTCGCCGCCTGGCCTTGCGTCACAAGAAATCCCTGTGGGTCGCCAACAGCGTCGCCGTGCTCGCGACCCTGTGCAGTGTCCCCATCCCGTTGCTGTTACCGCTGCTGGTCGATGAAGTGCTGCTGGGCCATGGCGATGCCGCGCTCAAGGTGATGAACCACGCCTTGCCGCTGGGCTGGCAGAAGGCCGCCGGCTATATCGGCCTGATGCTGCTGGTAACCCTGACCCTGCGCTGCGGCGCGCTGGTATTCAACGTGGTGCAGGCGCGGCTGTTTGCGCGATTGGCCAAGGACATCGTGTACCGCATCCGCGTGCGCCTGATCGAACGGCTCAAGCGCATCTCCCTGGGCGAGTACGAAAGCCTGGGCAGCGGCACGGTGACGACCCATCTGGTCACCGACCTGGACACCCTGGACAAATTCGTCGGCGAAACCCTCAGCCGCTTTCTGGTGGCGATGCTGACCCTGGTCGGCACCTCGGCCATCCTGATGTGGATGCATTGGCAACTGGCATTGCTGATCCTGCTGTTCAACCCGTTGGTGATCTACGCCACGGTGCAGTTGGGCAAGCGCGTCAAGCACCTGAAGAAACTGGAAAACGACAGCACCTCGCGGTTCACCCAGGCGCTGACCGAAACCCTGGATGCCATCCAGGAAGTGCGCGCCGGCAACCGTCAGGGCTTTTTCCTCGGGCGCCTGGGCCAGCGCGCCCAGGAAGTGCGGGACTACGCCATTCACTCGCAATGGAAAACCGACGCTTCCAGCCGAGCCAGTGGCTTGCTGTTCCAGTTCGGCATCGACATTTTCCGCGCAGCGGCGATGCTCACCGTGCTGTTTTCCGACCTGTCCATCGGCCAGATGCTGGCGGTGTTCAGCTACCTGTGGTTCATGATCGGCCCGGTGGAGCAATTGCTGAACCTGCAATACGCCTACTACGCGGCAGGCGGCGCGTTGACGCGCATCAACGAGCTGCTGGCCCGCGCCGACGAGCCGCAATATGCCGGAGGCGCCGACCCCTTCACCGGGCGTGCAACCGTCGGCATCGAAGTGCGCGGCCTGGACTTCGGCTACGGCGAGGACCTGGTGCTCGACCAATTGAACCTGGCCATCGCACCGGGCGAAAAGGTGGCGATTGTGGGCGCCAGCGGCGGCGGGAAAAGTACCCTGGTGCAACTGTTGCTGGGCCTCTACACACCCCAGGCCGGCAGCATTCGTTTTGGCGGCGCGACCCAGCAGGAAATCGGCCTGGCAACCATTCGTGAAAACGTCGCGGTGGTGCTGCAACACCCGGCGCTGTTCAACGATACCGTGCGCGCCAACCTGACGATGGGTCGCGAGCGGACGGATCAGGCGTGCTGGCAGGCACTGGAAATCGCCCAGTTGGAGGCTACCGTCAAGGCACTGCCGTTGGGCCTGGACAGCGTAGTGGGCCGTTCCGGTGTGCGCTTTTCCGGTGGCCAACGGCAACGCCTGGCCATCGCGCGCATGGTATTGGCCGAGCCCAAGGTGGTGATTCTGGATGAAGCCACCTCGGCGCTGGACGCGGCCACCGAATACAATCTGCATCAGGCGCTGGCGCGGTTTCTCAGCGGGCGTACTACACTGATCATCGCCCACCGGCTTTCAGCGGTGAAACAGGCTGATCGGGTGTTGGTATTCGATGGCGGGCGTATTGCCGAGGATGGCGACCATCAGCAGTTGATTGCCGACGGCGGCCTGTACGCCAAATTGTATGGACACTTGCAACAAGTGCGGTGATTTAGCTTAGGCTGTGCGATCGGGAGCGGATTTTCGCGTGCGTATTGAGCTGTGCATGTGCAAGGGACTTCATGAAGCAAAAGCGGACTCTCGGAACGCCACGCCTGCTGGGCATTGTCTGGCCCTTTATTGCCGTTGTGCTGTTCCAGGCATTGTTAGGCTGCGTCAGTCTCTACGTGCTCTCGGCGGTGCGTGGCTATGTGGCTGGCGAAAGCCTCTGGTCCAAGGGCCAGAAGGATGCCATCTACTACCTGACCCTCTACGCCGATAACCGCGAAGCGGCGACCTACCTCAAATATCAGCAGGCCATTGCGGTGCCGCAAGGCGGGCATGAACTGCGCATCGCGCTGGACCGGCCCACCCCGGATATCGCCGCCGCACGCCAGGGCATCATCAAGGGCGGCAACCACCCGGACGACGTCTCCAGCCTGATCTGGCTGTACCTCAACTTTCGCCACTTCAGCTACCTGGAAAAAGCCATCGAACTGTGGACGGTGGGCGACGGCTACTTGCTGCAACTGGACGACCTTGCCCGGGAAATGCACGGCGCGATTGCCGCTGACCGGGTCAATGCTGACGATGTGCGCCTGTGGAAGGCGCGCATCACGGCCATCAACGAAGGCGTGACGCCGGCGGCCAAGGCGTTCAGTGATGCGTTGGGTGAAGGGTCACGGATGATCCTGCGCCTGTTGTTGATCACCAACCTGGCCACGGCCCTGGGCCTGATCGTCCTGGCGCTGTTGCGCACGCACAAGTTACTGGCCCAGCGCCATGCGTTTGCCGATGCCCTGCAGGCAGAGAAGGAGCGGGCGCAGATCACCCTCGAATCGATTGGCGACGGCGTGATCACCACCGACGTGGACGGTGCGATTGCCTATATGAACCCCGCCGCCGAAGCGCTGACCCACTGGAAGTCGGCCCAGGCCCAGGGCCTGCCGCTGGCGGCGTTGTTCAAGTTGCTGGATGAAAACGCTGAACCGGACGGCTTCACCCTGATCGAGCACATCATCAAGGGCGAGCTGAGTGGTGGCAGCGGACATTCCAAGTTGATCCAGCGCCTGGACGGCAGCACCGTCTCCGTGACCCTGGTTGGCGCGCCGATTCGCAACGCCGGCAAGGTCACTGGTGCGGTGCTGGTGCTGCATGACATGACCCAGGAGCGCCAGTACATCGCCAACCTTTCCTGGCAGGCGACCCACGACGCCTTGACCGGCCTGGCCAACCGGCGTGAATTCGAATACCGCCTGGAGCAGGTGCTGCAGCAGGTGGCCCGCCAGCAAAACGGCCGCCATGCCTTGATGTTCCTCGACCTGGACCAGTTCAAGCTGGTCAACGACACCTGCGGCCACGCCGCGGGCGACGAGTTGCTGCGACACATTTGCGCGCTGCTGCAATCGGACCTGCGTGAAGGCGATACCCTGGCGCGGCTGGGCGGCGATGAGTTCGGCATCCTGCTGGAGAACTGCCCGGCGCCGGTGGCCGAGAAGATCGCCGAGAGCCTGCGCCACACCGTGCAGAGCCTGCATTTTGTGTGGAAGGGCCGACCGTTCATGACCACCGTCAGCATCGGCCTGGTGAATATCTCGCACGCGCCCACCACCCTGGAAACGTCGCTGCGCGCCGCCGACATGGCGTGCTACATGGCCAAGGAAAAAGGGCGCAATCGGGTGCAGGTGTATCACGCCGATGACTCGGAGTTGTCCCTGCGCTTTGGCGAGATGGCCTGGGTGCAGCGCCTGCACATGGCGCTGGAAGAGAATCGGTTTTGCCTGTACTCCCAGGAAATTTCGCCCCTGGGGCATACCGAAGCGGGCAATGGGCACGTCGAAATTCTCCTGCGCCTGCACGACGAGGCGGGTCGAATCATATTGCCCGACAGTTTTATTCCGGCGGCCGAGCGTTACGGCTTGATGACTTCCCTGGACCGCTGGGTGGTGGAGAACGTATTCAAGATCATCGCGCGTTGCATGTATGAGCGTCCGGGCCGGCCCATGGCCATGTGTGCGATTAATCTGTCAGGAATAACCATTGGCGATGACGATTTTCTCGGGTTTTTACGTGAGAAATTCGACACTTACAGCATTCCGCCGGAAATGATTTGTTTTGAAATAACTGAAACCAGCGCGATCGCCAATTTAGGCAGCGCGATTCGTTTTATTAATGAACTCAAAGCCTTAGGTTGCCATTTTTCCCTGGATGACTTTTGTGCCGGAATGTCCTCGTTCGCTTATCTCAAACATTTACCTGTAGACTTCTTGAAGATCGATGGAAGTTTCGTAAAGGATATGCTGGACGACCCGATTAACCGCGCCATGGTCGAAGTGATCAACCACATCGGCCATGTCATGGGTAAGCGCACAATTGCCGAGTTTGTTGAAACGTCGCAGATCGAACAGGCGTTACTTGAGATAGGTGTGGACTACGCTCAAGGCTATCTGATTGAACGTCCGCAGTTGTTTACCTTTGATAGTCTGCAGTGCAGACCTGTGCGGCCGCAGCCCCTGTTATTCAAGGCGCCCGGCACATTCCGCTGAAACTTTGCTGGTCTGTACATCACACTTAAAAAGGAGCCTTACAGTGATCGACACATTCAACAGAACCGGCCCGCTTATGGAAGCCTCCAGTTACCCAGCCTGGGCCCAGCAATTGATCCAGGACTGTAGCGAGAGCAAGCGTCGGGTTGTCGAACACGAACTGTACCAACGCATGCGTGATAACACGCTCAGCGCCAAGACCATGCGCCACTACCTGATCGGTGGCTGGCCCGTGGTGGAGCAGTTTGCCTTGTACATGGCACAGAACCTCACCAAGACCAAGTTTGCCCGTCATCCCGGGGAGGACATGGCGCGACGCTGGCTGATGCGCAATATTCGCGTTGAATTGAACCACGCCGATTATTGGGTGCACTGGGCGCGTGCCCACGGGGTCAGCCTTGAAGAACTGCAGGCACAGGAAGTGCCACCGGAGTTGCACGCATTGAGTCATTGGTGCTGGCACACCAGCTCGGCTGATTCGTTGATCGTTGCGATTGCCGCCACCAACTACGCCATCGAGGGCGCGACGGGGGAGTGGTCCGCCGTGGTCTGTTCCACCGGCGTGTATGCCGCCGCCTTCCCCGAGGAAGAGCGCAAGCGCGCGATGAAGTGGCTGAAGATGCACGCCCAGTATGATGACGCGCACCCTTGGGAGGCCCTGGAAATCATTTGCACATTGGCCGGCAACCACCCAAGCAAGGCCCTGCAGGTGGAGTTGCGCCAGGCGGTCTGCAAGAGCTACGACTATATGTATCTGTTCCTGGAAAGCTGCATGCGCCTGGAGCAAGAGAAAGACAAGGCCCCCGCACTCGTTCGCGAGCGCCAGGCTCGCGTTGCCAGCGAGGCGTGACGCACAGGCAATGGCGGGGGTTCACCCCGCCATTGCCAAGCGATTACGGCCTGCGCGCTTGGCCACGTACAAGGCATTGTCGGCCCGGCGCAGCAGGCTTTCAGCCGACTCTGCCGCCAGTAACGTCGAGCAGCCCAGGCTTACCGTCAACTCGACCCGCGTACCCTCCACCCAATAATCATGAGCTTGTGCCGCCTGGCGCAGGCGCTCGCCGACCATTCGCGCCGCATCGCGACCGGTGTTGGAGAGCAGGATCAGAAACTCTTCCCCGCCGAACCGAAACACCATGTCCACGTTGCGCAACTGGCCTTTGATCTGCGCAGCCACGGCACGCAATACGCTGTCGCCAGCGGTGTGGCCATGGGTGTCATTGACCTTCTTGAAGTGATCGATGTCCAGCATCAACAGCGACAGCGGGTGCATGTGCCGCCGCGCCATGTCAATTTCCCGTTGCAGGGTCTGGTCCATGGCGATGCGATTGCCGGTTTCGGTCAACGGATCGCGCAGGGCACTGCGGGTGGCGGCGCGGTAGAGCAGGGCGTTGCGCATTGGGTAGAGCAACGTTGCGAGCAAGGATTCGAGCTGGCCCAGCTCCTCTTCCGTGAAGCGTTGGTTGCGACGGAATACCAGCTCGCCCAAGTGCTCGCCCTCATGGCTCAAGGTGTAGCTCACCGAATGATGGCCGCGATGGCCGAACTCCAGGCGCAGGTCGCTGATTTCGTAGCGGTATTGCAGGGCATCCAGTGGCACCAGGCGTTGCACCTCACGGAAGAACAAGCCGAGGATGCGTTCCGGTTCCAGGCTGGTTTGCAATTGCTGGCTCAGTTGCTGGCGAAGCTCACCGAGGGTGGCGGGGCGATGTGGACGAAGGGATGGCTGACCAAATCCCAGGCGTTGCAATTTGGCACTGTCAAAGTCAATTGCATTGGTCTGGGTGGGCGTTTTCATGCGTGGGCGGCCTCTAAGCTCTTGACTGTCTTACAGGCGGATGAGAGTGGCACGTGCCAAGCGTCTTACTGTTTCAGTTCCGTAAAACTTGGAAACAGCTTAAACCGCTTTGTGCCTGGTATAAGCCCGAGGCACCGCCACACATCTTGTCCCATCGCTCACCTGTTTGAGTGGGATTAGAGCCAGATTCGTGCCAAATCGTTTGATTTTTTAAATAGCTATATAAATCAATTGACTGCCTTTTTTTGAAAAGCAGAGGACGACCAGCCGCGTCATTTTCCTGGCTAAGGGCTGAGTGAGGATTACACCAGCGTGGAGCGGTCGATCTGCGCGATAGAGGTGACGCCTGTCAGCGTCATCGCCACGCGCATTTCCTTGGCGAAAATTTCCAGCAGGTTTTCCACGCCATGCTGGCCGTCTGCGGCCAGCGCATACACAGTGGAGCGCCCCAACAGGCAGGCCTTGGCGCCGAGCGCGAGCATGCGTACCACATCGAGCCCGGAACGAATGCCGGAATCCACCAGCACGGTGAGGTCATCGCCGACAGCCTCGGCAATCGGCGGCAGGGCTTTGGCGGTAGACAGCACGCCATCGAGCTGGCGACCGCCATGGTTGGAGACTACGATACCGTCGGCGCCGAAACTTACCGCATCCTTGGCATCCTGGGGGTCCAGAATGCCTTTGATGATCATCGGGCCCTTCCAGAAGTCGCGAATCCACTCCAGGTCTTTCCAACTGATCGACGGGTCGAAGTTATTGGCCAGCCAGCCAATGTAGTCTTCCAGATGCGTGGGTTTGCCCAGGTACCTGGAAATATTGCCGAGGTCGTGGGGGCGGCCCATCAAACCCACGTCGAACGCCCATTGTGGCTTGGTCATGGCTTGCAGCATCCGCCGTTGCGCCGCATACGGCCCGGACATGCCCGAATGCGCATCACGGTAACGCGCCCCTGGGGTCGGCATGTCCACGGTGAACACCAGTGTGGTAACGCCCGCTGCCTGCGCCCGCTCCAGGGCATTGCGCATAAAGCCGCGATCTTTGAGCACATACAACTGGAACCAGATCGCCTGCGGGCTTTGCGATGCGACTTCCTCAATCGGGCACACCGACACCGTGGACAGGCAGAAAGGCACGCCTTTGTTCGCCGCCGCCTTGGCCGCTTGCACTTCACCGCGCCGCGCATACATGCCGGTCAAGCCGACCGGGCTGAGGATAATCGGCATGGCCTGTTCCTGGCCGAACAGCGTGGTCTTCAAACTCAGGCTATCGACATTGCGCAAGACGCGCTGGCGCAAGCTGATCTCGGCCAGGTCCGAACTGTTGGCGCGCAGCGTGTGTTCGGCGTACGCGCCGCCATCGATATAGTCGAATAAAAAGCGCGGCAACCTGCGCTTGGCGGCGGCGCGGTAATCGGATGCGGACGAAATAATCATGAAGATGGGCTCCACTCGGCAAAGTGCTACACCATAAGCAAAGTTCTGGCATGATAAAAACAACTTTTATCGCTGCTATCCAGTCGCAAAAGGAATACTGATGAACCTGCGAACACTGCGGGCTTTTGTCGAAGTGGTGCGCCAGGGAGGTTTTTCCCAGGCGGCCGAGGTGGTGTCCCTGACCCAGTCCACGGTCAGCAAGGCGGTCAAGACCCTCGAGGAAGAGTTGGGCACACCGCTGCTAAATCGGCTCGGTCACAAGAACGAACTCACCGCGGCCGGCGAAATTGCCTACCGCCGCGCCCTGGTGCTGCTTGCCGAACACCACGACCTGATGGTGGAGATCAACGACCTGCGCGGCTTCAAGCGCGGCGTTCTGCGCATCGGCCTGCCGCCGGTGGGTTGCGGCGTATTGTTTGCGGCAATGTTCGCCACCTACCGCACGCGCTACCCCGACATCGACATCGAACTCACCGAATACGGCAGCAAAAAACTGCGCGAATGCCTGGAAGCGGGGGAGGTCGACCTGGCGGCCCTGCTGCTGCCGGTGGATGAAGGTTTCGACTACCAGCCGGTGCGCAACGAACCGCTGATCGCCGTATTGCCAATCAGCCACCCCTTGGCACGCCGCAAACGCATCGACTTCACCGACCTGGCGGACTCACCATTCATCCTGTTCGAAGCCGGCTTCGCCCTCAACGCGAAAATCCTCGCCGCCTGCGAACGCAAGGGCGTTGTGCCAAAGGTGACCGCACGTAGCGGGCAGATCGACTTCATCGTCGATCTGGTCGCTGCCGGCCTGGGCGTCGCCTTTCTGCCGCGGATGCTGGCGCACAAGCACCAACACGCCGGCATCGCGTTGATCCCCTTGAACGAACCCCACACCGACTGGCACATCGCCCTGGCCTGGCGGGCCAGCGCCCACCTGCCCCCGGCAGCGCGTGCGTGGCTGGAACTGGCCAGGGAGCAGGCGGTTTCGACCGGTCATCCCGGTCAGTCGTGAAGAAGGTCAGAGGAGGCTTGACTTCTTCTTTTTAATCAGTAACATACGGCGCATTCCGCGATAGCTCAGTTGGTAGAGCAAATGACTGTTAATCATTGGGTCCCTGGTTCGAGTCCAGGTCGTGGAGCCAGATAGAGAAAAGCCTGCAGAAATGCAGGCTTTTTTTTGCGTGGAATTTGACTTGGCCGTCGACGATCACAGCGATGATCATCAGTTTGATCCTGTGCAGCGTCATACGGCCTCACTTGCCACCAGTCTCGACGATTGCCTCTTCGAGAACTCCCGGAACATGATGCGTTCCCCATAACCAAAATATCCACTTCCCTATGAAGCAGCGTTGCGATGGGGCGGGGCAGTTGCGGCGGCGATATCCCAAGTCAGCATGAGCTGGCTGATGGCCGCATCGATAACGGCATGGGGGACGTTGTCCCGCGCCTGTATCGATACACCTTGCAGGAAACTGTCGAACACCGTCGCCATCGCCGCTGCATGAAGGGTGTCCGGCAGGTATCCGTCATTGATTGCGCGTTCAACACACGCCACGATCCCCGCCCGCGTGCGTGCCCGTGACTGGGTCAGCGCATCCGCCACGCGGGCGTTCTCGGAGCTCGGCGCGCTCATCACACCGAGTGTCACCATGCAGCCCTTGGGGTGGCCGTTGTCACACTGCATGCGCGCCGACTGGCGCAGTGCGGTCTCGATGGCTTGGCGCGGTGGCAGGGCTTCGTCCCAAAGGCATGCGGTGACTTGGGCGTAGGTCGCCAGATAACGTTGCACGCACTCATCGAACAGCGCCTCTTTGGAACCGAATGCTGCATAAAAACTCGGCGCGGAGATGCCGCCACCCAGGCCGGCCTTGAGCTGGGCGAGCGACGTGGCGTCGTAACCGTGTTGCCAGAACAGGTGCATGGCCTGTTCCACGGCCTGTTCCCGGTCGAAGGTACGGGGGCGGCCCATTTGTGCCATAGCGAGAGTCCTCTGGATAGCTACATAAATACTAGTCGATACATAAGTCGTTGACAACGGCCTGCGCCCGCCTGCAACATTTGTATCGATCAGTATTTAAGTCAGCCTGCGGAGTTTCCCCATGACCCCCTCACCCAGTTTATCGGCGCCATCCGAGCGTCTGCCCATCGGTGCCTTGCTCGCCCTGGCCATGACCGGCTTCATCTGCATCGTCACTGAAACGCTGCCCGCGGGCCTGTTGCCGTTAATCAGCGAGGGCCTGGCGATCTCACCGTCCATGGCCGGGCAAATGGTCACCGCCTATGCGCTGGGCTCGATGCTGGCGGTGATACCCATGACTATCGCCACCCGTGGCTGGCGTCGACGCAAAGTGCTGTTGCTCACCATTGTCGGTTTCCTCCTGTTCAATTCGATTACTGCGCTGTCGTCCCAGTATGGTGTCACGCTGATGGCGCGCTTTTTTGCCGGCGTGGCGGCAGGGTTGGCCTGGAGCCTGCTGGCCGGTTATGCGCGGCGCATGGTCGCGCCCGGGCAACAGGGTAAAGCGCTGGCATTGGCGATGGTGGGTACGCCGATTGCGCTGTCCTTGGGGGTGCCGCTGGGTACCTGGCTCGGTGGGTGCCTGGGCTGGCGGACGACGTTTGGCCTGATGTCGGCGCTGACGTTGGGATTGATCGTGTGGGTACTGGTGAAAGTCCCGGATTACCCGCCGCAGCCCGCGCACCAGCGTCTCTCCCTCGGCAAGGTGTTGATCACCCCCGGAGTACGGCCGGTGTTGGCCGTGGTGATCAGTTGGATGCTTGCCCATAACATTTTGTATACCTACATCGCCCCCTTCCTGGCACCGGCCGGGCTGGCGCAGCGGGTGGACCTGGTGCTGTTGGTGTTCGGCGTTGCCGCGTTGGCGGGCATCTGGTTGACCGCCAGGTTGGTCGAGCCAATGTTGCGCAAGACGGTATTGGTGAGCCTGGCGACCTTTGCGGCGATAAGTGCGGTATTCGGCTTTCTAGGCAACCAGCCGCAGGTGATCTACCTCGGCGTAGCGGTCTGGGGTTTGAGTTTCGGCGGCGCCGCCACCTTACTGCAAACCGCCCTGGCCGATGCCGCGGGTGATGGTGCGGATGTCGCGCTGTCGCTGAATGTCGTGGCGTGGAACAGCGCGATTGCCGGCAGCGGAGTGGTGGGGGGCGTGCTGCTTGACCGTTGGGGTGTGGCCTCGTTTGCGTGGGTAATGCTGTTGTTGGCGGGCGTGGCGCTGGTGATCGCCTGGTCGGCGCATGCCCATGGCTTCAAACCGGGACGGCGGTCTGCCGATGGGCCTGCGGCGGTGGGGCACTGAGTTAAGCCAGCTTCACATTCATGGTGATGTGGGCCGTGAACACTTTGACGCCGCCCTCATCAAAAACCTCCACCGGCACACGCTTGTCCCCGGCCGTTTGCCAGTCGATGGCACTGCCATCGGCGACCGCGCGGATGCTGGTTTTCGCCTTGGCCAGGTATTCCACGGTCATGCCTTTGGGTATCCAGCGTGCGCCAGGGGGAATGGACGCATCGGTCATCATTCCGCCGGCCAGCTCGGCGGCGTTGCACAGGGCAATCGCGTGCACCGACGCCAGATGGTTGGTGATTTCCTTGCGAAACGGCACGTTGACCACCGCGTGGTTGGGGCGCAACTCAGCGATCTCGGGCGTGATCGTGCTGAAGTACGGTGCCATTTGGCAGGCCAGGTTGCTGAACGCGGCAGGGCCTACGCTGTTGAACATGCTGAGTGCTTGGCTCATTGGATATCCTCGTTAGTGGGTTACAGAATAATATTCTGTAACGGAACAATATTCCGTTATTTTGATGCATGTCAAGCCACGCTTTCACTGCCGCCCGCAGAACCTATAGACTCTTTTCATTTGGCGTCCCTGTGCATGCATTCCATCGACCTTATCGAGCGCACCTTCCCCGGCAGGCGCAGCGACCTCAAGCGCACCATCCTGCGCGAGGCGCTGGCGTGCTTTAACGAGGCAGGTATTGAAGCGACGAATATCGAAACCATCCGCGCCCGCTGCGAGACCAGCGTGGGTGCCATTTACCACCACTTCGGCAATAAAGAAGGTTTGGTCGCGGCGCTTTTCTTCGCCGCGCTCGAGGACCAGGCCAGCCTGCGCGACCGCTATCTGCAAACGGCCGATACCGCCCAGGCGGGCGTGGCCGGGCTGGTGTTCAGTTATGTCGAGTGGGTGACTGAGCAGCCGGACTGGGCGCGTTTTATGTTTCAAAGCCACTTTGCAGTGTCTAACGGCCCGTTCAAGGACGAGTTGGTTTCACGCAACAAACAACGCAATCAACGGTTGAAGGACTGGATGAGCGGGGCAGGGCGCAAGGAACAGTTCAGCCATCTGCCCGCCGAACTGATCCCCTCGTTGATCATCGGCGCGGCGCAAAGCTACTCGCGCGCCTGGTTGTCGGCGAAGGTCAAGAAGAGCCCCTGGGACTATCGTGAACTGCTGGCTGAGGCCGCGTGGCATTCGATCAGCCCAGGCGCGCAGTCATAGGCCGGTAAACTCCTGCGAGAGCGGTCGAGTTGCAGCGAGGCTGCTAAAGCGGTGGCACAGGCGTTAAACAGGCCAGCAATGCCACCGCCTGCCAGAGACCACGCTAGGTTTATACTGCCCCTCTTCAAACCAACCGAGATCCCCATGAGCACCTCTCTTTCCCTGACGCCGGCGCGCAAGCCGGTCGCGCCTTTGGTGGCCTTTATCGTCCTGGTGGCAGGCGCCTTGTTCCTGCAGAACATGGTGGGTGCCCGCCAGGTTTTGTTGCTGATCGTCGGCGCCGCGCTGGGCTTGACGCTGTACCACGCCGCCTTTGGCTTCACCTCGGCCTGGCGCGTGTTTATCAATGATCGGCGCGGCGCCGGGTTGCGCGCGCAGATGGTGATGCTGGCGGTGGCGGTGGTGCTGTTCTTCCCGGCGCTGGGCGCGGGCTCCTTGTTTGGTCAGCCTGTGGTCGGGCTGGTGGCGCCGGCCGGGGTCTCGGTGGTATTCGGGGCGTTTATCTTCGGCATCGGCATGCAGCTGGGCGGCGGTTGCGCGTCGGGCACCCTGTTTACCGTGGGCGGCGGCAACGCGCGCATGCTGGTGACCCTGCTGTTCTTTATCTGCGGTTCGTTGATCGCCACGCATCACGTCGACTGGTGGTTTGCCTTGCCGTCGTTCGCGCCGGTGTCCATCGTCAAAAGTTTCGGCGTACTGCCGGCGTTGCTTCTGAGCCTGGCCGTGTTCGCGACCATCGCGCTGGTGAGCGTGCGCCTGGAGAAGGGCCGCCATGGCCAACTCGAAACCGGCGTAACCAGCGAGCATCAAGGGCTGCGCCGCTTCCTGCGCGGGCCTTGGCCGTTGGTGTGGGGAGCGATTGGCCTGGCCTTGCTCAACTATGCCACGCTGGCCCTGGCCGGGCGGCCATGGGGCATTACTTCAGCGTTCGCGTTGTGGGGCGCCAAGGTGGCGAGTGGGTTGGGTGTAGACGTAGCCAGTTGGGCGTTCTGGCAGATGCCGGCCAACGCCAAGGCTCTGGCCGCGCCGGTTTGGGAAGACATCACCAGCGTCATGGACATCGGCATCGTGCTTGGCGCGCTGTTGGCTGCGGGCCTGGCCGGGCGTTTCGCACCGAGCTTGAAGATTCCGGCGCGTTCGTTGATCGCGGCGGTCGTCGGTGGCCTGTTGCTCGGTTATGGTTCGCGCCTGGCGTATGGCTGCAACATCGGCGCCTACTTCAGCGGCATCGCCTCGGGTAGCCTGCACGGTTGGCTGTGGCTGGTGGCGGCGTTTATCGGCAATAGCGTGGGCGTGCGCCTGCGACCGTTTTTCTTCGCGGGCGAACGGCCCCAGGTCGCCTTGAGTGGTTGCTGAGCGAGCGGTTCATATTGGCCGGCTATGTCCGAATCCGTCCTGAACCGGTCCGCCTTGGGCCTGTTGCGTAGCCGGGTGGGTCTTTACCATGGCTCGCAGCATCAGCCCCCTGAACAGCCAAAAGGACCCACCATGAGCCGCAAAGCCCTGATCGTGATCGACGCCCAGCATTCATTTCGTCATGCACCCTACTGGTCCGAAAACGACCTGCCGGATTACCTTGAAAACCAACAGGCGCTCATCGACGGCTGTGTTCAGCAAGGCATCCCGGTGGTGCAAGTTTTTCATGTGGAAGACCAAGGGCACTTTTCGATGGCATCGGGCAACGTCAAGGCATTGAGCGAGCTGTCGATCGACCCGCAATTGGTCATCCATAAGCACTACCACAGCGCCTTCGCCGGTACGCCGCTGGCCGCGCGCCTCACGGAGATGGGCGTCACCACGTTGATCATCAGCGGCATTCGTACCGAACAGTGCTGTGAAACCACCACGCGGCAGGCCTCGGACAGCGGGTTTAACGTCGACTTCGTCAGCGCGGCCACGCTGACCTTCCCGATGACCCACGCACGCAGCGGCCGGGTGTACACCCCGGCCGAGATTCGCGAGCGTACCGAGCTGGTGCTGGAAGGTCGGTTTGCACGCATCGTCACCGTCGCCCAGGCATTGGCGGGGTGACTTAATGAGCGTGCCGGTGCTGTTCGTGCTGTTGCCCAATGTGCTGATGCTGGACCTGGCCGGCCCCGCCGAAGTGCTGCGCCTGGCTGCGCAGGTGGACGACCCGGCGGCGGTGGATTTCGAGCTGCAGTACGTCAGCCCGGTGCAATCCCTGCACACCTCAATCGGCTTGCCGTTGACAGGCCTGGCGCCCTTGCCGGCCAGCTTGGCGCCCGGCACCCTGGTGGTGTTGGTGGGCTCCAGCATGAAGGTAGGCAAAGCCGGCCAACAAGCCTTCGAAACCGCCAGCGACAGCCTGGTGCAGTGGCTGCGAACGGTGTTCGCACCCTCTGCCGAGCGTTTGATATGCGTGTGCGCCGGCGCGCTGACCGCCGCTCGCGCCGGGCTGCTCGACGGGCGCCAATGCACCACGCACCACGCGCTGTGCGCCACCCTCCAGGCCCTCGCGCCCAAGGCGCGGGTTTTGGAAAACCGCCTGTACGTCACCGATGGCCCGGTCAGCTGCAGCGCCGGGATCACCGCCGGTATCGATATGATGCTGCACCTGGTTGCCGAGCGCGCCGGGCCAAGGCTGGCGTGCGCCGTCGCGCGGGATATGGTGGTGTACCTGCGCCGCGGCGGCACCGACCCGCAATTATCGCCGTGGATCGCCGGACGCAATCACCTGCACCCGGCCGTCCATCGCGTACAGGACGCCATTGCCGCCGCCCCGTGTGAAGCCTGGACCGTCGCCCGCATGGCGAACCTGGCCTGCACCGGCAGCCGCCACCTGGCGCGCCTGTTCCACGAGCATGTCGGCATCAGCCCGCTGGATTACCTGCACCGTGTGCGCCTGGCCGTGGCCCGCGAGCTGCTGGTTGAGTCGGATCTGGATATCGAAACCGTCGCCGAGCGCGCAGGCTTTGGTTCGGCGCGCCATCTGCGGCGTATCTGGGGCAAACATGAAGCGGGCACGCCTTCAGCGATGCGCCTTATTCAGCAAGCGTCTCGGGTGACGTAACCGGTTCTTGGCCGGCTTCGGCCGAAAGCTTTGAACGGTCCGCCTTGCTGATGTATTTATCTTTGCTTTTCGGCGCCAGTTTGGCGCTGGCCTTTTTGGCCTTGGCCTTGAAGAGCTGCTTGAGTTTTTTCTGGCGGTTCATGTGTGTTGGCCTGGCAGGTAAAGGCGCGAATGATACCAGCTAAAAAAAACCTGGATTGAAAGGTATGCCTGCCGAGGATGCGCACTGCACCTGTGGCGACGGAGTTTGCTCGCGCTGGAGTGCGCAGCGCTCCCGTTTCCGGGGCTGCTACGCCGCCCAGCGGGAGCAAGCTCCCTCGCCACGGATCAATTCCGGTAGAGGGCAGGCGGGACCGGGACGTTGCTGATATGCGTAAGCGGGGACTCTGAACGTCCGAAAAAAAGCCGAGCCGTGACACGTCACAACGGCTCGGCGGCCAGCCGGTATTGAAAAATCAGCTGTCAGTGAGCGCACCCTCTCGTTCCATCAGTTTATCCACCAGCAACATCCCTATCTCGCTCAGTTGGTGAATCGCCAGGGCCACATCCCGCTGTTTTCCTGCCAGCTCATCAGACAGGTCAAGCAGTAACGCGGTAACGGAAGAAAAGGTTTCATAGCTGTTGGCGATCAGCGCTTCGCGGCTGGCATCGTCAGCGACGCTGAATAATGTCGTGAAGGGTGCTGGGCGCGGCTCGGGAGTTTCTACGTCAGTGTTGATGCAGCGATCAATCGCACGATGCGCCGCTTGGTTCAGTTTCAGGTCGGGATCGTTTGGAGGGTTGGGGGTAACTTTGAACATACTTGGAATTTCCTAACTAGGGCTACCACCACTCAGCTACTAAACAAAGGGGTGGCAGCTGTGCGCAGGTTAGTAGACCGGGGAATTCCAAGAAAGCCGGCGCGCCCGAAAGCGCCCTGCGCACAGCCACCATCAAACACAGACAAGTCGTCTGATGGGTAAGGCTTATGCACTAGCTGGAATTGACCTCGGGCTACTAAACCCGATCACTGAGGTGTCAGCGACCGAGCCACCTTAGAGACGCCCATCCAAGCGCACAAGCCGGCGGATTCTGACGCAACTGTAGGCAATGGAGCAAGGTGGTGAAGCCTGCTGTAGGACATGTCTACATGCGGGCGCCGCCATTACCTCGACTCGCCCAACTCCAGGCAAAACATCTTCCGATACTCCGAAGGCGATGTGCCCAGTTGCGTGGCAAAGTGCTGTCTCAATGACAATGCCGTACCAAACCCCACTTCCCCTGCGATGCATTCAACCGGCAGCTCGGTCGTCTCCAGCAGCGCCTGCGCCCTGGCTACGCGTTCGGCGCTCAACCATTTGGACACAGTGGTGCCGGTGGCCTCCTTGAACCGGCGAGTGAATGTGCGCCTGCTCATCTTTGCCCGGTCCGCCAGCACGTCCAGCGACAGGTCCTCGGCCAAGTGCGTGCGCGCCCACGCCAGCACTTCCGACAGGTGCGTCTCGCTGGATAATTGCGGCACCGGGTGCTCCACGTATTGCGCCTGGCCGCCCTGGCGGTGTGGCGGGGTGACCAGCATCTTCGCGGTACGGTTCGCCACATCGGCGCCGAGTCGCTGGCGTACCAGGTGCAGGCAACAGTCGATGGCCGCTACGGTACCGGCGGAGGTGATGATGTTGCCGTCACCCACATAAAGAACCTCCGGCCTGAACCGCGCATTGGGAAAGCGTCGCGCAAACTCGTCGCGGGCGGCCCAGTGGGTGGTGGCTTCTTTGTTGTCCAGCAGGCCCGCATCGCCCAGCACGAATGCGCCCAGGCACAAGCCCACGATCAGCTTGCTCTGTGCATCGGCCAGTTGCAGCGCGTCAATGAGCTTAGGGGATGCCGTCACCGACTGATCGCCCCAGGCAGGGATGATGATCACATCGGCCGTGTGCATCAGTTCCAGGCCCAGGTTCACAGACAGTTCCAGGCCTTGGTCACTGCTGACCATGCCGGGCGATTCTGCACAGTAACTGACCTGGTAACAAGGCTCGTCGGGCCTGGACTGGGCCGTTCCCAGGACCATTCCCGGCACGGACAGGTGAAACAGGCTGACGCCGTCGAAGGCAAGGACGGCTACGTGTATGGGACGCATCGGGGCGATCTCGGGAGTGTTGGGGTGTTTGGCCTGATTATATCGTTATCTGTCATTCAGGCCACTGTTGGCCTTCAGCGCGTTCGGCAAAAATGAACGCCTCGATCCATCAACAGGATAAAACTCATGAAATTTACAACGCTCCCCCTGGCCCTCGGCATCGCTTGCAGCGCCGCCGCCGTCCCCGCCTTTGCAGGCTCGAACGCACCTGAAGCAGCCCACAGGGTTGACCTTCAACAGGTGCGCAACGCTACGGTGAAAATCACCTATGGCGGTACCACGTTTCTGATCGACCCGATGCTGGCCAAAAAGGGCACTTACCCAGGCTTTGAAAATACCTACCGGAGCGAACTGCGCAACCCGCTGGTGGATTTGACCGAGTCACCGGCCGAGGTCATTTCCGGTGTCGACGCTGTAATCGTTACGCACACGCACCTTGACCACTGGGACGACGCGGCACAGCAAGCCCTGCCTAAGGACATCCCATTGTTCGCCCAGCATGAAGAAGACGCGCAGCTGATTCGTTCCCAGGGTTTCAAGAATGTGCGTGTGCTGACCGACGAGGCGCAGTTCGGTGGCGTCAAAATCACCAAGACCGGCGGCCAGCACGGCACCGACGAGATGTATGCCGTGCCGGCACTGGCCAAGCCGCTGGGCGAAGCCATGGGCGTGGTTTTTCAAGCGCCGGGCTACAAGACTTTATACCTGGCAGGCGACACCGTGTGGCGTAAAGAGGTCGACCAGGCCATCGAGCAGTTTCACCCGCAAGTGATCGTGCTGAATGCCGGGAAAGCCATGATGGCGGGGTACAAGGGCTCGATCATCATGGGCGAGGAAGATGTACTGCGCGCCGCACAAACCGCGAAAAACGCTAAAATCGTCGCCGTGCATATGGACGCCATCAACCACATGTCCCTGACCCGCGAGGCGTTGCGCAGCTACGTCAAACAGCACGGTATCGAGGGGCGGGTGGATATTCCCGAGGACGGCGCAGTGTTGGCGTACTGACTTCCCTGGCGCAGCACAGCGCTCCTTCCTCGCGCACCGGCGTTAGGTAGGTGCGCAGATGCTCATGACCTGAAGCCGTGGTTTGATCGGGCGCTTTAAACGCGACGGAAACAAGCGCTAGTAGTATTGATCGCCTGTTGATACGGAGGCTGGGCTGGTTTTTTTGTTCCGGTGTCCCGGAGCAAAATCACTGGCATTGGCGATTGCGAACCCGTCGGCGATGGGCTGAGCGAAATGCGTGTCTTCGTCGGGCCCGGCTACGGAATCTATTTTGTACGCACCGGCATTGCGGCTTACCTGTTGCGTTGGGGAAGCGATAAAACCGATCAGAAACGAGGAATCAAGCGGGCAAAGAAATCCTTGATGCCCTCAGAGGTAGATGAAATGAGCGAATCGACATTCAAACCCGAGGGCATGCCGATCCTCGACCTGGATACATCCGGTACCAGCGCCTACGAAGCTTCACGCTTCCTCGACGACCCGGCGGCTATCAGCGCCTGTCTTGCGCACAGCATCAAGTTCAGGGGGCCGCACATCTGATGAAGGCCCTTGCCGAGGTCGCCAAGGCTCAGGGTGTAAACAAGGTGGCGGAGGCTGCGGGGATTAATCGCGAGAGCCTTTATAAAACGGTGAAAGGCGGCTCTAAGACGCGCTACGAAACGGTCCAGAGTTGATGTTGGCGTTGGGGGTTGAGCTGACCGTGCAGCCAATTCCCAGCCAGAAAGCGCCTGGCGCGACCGTGGGTAAATAAACGAGCGTCATACTCAAAACGGTGCGGGTCACATGGAGGGCTCGACAGCCCCCATATCGACCCGCTTGGCCCTGAAGCCTTACCGCACCAGGCAAGGTTGCTTGTTGTTGAAGCGCCAACCCGGCATGAGGAACTGCATCGCCACGCTGTCATCCCGCGCGCCCAGTCCCATGCCTTTGTACAGCTCGTGGGCCTTGGCCACGGCATCCATGTCGATATCCACGCCAAGGCCAGGTTTGGCCGGTACCTTCACGTAGCCGCCTTCAATCGTCAGCGGCGCTTTGGTCAGGCGCTGGCCGTCCTGCCAGATCCAGTGGGTGTCGATGGCGGTGATTTCACCCGGCGCGGCTGCCGCTACCTGAGTGAACATCGCCAGGGAAATATCGAAGTGGTTGTTGGAGTGCGAGCCCCAGGTCAGGCCCCAGTCATTGCACATCTGCGCCACGCGCACGGAGCCTTGCATCGTCCAGAAGTGCGGGTCGGCCAGTGGGATGTCCACCGATTGCAACTGGATGGCGTGGCCCATTTCGCGCCAGTCGGTGGCGATCATGTTGGTGGCGGTTTTAAGGCCGGTGGCGCGGCGGAACTCAGCCATGACTTCGCGGCCCGAGTAGCCGTTTTCGGCGCCGCACGGGTCTTCGGCGTAGGCCAGTACGTGATGTTGGTCGCGGCACAGGCGGATAGCTTCCTTGAGTGACCAGGCGCCGTTCGGGTCAAGGGTGATGCGCGCATCCGGGAAGCGCTCGGCCAGGGCCGTCACGGCTTCGATTTCCTCATCACCCCTCAGTACGCCGCCTTTGAGCTTGAAGTCGTTGAAGCCATATCGAGCTTTGGCGGCTTCGGCCAGGCGCACCACGGCGTCCGCGGTCAGGGCTTTTTCATGGCGCAGGCGCAACCAGTCGTCATCGGCGTCGGCCTCGTTGCGATAGGCCAGGTCGGTGGCCGTGCGATCACCCACATAGAACAGGTAGCCGAGCATTTTTACCGCGTCACGCTGTTGGCCTTCGCCGAGCAAGGCGGCCACCGGCACTTCCAGAAATTGACCCAGCAGGTCGAGCAAGGCGGCTTCCATGGCGGTGACGGCATGAATGGTGATGCGCAGGTCAAAGGTTTGCAGGCCACGGCCGCCGGCATCGCGAGCGGCGAAGGCAGTGCGCATCTGGTTCAGGATGCGCTGGTAGTGGCCGATCGGTTGGCCGATCACCAGGCTGCGCGCCTCTTCCAGGGTTTCGCGAATGCGTTCGCCGCCGGGCACTTCACCCACGCCGGTGTTGCCGCAGCTGTCCTTGAGAATCACGATATTGCGGGTAAAAAACGGCCCGTGGGCGCCGCTCAGATTTAACAGCATGCTGTCGTGGCCGGCGACGGGGATGACTTGGAAATGGGTAACGACGGGAGTGTTCATGGCAAGGTCCTGATGAGCTTAAAGAGGTTTGCTGATGGCGCCGCTCGCGGGCGCGGCGCCAGGCGAAGTCAGTGCGGCAGCGGGCGAAGTCCTGGCAAAGAACACCAGGATCGCCGCCAGCACCGAGGTGCCCGCCAGGGCGTAGAGGCCGCCCTGGATCGATCCGGTGGTTTGCTCCAGGAAGCCAAACGTGGTCGGTGCTACAAAACCGCCGAGGTTACCGATGGAATTGATCAGCGCGATCACGGCGGCGGCGATGCGCGCATCCAGATAGCCTTGGGGAATCGGCCAGAACAGCGAGGAGGCGGACTTGAAGCCGATCGCCGCAAAGCAGATCGCGACAAAGGCGAAGACCGGCCCGCCGGTAGTGGACATGAACATCCCGGCAGCGGCAATCAACAGCGCGGCGGCAACCCAGGCTTGCTGGAACTTGAACTTGCCCGACAGCGAGGCGAAGGCGTACATGGCGATGATCGAGATCAGCCACGGGATCGAGTTGAAGAAGCCGACCTGCACGTCAGTCAGGTCACCCATTTTCTTGATGATGCTCGGCAGCCAGAAGGTAGCGGCGTAAATGGTCAACTGGATGCAGAAGTACAAGGCGCAGAACAGCACGATTTGCCGGTCCTTGAGCAGCTTGCCGAGGGTGGGTTTGGCCGTGGTCAGCGCTTCACGCTCGCGCTGCTCCTGGTCGATGGCGCCCACCAGCGCGTCCTGCTCTTCGCGGGTCAGCCATTTGGCGTCGTGGGGTTTGGAGTCCAGCCAGAACCAGACAAAAAACGCCAGGGCCACGGAGGCGAGGCCTTCGAGGGCGAACATCCATTGCCAGCCGTGGAACCCGAACCCTTCGATCTGCAACAGTACCCCCGACAACGGGCCGGAGATAAGCGACGCGACCGCCGAGCCGCTGAGGAAAATCGCAATGGCTTTGCCACGCTCGACGCCGGGCAACCAGCGGGTGAAGTAATAGATCACCCCAGGGAAAAACCCGGCCTCGGCCACACCCAGCAGAAAGCGCAGGATATAGAACTGGGTTTCGTTCTGGATGAAGGCCATCAACGTGGCGACGATGCCCCAGGTGAACATGATGCGCGTCAGCCAGATGCGTGCGCCGACCTTCTGCAGCAGCATGTTGGAAGGCACTTCGAAGAGCGCATAACCGATGAAGAACAGCCCGGCACCCAGGCCGTAGGCCGCTGCGCCGATACCCAAATCATGCTCCATGTGCGTGCGCACGAAGCCGATATTGACGCGGTCGATGTAGTTGAGGATGAACATGATCACGAACAGTGGGAGCACATGGCCCTTCACTTTGCTCACGGCGCGTGTGAGTACCGAATCATCTTTTGGAGCGGCAGATGCATGGCTTGAATTGTTCACAATTCAAAACTCCCCCTGATTTATTTTTGTGCGGGTTTGTGTGTCCTGTTGATAGACATCATACAAGTGGGTTTTCGGCATTCGCAATGCGGCGGTGAGTATTTTGTTCTTATAAGACGGCGTGAAATTAGCTTTTTTGGTTATTTGCGCCGCTTTTATTGAGGTTTAGGCTGATTTTTTTCAGCCGTTTCAGGCCTGTTTTCATCCGGGCGCGAATAACAGAGCTTAACGTGAGACGAGTCATACAGATTGGTTGTCATACAAGTGGGGTTTTTAACGCGCAAGCAATGTGTACTCCCGACAGGGTGTTAAGCTGCCCTCAGCCCAACCCATGGACCCGTAGCCATGCCCATTGAAAGCGGAACTCTTGTGCGCAAACGTTCGAATAATCTGGCCCAAGGCGTGGTCGAGGCGCTGACCCAGCGCATCCTGCTCGGGCAACTCAAACCCGGTGAAAAGCTGCCTTCGGAATCCACCATCGTGTTGGAGCACGGCGTGAGCCGCACGGTGGTGCGCGAGGCGATTTCCAAGCTGCAGGCCTCCGGGCTGGTGGAAACGCGCCACGGCATCGGCACCTTTGTGCTGGAGCAACAGGCCCAACAAGGTTTGCGCTTGCATGTGGACACGGTCGCCAGCGTGCGTAACATGCTCGAGCTGCGCCTGGGCCTGGAGGTGCAGGCCGTGGCGCTGGCTGCGTTGCGCAGGCATGACGAACAGCTCGCACGCATGCGCGAGGCGCTGGACGATTACCAGGCTTCGCTCGCCAACAACGACAGCTGCGTGGAAGAGGACAAACGCTTTCATCAACTGATCGCCGAAGCCACCGGCAATACCTTCTTCACGGAAATCATGCTGCACCTGGGCAATGCGATGATCCCACGCACTCAGGTGCTGGGCGCCGAACGCGGCGGTGCCGACTTTGCCAGGCTGGGGCAGTTGGCGAACCTGGAGCATGAGGCGATCTTTAATGCAATCAAGCGCCAGGACCCGGACGCGGCACGTGCCGCCATGGTGCTGCACCTGACCAACAGCCGGGACCGGTTTTCCGGGGAATGACAAGGAACCACCGTTGAACGAACACACCTTGTCCATGCGCCTTGAGCGCGTGGCAGCGAACGTACAGAACGGCGCGCGCCTGGCCGATATCGGCTCGGACCACGGCTACCTGCCGGTGGCGCTGATGCGCCGTGGCGTGATCACCGCGGCGGTGGCGGGGGAGGTGGCCACCACGCCGTTTCAGGCGGCCCAGCGCACCGTGCGCGACAATAGCCTGCAGGCGCACATTAGCGTGCGCCTGGCCAATGGTCTGGCGGCGATTGAACCTGGGGACGGGATCACCGCAGTCAGCCTTTGCGGCATGGGCGGCGAGACGATTCGCGACATTCTCGACAGCGGCAAGGGCCACTTGAGCGGCCGCGAACGCCTGGTCCTGCAACCCAACGGCGGCGAGCAACCGTTGCGCCTGTGGCTGATGAACAACGGTTACCGCATCCTTCACGAAGAGCTGCTGCGGGAAAACCGTTTTTACTACGAGATCATCGTTGCCGAACGCACGGAGCCTGTGGCCTACACCGATGAAGAGCTGTATTTCGGCCCGCTGCAAATGCAATCACGCAGCCCGCAGTTCCTGGCCAAGTGGCAGCGCATGCTGCGCCAGAAGCACAAAACCCTGAGCAGTTTTGAGCAGGCGCGGCAGGCCGTTGCGCAGGAGAAGGTGCAGGAGGTTGCCCGGCACGCTCGCTGGATTGCACAGTTGCTCGATTGACTGCACCGCACCCGGCCCGTGCGCACGCGAATGAAACCACCGGTTACCGTTTCACTCTGCACACTGGGGCCTTTTGCCCCATTTTCGCGCACCCCAGCGTACGCCCGCCCCGCCAGCCCGCCAGTTTGTGGCCCTTGCCCTTACGGCCCGTATCTTGCTAGAGCCAGACTAATCAATGACATGGCATTTTGCTTCTAGTCATTTTCAGGTTGTTTTAGAGAGCGCTCGGCCATGCACAGTCTTCTATCACCCGGTATCCGTCTGCTCGGCCGTTTCGGCTTTGCGCGCAAGTTCCAGATTCTGTTTTTCCTGTTCATGCTGCCCCTGGCCGGGAGCCTCTGGTTGATCGGCGCTGACTATCGCGACAAGCTGACCGTGATTTCCAGCGAGCAGTCCGGTGTTCAGCAACTGCTTGCCCTGGAAGCGCTGGATAGCCAATTGACCGCGCAACGCAACCTGGCCGCTCGCTGGAAAGCCCTGGATATTCTGCATGCCCCAACGCCTGCGGCACGCACTGCCATGGACAAGGTGGATGCCGGCAACCCGGCGATTGTGCAGAGCCTGCAAGCCCTGGGCGATGCCCTCACAGCCCACAACGCCAGCGCCGACACCCGTGCGCGTTTCGAGGCGTTGCAGGCGAGCGTCAAGGGCATGGATACCCAGTCCCTGCGCACGGTGGGGTGGTGGCCGGACGGCTACGACCGGTTCACCGCCGCGCTGACTGCGCTGCAAACACTGCGCGAGCAAATCACCCTCGACAATGGCCTGATCCTCGACCCGTGGCTGGAAACCTTCCTGCTGATGCAGATTTCCACCCAACACACGCCGGACCTGATCGAGCGCATCGGCCGTACCGCCAGCGTGGGGCAGTCATCCATTGCGTCTGGGCAGTTCACCTTGCAAAGCCGCTTGCAGATGCGCGACCTGCGCGGCCGCATCGGCGATGCGCGAGACCAGCTGGTCAAGGCTGCCGCGTCGCTCAAAGCCAAGCAATACCCAGGAATCGAGCCGTGGACCGCGCAATACGACAGCAGCCTGCAACTGCTCGATAACGAACTCAAGGCCTTGGACGACGGTGTGTTTGGCGGCACCATCAAGCTCGACACCGCAGCTTTCGACCGCAGTATCGACAGCATGCTCGGCGCGTTGGGTGCGTTGCGCAGCCAGTCGCTGAACTCATTGAATAATCGCCTGAGCGACTACCGCGACCGTTCGCTCAAACAGTTTATTCCCGTGGCGGCGACGTTCAGCCTGCTCGCCCTGGCGGCGCTGTACCTGTTCATTTGCCTGCAAGCCTCGATCCGCCGCAGCACCGAGGGCATCAACACGCTCGCCGAATCCCTGCGCGACGGCAACCTGTGCGTGGAGGTGGCCGTTGAAGGGCGTGATGAACTGGCAGCGATCAGCAGGGCGCTCAACGTTGCTGTCGTGCAATTGCGCGCCAGCCTGCTGGGGGTCAATCATGAAACCCAACAGCTGGGCTCGGCGGTGCGCACGCTCAACGCGCAATCGGGCAGTACCCTCACCGAAGTCGAAGACCAGCAACACCAGATCAGCCAGATTGCCGCCGCCGCCACTCAATTGGCCGCCACGTCGATGGGCGTCGCCAAAAGCTGCGAACAGGCCTCGGGCAGCGCGCAGCACACCCGGCGCATCGCCGAAGACAGCAGCCGCGACAGCCAGCGCACCACGGCCAGCATTCAGCAACTCAACCAGCGCCTGACCGACACCGCCAACGCCCTGGAGCAAGTCAGCCAGCAGGGCCAGCAGATCCAGTCGGTGGTCGATACCATTCGCGGCATCGCCGAACAGACCAACCTGCTGGCGCTCAACGCCGCCATCGAAGCCGCCCGCGCAGGCGAACAGGGCCGGGGGTTTGCCGTGGTGGCCGATGAAGTGCGCAGCCTGTCGCAACGCACTCAAGCCTCGACGGCGCAGATCGCCGACACCGTGGACAGCCTGCGCGCCACGGTCAGCCAGGCCGTCACATTGATGGGCGCCGCTTGCGATCAGGCGCTGAGCGACGCCGAGTCCGTCACCGGCCTGGGCGCACGCTTGGGCGAGATCGCCGGCGCGGTGCAAAACGTCACCGACACCCTGACGCACATTGCGGCGGCCGTGGAGGAGCAAGCCGCGACCGCAGATGAGGTCAGCGGCAATATCCAGCAAGTGGATCAGGCTGCGGGGCGCTTGCTGGAAGGCGCACGGGCGGTAAACCAGGCCGCCGATACCTTGAGTAAAGGCAGCCAGGCGTTGAGTGACAATACGGCGCGGTTCCGCTTGAGCTGAGGCGGAGGCCACCTACGCGCGCGCGCAGGGGGGGGGGCGGGTTTTGGGTGAATACGGCCGCCACTTGAGTAAGACAACCCGAACGCTTCGGCGACGGTGTAGTCTTTCGTTATGCAAACCCATGTCTATTCAGCGGAGCGCCCATGATCACTGTCCACCATCTCAACAACTCGCGTTCCCAACGCATCCTCTGGCTGCTCGAAGAACTCAGCCTGCCCTATGAAATCAAGCGCTACCAACGCGACCCGAAAACCAACCTCGCGCCCGCCGAGCTCAAAGCGATTCACCCCCTGGGTAAATCGCCGGTGATCGAGGACGGTTCCCGCGTAGTGATCGAATCGGCCGCCATCATCGACTACCTGATCCGCCGCCACGGCAACGGTCAACTGCAACCTGATCCGGCCAGCGCCACCTACGACCAATACGTGCAATGGCTGCATTTCGCCGAGGGCTCGGCGATGTTGCCGCTGATGCTCAACCTCTACGTCGGGCGCCTGGGTGACGCGGGCGCACCGTTGCATCCACGCATTGAGTCGGAGCTGGCCAACTACCTCGGCTACCTGAATGACGTGCTCGCACAAACGCCTTACCTGGTGGGTGACGAACTGACCGGCGCGGATATCCAGATGAGCTTTATCGCCGAGGTTGCCATGGCTCAGGGCAAGTTGCCGGCGTATCCGAACCTGGCGGCATGGTTGGACAAACTCCAGCAACGCCCGGCCTATCGCAAGGCGGTGGAGCAGGGCGGCGAGTACGCCTTCGCCAAGTAGAGGCACTTGGAAGGGCGGAACCTTCCAGCTCGGCAGCGCTCACTTATGAGGTGGCGCTGCCTTCTGGCCGAAAGGAATCTGCATGCATCCCAGCCCGACAACCAACCCCGTAGAACGCGAACTCAGCGTGCGAGCCGTAACCACCGGCGCCTTGCTCGGTGTGCTGCTGACCCCGTCCAATGTCTACGCCGGCCTTAAGATAGGCTGGTCGTTCAACATGTCGATCATCGCCCTGCTGATTGGCTATGCCATCTGGCAGGGCCTGGCCAAACGCTCTGCCGCGTCGTTGCCGTGGACGCTGCACGAAAGCAATATCAACCAGACCGTCGCCTCGGCCGCCGCGTCGATCATTTCCGGCGGGTTGGTTGCGCCCATCCCGGCCTACACCTTGCTGACGGGCAACCAGCTGGAGGCGGTCCCGATGATCGCCTGGGTGTTTTCCGTAAGCTTCCTGGGTATCTGGATCGCATGGTACCTGCGGCCCTCATTGCTCAACGACAAGGCGCTGAAATTTCCCGAGGGCATGGCCACCCTGGAGACCTTGCTGCATATCTACAACCACGGCCGCGAAGCCGCGACACGCTTGAAAGTGCTGCTCGGCGCCGCGTTGCTGTCGGGGCTGGTCAAGTGGGCGGATACCTTCCTGTGGGCATTCCCACGCTGGTCGCCTACGGCCCAGCTTGAACGCCTGACATTTACCAGTGACCCGTCGCTGTTGCTGCTCGGTTTTGGCGGCATCATTGGCATCCGCGTGGGCCTGACCTTGCTGCTCGGCGCCCTG
This sequence comes from Pseudomonas sp., assembly GCF_030147005.1. Lineage (GTDB taxonomy): Bacteria > Pseudomonadota > Gammaproteobacteria > Pseudomonadales > Pseudomonadaceae > Aquipseudomonas. The sequence goes on from NZ_JASLAW010000246.1 coordinate 85,125, forward strand.
CTGGCCTGGGGTGGGCTGGGGCCATGGCTGTTGGCGCAAGGGCTTGTGAACATAGCGCCGGGCAGCAGCGGCCCGCAATTCGCCGCGATGGTGGAGTGGCTGCTGTGGCCGGGGGTGAGCCTGATGGTGTGTTCTACCCTGGCGTCTCTGGGGATTCGCTTATGGGCGTTGCACCGAACCACCCGGGCAGGCGGCGGCACGCCCTGGACGATTCCTCGGCCGGGCCCGGCGGCCGGTTTTGCCTTGGCTATCCTGCTGGTGGTGAGCCTGCAAGCGTTGCTGTTCGGTATCAACCTGTGGATGGCGCTGCTCACCATCCCGCTGGCAATCTGCCTGGCCGCCGTGGCGGCCCGCGTGGTGGGCGCCACCGGCATTCCGCCGATTGGCGCGATTGGGCAGTTGTCCCAACTGAGTTTTGGCATCGTCGCGCCGGGGCAGGTGCCCATCAACCTGATGAGCGCCAACACGGCCGGCGGCTCGGCCGGGCAGTGCACGGACTTGATGAATGACTTCAAGGTCGGCAAGGCGATCGGCGCCACGCCTCACAAGCAGGTGATCGCGCAAATCCTGGGGATTTTTGTCGGCAGCATTGTCGGCGTATTCGCCTACCTGGCGCTGATCCCCGACCCACAGACCATGTTGCTCACCGAACAATGGCCGGCCCCGGCCGTGGCCACCTGGAAAGCCGTGGCGCAAACCCTGACCCATGGGCTGGACTCCTTGTCGCCGAGCATTCGCTGGGCCATCGGCATCGCGGGCCTGGTCGGAATAGTGCTGGGTGGGCTCGACAGCACCTTGCCCGCGCACCGGGCCCGCTACTTGCCCAGCGCCGCCGCATTGGGATTGGCCTTTGTATTGCCCGCCTCGGTGTCGCTGATGATGGCGCTGGGCGCGGTGATCACGTGGTGGGCGAGCTGTCGTTGGCCAAGCCTTACCGAACGTTTTGCGATTACCGCGGCGGCAGGCTTGATCGCCGGGGAGAGCATTACCGGGGTTGGGGCCTCGCTGTGGCAGATGATCAATTAATGGGCTGCGAACACCACGCGGCGCGTGGGCCAGAATGTCGAGATCAGACACGATGATGACGCGCTCAGGCTACTTGGGCGTTGCGCGGCGCACTTAAGGTGAGGGGTACTGGTCGCCTGAGAACAACAAAAACAATGAATAGCCTCAATTCCAACGATTCCACCGGTCAACTGGCGCAGGGTTTCAAGCCGCGCCATGTCACCATGTTGTCCATCGCAGGCATCATCGGCGCGGGGTTGTTTGTCGGTTCCGGCCATGCCATCGCGGCGGCGGGGCCGGCGGTGTTGCTGGCTTATCTGTGCTCCGGCCTGCTTGTCGTACTCGTGATGCGCATGCTCGGCGAAATGGCGGTGGCACGCCCCGATACCGGTTCCTTTTCGACCTATGCCGACCAGGCCATTGGGCGCTGGGCAGGCTTCACCATCGGCTGGTTGTATTGGTGGTTCTGGGTGTTGGTGATTCCGATCGAGGCGCTGGCTGCCGGCCATGTGCTCAATCAGTGGTTTCCTCAGGTCGATGCGTGGCTGTTCGCCTTGTTGTCGATCATTTTGCTGGTGATCACCAACCTGTTCAGCGTGGCCAAGTACGGCGAGTTCGAGTTCTGGTTCGCCATGGCCAAGGTCATCGCCATCGTCGGGTTTATCGGCCTGGGTTTCAGCGTGCTGATGGGCTGGATTCCTGATCGTGAAGCCAGCGGCTTGAGCCGGTTGATGGAGGAGCACGGCGGTTTTGCGCCTAATGGCCTGTCGGCGGTGGTGGGCGCGTTCATCACGATCATGTTCAGTTTCATCGGTACCGAGGCGGTGACTATCGCCGCCGCCGAATCGAGCAACCCGGCGCAGAACATCGCCAAGGCGACACGCTCGGTGATCTGGCGCATCGGCGTGTTTTACCTGTTGTCGATTTCGATCGTCGTCTCTGTGGTGCCCTGGAACGACCCGCTGCTGGCGTCGGTGGGCTCTTATCAGCGCGCACTGGAGCTGATGAACATCCCGAACGCCAAATTCATGGTCGACCTGGTGGTGTTGATCGCTGTCGCCAGTTGCATGAACTCCTCGATCTACATTTCTTCGCGCATGCTGTTCTCCCTGGGTAAGCGCGGCGATGCGCCCAGCGCCCTTAAACGCACCTCGGCGGCGGGCGTGCCCAGGGCGGCGGTGATTGCCAGCACCATCATCGGCGCGGGCGTGACGCTGCTGAGCTACTTCATGCCCGCCGGCCTGTTCCAGTTTCTGCTCGCCAGCTCCGGTGCCATCGCGTTGCTGGTGTACTTGGTCATCGCCATCTCGCAATTGCGCATGCGCCGGTTGCTGCTCAGTCAGAACGTCGAATTGACCTTCCGCATGTGGCTGTTTCCCTGGCTGACTTACCTGGTGATTGTGTTCATCTGCGCAGCGTTGGCAGTGATGATGGTGACGCCGGAACACCGCGTGGAAGTGTCCTCGACGATTGGCCTGGCCTTGGTCATCTCCTTCATCGGCCTGATCACGGCGCGTCAGCATGGCCCGGTGGCCAAGCCGATTGCGCTGAAGCACTCCTGATCCCATGGCGGCGCGGGCGAGGGTGAGATCCATCCAACACAGCCCATCCCCTGTGGGCGCGCTCGAGCCCCAGCGAGGCCGCGAGGGCGGTGGGCCAGGCGATGAAATATTCGGGTGTTACAGCCGACCCCGGTGCTTTACCGCACCCGTGTTCGACTCTGCACCGCCAGGTCCAATGCCTTTTGCATATCCAACCGAGCCGAGCGGCCGACATCTTTATTGTTGAGCTGGTAATTGCGCTCCGACGGCAGGATCGGTGCGGTAAGGTCCTGGGCGTCGCTGCTTTCAAAATCGTGGTTATCGCCGATGGCCATGGCACTGCGGCGCAACAGCATGCGCAGCTGTTCGGGCTGCAGTTTCGGGTTGATCGACAGCATCGCCGCCAGCAGGCCCGCGACCATTGGCGTGGCGTAGGAGGTGCCGCAATGCACGGCGCCTTCCTCGTCGGCGTTGGGCGTGGATGCGTGGGCACAGGCGGCGGCGGTGATGTCGACGCGCATGTCCACGTTCGAGGAACTGCGCGTGAGGGCGTAGGCCGGGTCATCCACAGCGACGCCGTCGCGCTCGTTACGCTGGTGCCCGCCCACCACCAACAATTGCTCGGTGATGAACGAGGAAGGCAGGCGGTACTCGTCGCTGCCAGAGAAGGCCGAGCCGTTACCGGCCGAGTTCACCACGATCACGTCGGGGTGCTCCTTGCGCAGCCACAGAAAGAACTCTTCAAGCAATTCTTCGTAGCCGTTCATGGCTATTCCCGAGCGCACCAGCGAGTCGACGTCATTGCCGTTGACGTCCTTGGTGCCGACGCGATGAATGCCCCAGCTCCAGTTGAGCACGCGTACCCCGTCTTCCACGAGGTTGACTGATGCGGCGATGTTTGCGGTAATTCCGGCATCGGAGTTGCGGTCGACAATCACGTCGAAGCCGCCGCTGGCGTTGCCCAGCCCTCGCAAAAAGCCCGTGTTGCCGCCGTTGTTCCAGCGTGCCGCGAGGATGCCGGCAACGGTGGTGCCATGGCCGCCCGCCGCACCGGTGTCGCGCGCGTAGACGCAGGTGCGCCCAGGTGCGCAGGCGCCCAGGTAGTCGGCGAAATCCGCCGTGTCGAAATCCACGCCGCGCTCGATCAAACCGATGCGCACCGGTTGCGGCACAATCGGCGTGTGTTGGCCCGGGATGCGCCGCTGGTAATAGGCCACTGCGTCGAGAAAGCGGTTGGCGGCCCACTCATCGGAGTCGGGCGACGGCTTCTTCGGCGCTTCGTGGCGAGGGGCGGTTTGCTCGGCTTCTTCGGCGGCGGATTCTTCGATCACCACGGCGTCCACGGCGGTTTCACTGCCCAGGCGCAGCACCAAAGCGTCGCGCTGCATCAGGTCGGTGGCCGGCAGGCGCAGTTGAAAAACGTTCAGCGGCGCGATACTGCCCACCACCGTCGCCCCGTATTTTCGCGCCAGGCGCTCGGCTTCCTGGCGGCCATCGCGGTCTTCTTCGATCAGCACGCTGACCAGATCGACGTAGGTGGTCAGCCCGTCCATGTTCTTCGCCACTTCGCTGGGCCCTGCGGCCACCACTTGGCTGTTGCGCAGGGTCAGCCAGGCCGCGTTGCTGGTGCGCGGGCCGTCTTCGAGCCACAACGGGCCGCTCTGGTAGCGGCGGCTGTCCAGGCGCAGGCGCAGGTGGTTGCCGTCGCGCTGCACAGCGTCTTGCGGCAATGCCTTGCCATCCAGTTTCAATTGCGCGGTGGCATCGCCCATGCCGCGCACGCTCAGGCACCAATCCTGCTGTGCGCTCTCCAGCAGGTCGCCGCAGCGTTTGAGCTGCTCCAGACGCAGGGGCTCCTGGGAGGCGACCGCCGTGCCGGCAGCCAGGGTGAACAGCATCGCGAGGGCAGCATTATTCAGGGGCATCAGGGGTTCCTTGCCGTGGCCTGATAGTGCGACTGCGCCAACCGCCCTTTCGTTCAGCGCGACAAGGTTGAACTCCCTTTCAAAAGGCCCACTCCTAACTGATGAGGCACTGCACGTGACGGATGTGACAATGACCCAACCACACTCAAACACCCCAGGCGCGCTGTTCGAAACCGACCTGCCCGCGCGCCTGGACCGCTTGCCCTGGGGCCGCTTCCACACCTTGCTGGTGTTCGCCCTGGGTATCACCTGGTTGCTCGACGGCCTGGAGGTGACTCTGGCCGGCTCGGTGTCCGGTGCGCTGAAAAGCAGCGCCGGCCTGAACCTCAGCAACTTCGACATTGGCCTGGCCGGTGGCGTGTACATCGCCGGCGCCGTACTCGGTGCGCTGCTGTTCGGCTGGCTCACCGACCGCCTGGGGCGACGCAAACTGTTCTTCATCACCCTGTGGCTCTACGTTGGCGCCACGGCGGCCACGGCGTTTTCCTTTAACCTGGAAACCTTTCTGCTGTTCCGTTTCCTCACCGGCATGGGCATCGGCGGTGAATACACCGCGATCAACTCGACCATCCAGGAGTTCACCCCGGCGCGCTATCGCGGCTGGGTCGACCTGACTATCAACGGCACCTTCTGGCTGGGCGCCGCCCTCGGTGCCGGTGGCGCCATCGTGCTGCTCGACCCGAACGTCGTCGGCGGCGACCTCGGCTGGCGCCTGTGCTTCGGCATCGGTGCCGCCCTGGGCCTGATCATTCTGGTGATGCGCTTATGGCTCCCGGAAAGCCCGCGCTGGTTGCTGATTCACGGCCAGCACGCCGAAGCGCGGCGTATTGTCGAAGGCATCGAAGCGCGCCTGCGCGAACAAGGCCATGCGCTTGCGCCCGTCACCAGCCCACCCCTGCGCCTGCACGCGCGCGACCACACGCCACTGGCGGAAATCTTCCACACCCTGTTCGTCAGCTTCCGCCGTCGTGCCTTGGTCGGCATGACCTTGCTCACCGCTCAGGCGTTCTTTTACAACGCGATTTTCTTCACCTACGCGCTGGTCCTCACCGACTTCTACCAGGTACCCGCCGAACAGGTCGGCTGGTACATCTTGCCGCTCGCCCTCGGCAACTTCTGCGGGCCGCTGCTGCTCGGGCGCCTGTTCGACGTGATCGGCCGACGCGTGATGATCAGCTTTACCTATGCGACCTCCGGCGTGTTGCTGGCGCTCAGTGGCTACGCGTTCCAGCAAGGCTGGTTCGACGTAACCCAGCAAGCCGTGGCGTGGATGGTGATTTTCTTCTTTGCGTCGGCTGCGGCGAGCTCGGCCTACCTGACCGTGGCGGAGACTTTCCCATTGGAGATACGCGCGCTGGCGATTGCGGTGTTTTACGCGTTCGGCACTGGGTTGGGCGGGATCATCGGGCCGACCCTGTTTGGCGAGTTGATCCAGACGCAACAACGCGGCAGTCTGTTGATCGGCTACCTGATCGGCGCGGCGCTGATGCTCATCGCCGCGGTGGTGCAGGCGATCTGGGGCGTGGCGGCCGAACGCAAGGCCCTGGAGCGGGTGGCGCGGCCGTTGTCGCAGGCGGTTGAGTGAGGGGATGCAGGCGGTTCATCGGCAGTTGCTTACAACTGTTAACTGTTTGCGCGGGTTATTCGATTTAGGCTTGGCTACGTGAACCCCATCTGCACAGAGCGCATCCCCATGAACCTTCGCGTCATCGCTGCCGCCTTTCTCGTTTTCACTGCCGCCCAGGCGCACGCCGCCACGCCGATTACCCATGTGGCGATCTATCGAGGCCCGGCAGGTTGTGCTGATTGTTCGCAAAACGTCAAAGCGGCGCTGCAGCGCCTGGACCCGCGTTACCAGATTGATCTTGTCGGTGCCGATGAACCGGTCGACATCACCCCGCAAACCCTCGCACGCTATGACCTCTACGTACAACCGGGAGGCGGCCAGGACATCCCCGCCGCGCTGGACAGCCTGGGCGACGCACGCGCCGATGCCATCCGCGACTACGTCGCCCAAGGCGGGCGCTACCTGGGGTTGTGCATGGGCGCTTACCTGGCCGATGACAACAACCTCGGCTTGATTTCCCAGGAACTCGACAGCGAAGCGGGCCGGCCAGGGTTCGAAGTGAGCGGCATCGACGACGCCGCAGTGCGCGTCATTTGGGACGGCAAGCCGGACAGCGTGTTCTATCAGGATGGCCCGTACTTTCCCAAAGCCACTTCGACTTCCGCGTATACAACCCTGGCGACTTACCAGAACGGCGACGTGGCGGCCGCGCGTTACACCTATAAAAAGGGCGTGGTGGTACTCAGCGGTCCCCATCCGGAAGCCGGGCAGGCGTGGTTCGAGGACGCTGACATCCCACTGGACAAGATGCCGCGTGCAGACTTATTCGGCGCGCTGATGCGCAGCGTGCAGGAGTAAGGCCTAAGGCCTAAGGCCAGCGCCGCTTGCGGGCCCGAGTTGGCCTAAAGGTCGCACGTTTCACGTCGATAACCTCCATGAACCCACCAATCATGGACCGATTGAAATGGCACTCTCCGTCAGCGCTGCCTATCTAGCTCCCGCCAATACCCGACTCGCGCCTTCCGAGCAGAAACTCACGCCCCAGGCACTGCCGCAGGCCGCCACGCAACCCTTGGCAAATGCCGGGCCGGCGGCGGTCTATCATCCCAGCGAAGCCGCACAAGCCGCGAGCGAACCACCGCAGGTGATCGACACCTGGGTCGGCCGCTCCGAATCGCCGCAGTATCCTCGCTTCGTCGAGCGCTTCAACGGTGCACAGGCGGTGCTCAAAAGCGCCTTCGCCGCATTCGAATCCACCCTTGACAGCACCGCGCCCGACCTGGCCAAAACCGATTATGGTTTTACCGTCGAAGCCGATGGCCGCCTGAAAGTACTCGACAAGGCCGGTCAGCTAAGCGACGCGACTATCAAACGGCTCACCGTACTGCTCAATGGCTCCGCTGAGCTGAAAACGGCCGCCGTGGCCTACCGCAACGCCACCATCGACATGACCGACGCGAGCTCGCCCTGGTCCGGCAGCGTCATGGGCTACTACAGCGTGACCAACGAGAACTTCGCCAAGTCCATCGACCTGGCGCCGTTGCTCAGAACCTATGACCCGTCGGATCTGAAGGACATCAAGGACCGGTTTTTAGTTACCCAGCTGGCCTACAAAGGCGAGCGGGCCACGGAGGAGACGGAGCAGGCGATGTTTGCACGGCGGGCAGGACAGGCGTGATGTTCGAACTAAACGGCTAACGGCTAACGGCTGACGGCTAACGGCTAACGGCTAACGGCTAACGTCTGACGGCTAACGGCTAACGGCTAACGGCTAACGGCTAACGTCTGACGGCTAACGGCTAACGGCTGACGGCTAACGTCTAACGGCTGACGGCTGACGGCTAACGGCTGACGGCTGACGGCTGACGGCTGACGGCAAACGTCTAACGGCTGACGGCTGACGGCTAACGTCTGACTGCTGACTGCTGACTGCTGACTGCTGACTGCTGACTGCTAACGGCTGACTGCTAACGGCGCAATGGCTCGTGTGAGGCTGAGCGAAAGTGGGCAGGTATTTACATACTTTTGGCGCAAAGCAGCCCCTTTCTTTGCCAGCTGGTCTACCATGCCCATCCCGGCAGTGGTGCTATGCGCTACCGTTCATTTTCTTAAAGGTACCGCCAATGTCCATCGATCAAATTTCCCTGCCCAAAGGCATCGGCCCCCACGCCGCCAAACTCCTCGACGCCATCACCGGCGCTTCCACCCATGAAGAGCTCAACCGTGCCGGCGGCAAAGCCGAGGGTTTCGTGTTGGGACTGGAGTCCACCAAGGCCATCAAAAGCCAGATCGCCGAGTCGTTGTACGTGGCTTACGATGATGCGGCGAGCCATCGTGCCAGCGAGTTAAAGGGCTGAAGGGCAGTCGGCCCTGATGCGGTTTGGGTTTTCGTCATCAGGGCCGGGCCCGCTACTAATAAGCTCGTTCCAAGCCTCAGTAAAAATCGTAATAAAGCGCCCATTCCCCAGTCTCGACGTGCTTCCAGAACATCAGGCTCCCGTTGTCGACCACATTCAGATTGATCTTCGCGTCCGACGAAATCTGGAAGACAAACTCGAAACCTTCACCCGGGTCCACCCCTGACTGGCAAAACGACGGATAGCCGCCGATTTTGTGCTCGTAAGTGTGGGTGACCAGGTCGTAGTAGCTCTGTATCTCGCCCGCGCGTTGCAGTTCGAGAATTGCCTGTTCAACGTCAGCCGGCACACCACCGCCATCCCACAGCGGAAAATCCTCCGGCACCGCCTGCGCTTTCAGCGCGAAAGCCTTGAGAAACGACCCCTCCACCGGCAGCACTTTGCGCACCAATACATCCTGCGGCCCGTATTCGCGGATCACCCAGTTATCGCCCATGGGCTCCAAATACTCGGGAAACGGGTTGGAAATAAACACCGTCAACACGCGCACCCCTGCCAGCAACGGGCTGGTGAAGGGCAGGGCGGGCAGGTAGAACTGGGCATAGGGAAGCAACGGCTGCCCGGCCTGATTGACGGGCACGCCTTCATCGGGGCGGAACAGGAAGACGTTGCCTAGCCAGCTTTCTTCGTCGGTACCGAGAGGGCGGAAGCCCCCGGCTGTGAATTTAAGGGCAGGGCGGGCGAGGCATTGTTTGATTTGGTGGAGGTCCATGGAGAAAGGCGTCCTTTGCTGTCAGGTGTTAGCGCTGCGGGTGAGCTGGGTGCTGTGTTTTGCCAGCGTCCATCTGCTTGGCCTCTGACCTGACAGTGCATGAATTGTTGTAATTAGCTATCCATTGGTAAACCTGTGGCGAGGAGCTTGCTCGCGCTGGACTGTGTAGCAGCCGCGTTCTCTTTGAGCAAGAACAGGGGCCGCTTCGCGTCCCAGCGGGAGCAAGCGCCCTCGCCACAATAAATCGCGCCTCCTATTGACCGACTAGGCGCTCAGGCGTGCCGTTACTTCATTCAACTGTCCAGACAACCCGTGAAGGTTGTGGCTTGCCGCTTCGGTGCGCTGCACATTGTCCAGGTTGGTGCTGGCAATCGCGGTGATTTCGGTGAGGTTGCGCGAGATATCTTCGGCCACAGAGGTTTGCTCTTCGGCGGCAGTGGCAATCTGCCGGTTCATGTCGCGAATGGCTTCCACGGCATGGGTGATGCGCTCCAGCATGGCGCCGGCCTGATTCACTTGCGCGACACTTTCTTCACTGCGCGTCTGGCCGCTTTCAATCGCCTTGGCCGCTTCCTCCGCGCCGGTTTGCACTGTCTGGATGATCTGGTTGATCTCGATGATCGATGTCGCCGTACGCTGAGCCAGGCTGCGCACTTCGTCGGCCACTACGGCAAAACCGCGTCCTGCGTCACCTGCACGGGCCGCTTCGATCGCCGCATTCAGTGCCAACAAATTCGTCTGCTCGGCGATGCCGCGAATGACCTCCAGCACCTTGCTGATGCGGCCGCTGTCGGTTTCCAGACGACGAATGACGCTGGCGGTGTTGACGATCTCGCCACGCATTTGGGTGATGGTGTGAATGGTGTTGCTCATGACTTTTTCGCCCTGCTGCGCGGACTGGTCGGCATCATCGGCCGCCCGTGCGGCATCGGCCGCGTGACGCGCCACTTCCTGGGCGGTGGCGGACATTTCGTTCATTGCCGTGGCCACTTGATCGGTACGGTTGAACTGCTCGTTGGTGCCGCTGGCTATGAGGCCGGCGATGGCGCTCAACTCGCCACTGGCGCTGTCCAGGTCATTGGCGCTGCGCTGCAGGCGGTTGAAGGTTTCGGCGAGAAAGTCGCGCAGGGTGTTGGCGGCCATGGCCAGTTTGCCTAATTCGTCTTTGCGGGAGCTGGCCACGCGTTCGGCAAATTTGCCTCGGCTCAGTTGCTCCACGTAGTCGATCAGCTTGCGGATGGGGTCAACCAGGTTGCGGTTGATCAGCCAAAGGCTCAACAGGCCGATCAACAGCCCGGAGGCGAGCATCACGACAGTCCCCAACATCACCGTGCGCTCGGCTGCAGCGTTGATCAGCATCGATTGCTCGGTGCCCTGCTTGCGCAGTTCGCTGACCAGTTCGCTCATCTGATCGCTGGTGGCGCGGTCCACACCTTTGACGGCGGCGTCACCTGCGGCGGGGTCCGCCCCGGCGGCAATATAAGCATCGCGACCTTTCTGGTAACCGCTGCCCAACTGACGGTGTTCGTCACGCAGGCGTTCGATGCGGCTCTTGAGTTGGCTGTCCAGGCCTTTCTGGCTGGCCAGTTCGCCGAGAATGCCCTGTACGTCGCGCTGACGGTCTTCGAATTGCTTCCAGTATTTATCCAGGTCGGCCGGCTGCTTGCCTCGTAGCAATACGTTTTTCCACTCCTGAACCTGCACCTTGAATTGCAAGTTGGCCTCATCGATCAACTGCGAAGTACGCAGCGGACCTTCGATCAAGTTGGCGTAGTTATGCACGCCGTTGGACAGGAAATGGAAGCAGGCCAAGGCAATCAGCAACATCGCCAACAGGCTGCCGCTCAGCAGCGTAAGGATTTGGGCTCTCAGGGATTTTTGAAGCATCGAATAATACTCATGACAGGTTCGAGGTACGCCTGGTTGGGCGTGAAAGACGTCCAAACTTCCCTGTCTGCAGTCCCGGTTGGCGGCCGCAGCCGCGCCAGCTATTACCCCTGTCATCGGCGTGCCAGAGCGGTTCTTGAGCGGAGGTCGACCAGCGGTTCTGAAGATTTTTGTTGTTTTTCCTTTGGAGATCTCTTATGGGGCGAAGTTGAGATGAAGGGCGGGTTTCGGCCGATTCTGTTGAAAAAGTCGGTCTGTCCAAAGCGCTCGAATATTGATGGATGAAAACACCTCTTTTGCACGCTGCTACGCGAAATCAGCTCATCAACCTTCTGCGCAAAACTCAGATTTCAATCTCAGGCGCGTACTTTCTGCCGTGGAATTCGAAGCCGACTTTTTCAACAGAATCGGCCAGAAGCCGCCGGTCGAGTCAGGCGGCTTCCGACCCAAAGCGACCCTCACGGAGGGCAGGAATCGGTCAGAATAGGCCTAACGTATCGCTGTTTAGTTCACATTCGAAAACCCGAGACTGAATTTTTTCAACCGAAGAACTACCAAACTTCGTGATTGCCTTGGCCAGCACAGTAGCTGTAACTTCGATCCTCAGTCAGCGAGGATATATTTTTGAACGACTCTGAACATCTGAAAGGACTGTGCGCCCGTTTCAACTCCGGAGAGCATCTGAGGTTTACGTTTTTCTGGGGGCACCAGCGCAGCAAAACTGTCGTCACGGCTTCGTGCTTCAGCCAATGGTTCGAGGCCGGGTTCATTGTCGAGGGGCAACATTACCCGACGGCCGAACACTTCATGATGGCCGAGAAAGCGGCCTTGTTCGATGATCAGGAAAGTCGTGCGCAGGTGCTCCACGCTCCAACTCCTAATGCCGCCAAAGCACTTGGCCGCAACGTGCGCGGATTTGATGATAAGGTTTGGCTGCAACACCGATACGACATTGTTGTTCGAGCGAACCAGGCCAAGTTCTCTCAGAATCCGCAGTTAAACGATTATCTTCTACAAACCGGTTCGCGCGTTATTGTCGAAGCCAGCCCGGTTGATAACATCTGGGGTATAGGGCTCGCACAGGACAACGCGGATGCGAACAATCCAAATCTGTGGAAAGGTTTGAATCTGTTGGGATTTGCGCTGATGCAGGTGCGGGACGGGACTAGTATCCCAGCCCCATGGTAGTGACCTGACCTTACTCGCGAAAAACGCAGAAGCCTTGGCGAACGCCAGGGCTTCTTGCATGCGGCCTTATTAAGACCGCGCGTCAATCAACAAAAGCTGAGTCACCCGAATTTTCGTCAATACCTTCGAGCGTCTGCTTCTGGCGGCGGACATTCCTGAATTAGCAGCTTCTAGCCTTTCGTCCCTATTGCGAACATCCGCGCTCCCAGGCGTTTGCTCTCCATCTTATGCTGCAAACCTGAGCGAGTTCAAAGATCCCGCAGCATCAATCGCTGCTCCTTACCCCACGCCCGAAAAAACTCCTGCACCTGCCATCCACGCTTGGCGTAGTAGTCGCTGCGATCATAGGTGTGCAAGTACAATCGCGTGGTGCCGTTGGCCTTTGCGGCGTCGCAGATGCCTTCTATCAATTGTTCCGCCAACCCTCGCTTCCTTGCCTGCGGGGCGATAAAGACGCAGGCTAGCCAGGGCCCCAGCTCCGGGCGCTCGGGCAAGTCGTTGGCGGCAAGTGCAGCGCCGCCAAGTAGCTGGTCATCCTCTAGGGCGATCAGACATTGCCAATCACCGTTGCCCTGGCCTTCCGCGAATTCGCGTTGCCAATCGGCCAATGGCTGCTCAACAAACTCGTATGCGAACTGCTGATGCAGCCACTGCGCCAGGGTGTCGCTGTGTTGCATATGGTCACGCAGCCAAACCAGGCGGGGCATGTGAGAGTCTTCCTTGTTTTTGGGTCAGTACGCGTATGTGGCCGCAAGGAGGGAATAGGGTCAAGCGCAACGGTGAAAAGGTGACTGAAACGGTAACAGATTTATTTTTCTTCCGGAATGACCGCTTCTGGCCGGTTAGCGACGGTCTGACTTCGACCGTCGCTATGCATGATCAAACCTCAGTCTGTTCCGCCATTTCCAGGGCGTCATCGACCTCAATCCCCAAATATCGAACAGTGCGGACGATACGAGCGTATTGACGAGTGGATAGATGGTCTGAGGTATGTAGCCGACTAGGAAAAAGGCAGTCCTCGCTGCGTAGTTGTGCCTGATGTATCCATGCCACGAGAGCTGACCGTGTTTGCTCAGTGATCTCAAACTGCACTGGTCGCTGCGTTTTCTGCTGCATCACCATGGCTCGTGATGATACGTGTTCGCCATGGGCGACATCGCGCACGCGGAGCTTGGTTAAGTCGCAGGCTCGAAGCTTACTGTCGATGGCCAGATCGAAGAGAGCCAGATCCCGGGTTCTTTCCGCAATTTGAAGCCTTACTCGGATGGCCCAGATATCTCTCAGTCGGAGTGGGGCTTTCTGCCCGACTAGTTTTCCTTTGTTCCAGGGCTGACGGCCGCAGGTAGCGATGATGTTCATAACAAGTCCTCCACGTGTGGAAAGACAAGGATGGCTAATCAGAGCGACGATCGCTCACCGGCCAAGAGTACTCTCTTAGAGGGGTCTAAGAAGCCGGAGGGAAATTAAGTGTAGGAAATTTCTCACGCGCCCTTGAACTTTAATGAGCAACAGTTGTTCATAGGGGAGTTGCCTGTCAGAGGCAATTCTCGCAGATCACGTGCCGTTCTGGTGCATGCTGCACCCGCAGGAAGATTTCACAGGGATGCGAAATGAAAGTATGTTTCCGGCCTAAGGAGTACCTGGCCCGTTTCGGTACGTTGTACTTGCCTGTTAGAAAACTGCCACCGTCCCTTCATTCGGTGGCCGTATTGTTGTTCGGTTTGATCAGCTGTTTCGGCGTGCAGGCCGCTGACCCTCCCGCACCTGCCCAACAGTTGCTATTGCAGCAGGACCGCGAGCGAGCGTTGCGCGAGCAACTTGAGCCGTCGCCGGATGTGCGCCTTGAGGCGCCGCCCTCATCCTCCGCCGGGGTTTTGCTCGAGAAGCGCGAATCCCCCTGTTTCCTGATTCGTCAGGTCGTCTTGAACGGCGAGTTGGCTGAAGATTTTCAATGGGCACTGCGCAGCGCCGATCCCAAAAATGACCCGGCCACCGGTCAATGTCTGGGTGCCCAAGGCATCAACCTGACGATGAAGCGAATCCAGAATGCAATCATCGAGCGCGGGTTTGTCACGACACGCGTGCTTGCACCGCCTCAGGATTTAAACAGCGGTGTGCTGCAACTGACCCTGATTCCGGGGCGCATTCATTCCATCCGCTTCGCCGAAGGCACCTCTACCCGAGCCAATGCCTGGAACGCGGTGCCTGCCAAAACAGGTGACCTGCTGAACCTGCGTGATCTTGAGCAAGCGTTGGAAAACTTCAAACGCGTGCCCACGGCTGAGGCGGATATCCAAATCGCCGCGGCCCAAGGGATGGACGCAAAGCCGGGCGACAGTGACTTGGTTATCGCGTGGAAACAGGCACTTCCCGTGCGTTTGAGCGTGTCGGTAGATGATTCGGGAACCGACGCCACAGGTAAATACCTGGGTTCGGCTTCGGTGTCGTTGGACAACCTGCTGAGCCTGAACGATTTGTTCTACGCCAGCTTCAACCACGACTTGGGCGGGGGGGACGCGGGTAATCGTGGTTCCAAGGGCCATACCTTGCACTACTCTGTCCCCTACGGTTATTGGCTGTTTGGCGTCACGTCCAGCGAGTATGACTATCACCAGACGGTCGCTGGGGCCAACCAGACTTACAAGTACACCGGAGAAAGCAAAAACAATGAGATCAGCGCGTCTCGCTTGCTGTATCGCGATGCCGTGCGCAAAACCACGCTCAAGCTCAGTGGCTGGACGCGCACTTCGCAAAACTATATCGACCATACCGAGATCGAAATTCAGCGCCGACGCATGGCAGGCTGGGCGCTGGGGCTGAGTCATCGGGAGTTCATCGGTACCGCCACGCTCGATCTGGGCACCAGCTATCGCCGGGGCACAGGTGCGCGCAACGCAATCGCTGCGCCTGAGGAGGCGTTTGACGAAGGGACCTCGCGTTCGCAGATCATCAACGCCGACGCGCAATTTTCCGTACCGTTTGGCCTTGCCACGCAGCGCTTGCGTTACACCGCGGCCTGGCGTGCGCAGTGGAACCGCACGGCGTTGGTGCCGCAGGATCGTTTCTCGATCGGCGGGCGCTACAGCGTTCGCGGGTTTGACGGTGAAAACATTTTGTCGGCCGACCGTGGTTGGCTGGTGCGTAACGACCTCGGCCTGGCGCTGGGCAACTCCGGGCAGGAAACCTACCTGGGTGTTGACTACGGCAAGGTGGGCGGGCCTTCAAGCCAATACCTCATTGGTGATCATCTGGCTGGGTACGTGGTGGGGTTGCGCGGTGGCTACCGGCAAGTTTCTTACGACGTGTTTGTCGGTCAACCGATCAGCAAACCCAAGGGCTTCGAGACTGCCAGTACCACGGCAGGTTTCAGCCTGACGTGGTCGATGTGAGGGTTTGCCATGCAACTCGATAACCTTGAGCTGATCGCGCCGGCGTTCAGCGAAAAGCCATGGAACGAGGCCCAGGCGCTGGGTGCCGCCGTATGGCTGTGGATGCACTCGGCGAGCCATCGCGATGTGCCGCTGCACACCCTGAACGCGCTGCTGTTGCCAGCTATTGCCAACCGCCAGTTCATCATCGGCTACGAATCGGGGCGCCCGGTGTTTTACGCCGCCTGGTGTTGGTTCAGCGTCGAGGCCGAGCAGCGCTATGTGCAAAATCCTGCCATCAGCCTGCCTGCGCACGACTGGAACAGCGGCGAGCGACTGTGGTTCCTGGACTGGGTGGCGCCTTTTGGTCACAGCGCCCGCCTTGCACGCTTAGTG
This sequence comes from Pseudomonas sp., assembly GCF_030147005.1. Classification (GTDB taxonomy): domain Bacteria; phylum Pseudomonadota; class Gammaproteobacteria; order Pseudomonadales; family Pseudomonadaceae; genus Aquipseudomonas. The sequence continues at coordinate 101,131 of NZ_JASLAW010000246.1, forward strand.
CAGCGCCATTTGTTTGCCGACAGCCGGTTCAGCGCTCTGTATCACCGTGGCAACGAGCGCGGGTTACGGATCAAGCGGTTTCAAGGTGCTGCTCTGGCGCGCTTGAAGTGGCCGATCGCGGCCGTTGCCCGCCAATCGTAGTACTTGCGGCATTTTAGAGCTTTCAAGACACAGGGATCGTCATGAACAAACACCTCTACAGGATCGTTTTTAACAAAGCCCGTGGCCTGCTGATGGTAGTGGCCGAAAACGTGCTGGGCAGCAAAAAAGCCTCAGGCACCGGGATCGGTGTCGTCCCTGTCGTCTTGAATACTGTGCTGACACTGCGTCCCCTGCGGTTCTCATTGATGGCGGCGTTGGGCTTGATCACATTGGCCTCGCCGCTGGCCTGGGGCGATATTGTGGTTGACCGTGGCGCTGCGCCCGGCCAGCAACCGGTGATTATCAACGCCGCAAACGGTGTGCCCCAAGTCAACATTCAGGCCCCGAGTGCGGCAGGGGTGTCACGTAACACCTACAGCCAGTTCGACGTTAATGCCCAAGGCGCGATCCTTAACAATGCGCGCACCAATACCCAAACTCAGCTGGGTGGCTGGATTGAGGGCAATGCGCATTTGGCCGGCGGTACGGCGCGGGTGATCCTTAATGAGGTCAACAGCAGCAACCCCAGCCAATTGCGTGGTTACATCGAAGTCGCCGGTGACCGAGCCCAGGTGGTGATCGCCAACCCGTCGGGCATCGCCTGTGACGGCTGTGGTTTTATCAACGCTAACCGTGCCACCTTGACCAGCGGCAGTGCGCAGATGCAGGACGGCCAATTGCAAGGCTACCGCGTTGAAAGCGGCAAGGTGGTTATCTCCGGCAAGGGCCTGGACGCATCGCAGACCGACTTTACCGATGTCATCGCACGCTCGGTCGAGGTCAATGCCGGTATCTGGGCCAAGGACCTGCGGGTGACCAGTGGCGCCAACCAGGTCAATGCCGACAATACCCAGGCGACGGTCATCAACGGTTCCGGCGATAAGCCCCAGGTCGCCATTGACGTGGCGCAGCTGGGTGGCATGTATGCCGGCAAAATCAAGTTGGTGGGTACCGAAGCCGGCCTCGGCGTGCGCAATGCCGGGCAAATAGGTTCGAGTGCCGGCGATGTGGTCATCAGCGCCGACGGGCGCCTGGGCAACAGCGGGCAAATCAGCAGCAGTCAGAACCTGCAGGTGGACAGCCAGCTGGGCATCGATAACAGCGGTTCGCTGTACAGCAAGGGCGCCGCGACGCTGTCCAGTCGTGGCGATATCAACAACCAAGGGGTGGTGGCTGCGCAGCAGGACTTGACCCTGACCGCCCAAACCATCGACAACGCCAGCAGGTCGATATTGGGCGCAGGTGTGGCAGCTGACGGCGCGGTCAGTGGCAATGGCGCACTGCGCGTCAGCGCCAGCCAGACGCTCAAGCACCAAGGCTCGGCGATTGCTGCCGGGGATCTGCAGTTGAGCGCCGAGAACCTTGACCTCAATGCGAGTAAGACCGCTGCGCAAAATGTCATGCTCACTGCCCGCACGGGCGGCGCTGACTTAAGCGGTGCAGCGTTGGACGCGACAGGGACGTTGAGCACAGCGGTGCGACAAACCCTGACCACCGACAGTGCCAAAATCAACACCGAAGGTGTGCAATTGGCCGCCGGCAGCCTGTCCAACCGCCAAGGTGAAATCGTCCAGGTCGGCAAGGGCGCCACGGTGATTGCTGTGTCCGACAGCCTGGATAACACCAAAGGACGCATCGCCAGCAATGCGACCGACGTACGCCTTTCGGCGGCGCGCCTGTCCAATGCCAAGGGCAGGATCGAGCATGCCGGCACGGGCAGCCTGACCCTTCAGGGCCAGGCGCTGACAGGTGCCCAAGGCAGCCTGCAGAGCAATGGTCTACTGCAAGTCACCGTTGCCGACGCGGTACTGGACGGCGCCACCACCGTAGCCCGGCAGATTCAAATCGACGCCAACCAACTGTCCAATCGGCAGGGGAACATCCTGCAGACCGGCGCGGGCACGTTGCGCATCAACACCATGGGCCTGCTGGACAACACGGGCGCCACAGTGGCCAGTGACAGTGATATCAGCCTGACGGCTGATCGCTTGCTCAATCAAGGCGGCGCGGTTCAGGCGGCGGTGGCCGGCAACCTCAAGGTCACCGCGCATACGCTGTTGGACAACAGTGCAGGCACGCTGGCCGCAGCCAAGGGCGCACAGTTGAGTACCGGGCAGTTGCTCAACGCGCAAGGCAAGATCACTGCGGGCGACAGCCTCACGCTGTCCGGCGGGCAGGTGAACAATGACCACGGCACGCTGGCGGCCATCGGCGCACTCAGTGTCAGCGCCGACGCATTGCGTAACCGGCAGGGCACCGTGGGTTCGGTCGGCGGGCCGCTGGTGCTGACGGTGAGCCAGGGCGCGTTCGATAACATCGGCGGTGTGGTGCAGGCCCGGCAAGGCGTGACAATTACCAGCCTGGGCCTGAATAACGACGATGGGTTGATCAGTGGCGCGGCCTTGTTGCTCGACAGTGCCGGGCAAGGCCTGTCAAACCAGCGCGGCGCCATTATCGGCAGCGGCACCGTGGACCTGCGCAGTGGTGAGCTCAAGAACCAGGCCGGGCTTATCCAGGGTAGCGGTGCGATCACACTCGACACCCATGGGCAAACGTTGACCAATACTGACTCGGGCAGCGCCAATGGCATCCTCGGGCAGGCCGGTATCACGCTGCGCTCCGGCAACCTGAACAACAACGCCGGCTTTATCGGCAGTAAAGGCGACGTGGCGATCCATGCCGCGCAGGTCGATAACCTCGACGCCGGTGTACTCAGCAGTGAAAAGAGCCTGCTGCTAACCGCTGGCGGCCTGAGCAATCGCGGCGGCCAGCTGCAGAGCCTGGGGAACGCGCGGCTGGACATCGGCAGCGGTCACCTCGATAACGTCGGCGGCCTGCTGCGTGCCGGGCGCACCTTGACGGTCGATGCAGGACAGTTGGATAACCAGCAGACCCAAGGGAGCAACCAGGGCGTAGAGGGGCAGTCGTTAGCCCTGAACCTGGCGCAGTTGCTTAACCGCTCGGGTGCCATTCGTGCCGACCAGTTGCTGAGCGTCAACAATACCGGGCAGTTGGACAACAGTGCGGGCCTGATCTCGTCGAGCAAGCAAGTGTCGATCAACGCAGACCAAGCGCTGCTCAACAGTGCCGGTACATTGATCGCCGGAGAACGGCTCGGCCTGACCAGCGCCAGCCTCAGTGGCGATGGCCGCGTGTTTAGCCTGGGCGACATCAGCCTCAACCTGGCTTCGGGGTTGGTCAATACCGGCAAACTGCAAGCCAACGGTAATCTAGAGGTGACCCTGCAAGGCACGCTCGACAACCAGGGTGGGGTTCAGGCCGGCAAGCAATTGCGGGTATTGAGCGGTGGGGTTGAAAACCGCGCCAACGGTGAGATCAGTGCCGCGCAATTGACCCTTGATGTGGGGGATACCCTGAATAACCGTGGCTTGATCGATGCCCAGATCACCCGAATCAATACCCAGGTGCTCAACAACCTTGGCAGCGGCCGTATTTATGGTGATCACGTATCCGTTGCGGCGGGGCAACTGACCAATGATGTGGAAGATGCCCGAGCGGCCGTGATCGCCGCGCGCGAACGCCTGGACATTGGCGTCGGGACGCTGGTCAACCGTGAGCACGCCATGCTTTTCAGTGCCGGTGACTTGTTGATCGGCGGCGCGCTGGATGCCCAGGGCCAGGCCACCGGCCAGGCCGGGCTGGTGCATAACGCCAGCGCAAGTATCGAAGCACTCGGCGGGCTGAGCCTTAACAGTGCGGAGTTGCGCAATACCAACGAACACTTCAGCACCCAAGTGGTTGAGGTCAGCCGCGAAGGCGTCCAGGAGTTCCAGCACACCGGCTCTGCCAATCGCTATCGCCCGGATCAGATCTCACTCTACAACGACGAAGTCAGCCACTTGGTCAGCCCCGAGGGCGTGGCCGATAACTACAACCGCTACGACTACACTCGTACCACTACCCAGACCCAGATCCTCACCTCGGACCCGGGTGAAATCCTTTCCGGCGGCTCAATGCTGCTGACCGCCAATTCGGTGTTGAACGACAAGAGCCGGATCATCGCCGGCGGCACGTTGGTGGGCACTATCGGACAGCTCAACAACACCGAAGTCACCGGGCAGCAGACGGTGACGGACAGTGGCACGTTCAGCCATTTGTATCGCATCCATCGCAAGGGCCGTGACCGTCAGGGCCGTTCGACAGCCGCCTACAACCCGGCCGCCAGCGTCACGGATATTTTCCTGCGGCCAACCCAGTACCTGCAAAACACCGCCCATACCGGCAGTGGCCTGCAACTCGGCACTCGCCTGACCAGTAGCGTCGATCAGGCTGCCGGCGGTGCCAGTGCGGCCAAGGTCAATGTGGGCAATGGCCGAGCGCCTGGCCCGGTGCTGGAAGTGGCGGCACTGCAAGCGACGGCGGCGGGAGGCGTAGGTGAGTCAATCCGTACCGGCGGGCTTAACGTGCAGGTGCCGGACAACAGCCTGTTCCACCTCAATCCCCAGGCCAACCCGAACTATCTGGTGGAGAGCGACCCGCGTTTCACCAGTTATCGTTCCTGGCTGTCTTCCAACTACATGCTGGATCGGCTGCAACTGGATCCGGGCCTGACCCTTACGCGGCTGGGCGATGGTTTCTATGAGCAAAAACTGATCCGCGAACAGATTGCCCAACTCACCGGCAGACGCTTCCTCGACGGCTACGCCAATGATGAGACCCAGTACCGCGCGTTGCTCGACAGTGCGCTGACCTACGCCGGCAAGTGGAAGCTGGTGCCGGGTGTGGCGCTCAGCCCTGAGCAAATGGCCCAGTTGACCAGCGACATCGTCTGGCTGGTGAAGAAGGACGTGACCCTTGCCGACGGCAGCGTGACGCAGGCGTTGGTGCCGCAGGTGTATGTGCGGGTGCGCGACGGCGACCTGGATGGCTCCGGTGCACTAATGGCGGGCAACGTGGTCGACCTCAAGCTACAAGGCGACCTGGTTAACCGCGGCACGATCGCCGGGCGCAGCGTGCTGGCGATTTCCGCCGACAACCTGCAGAACCTGGGCGGGCGCCTGACCGGTGGCGAGGTGGAGGTAAAAGCCCGCACCGACTTGAACAACCTCGGCGGGTTGATCGATGCCTCCACGCGCTTGAATACGGTTGCCGGTCGCGATATCAACATGGTGTCCACCACGCGCAACACCGAAAGTGCCCAGGGCACCGCCACGGGTATTTCGCGGGTTGCCGGGTTGTTTGTCTCCGATGCCAAGGGTGAACTGGTGGTGAACGCGGCGCGCGATATCAACCTGAGTGCGGCGCAGATCGTCAGTTCCGGCAAGGACGGCAAGACCACGGTGGTTGCTGGCCACGATATCAACCTGGGCACGGTGACCCAGAGCCGTGAACAAAGCGTGCAATGGAACGCCAGCAACTGGCGCAAGGACGCGAGCCGCACCGATGTCGGCAGTGTTATCCAGGGTGAGGGCGAGGTACGCCTGATCGCAGACAATGACCTCAATGCCCGAGGCGCCAAGGTCGTCAGCGAGCAGGGCGGGGTCACCGTTTCGACAGGCCGCGACGTCAATTTAAGCACCAGCCAGAGCTACAACTTTGTCGACGAGGCCCATAAGGTCACCGGCAGTAACAGCTTGTTCTCCAGCAAGACCACTACAACCCGCGACACCGTGAGTGAAACCCGCGCTCAGGCCACCACCCTCAGTGGCGAGACCGCGTGGGTCAAGGCCGACAATGACTTGAATGTGCGCGGCAGTAACGTGGTCTCCACCAGTGGCACCACCCTGGTAGCCGGGCACGATGTGAATGTGGTGGCCGCCACCGACCAGCTCAGCGAACAGCACTTCAAGGAGGTCAAGCAAAGCGGGCTGTTCAGCGGTGGCGCCATCGCGGTGACCATCGGCAGCCAGCAGCGCAGCGACAAAAACCGTACCGCCAGTGAAACGGCGGCGGCCAGCACCATCGGCGCCACCGATGGCAACGTGAGTATCCTGGCCGGCAATGCCTACCGCCAGGTCGGCAGCCAAGTGACGGCGCCCAAGGGCGATGTGAACATTGCCGCGCGGTTGGTCGATATCCTTGAGGCCCGTGACCAGCAACACATCACCCAGGAGACCAAGTTCAAGCAAGGCGGCCTCACGATTACCGTAACCAACCCGGTGATCGAAGCCGTGCAGACCGCCCAGCGCATGAAAACCGCGTCCGACCGCACCGATGATGGCCGGCTCAAAACACTGGCGCTGGTCAACACCCTGATGGGGGCGGGCAACGGCTATATCCAGTATGACAAGGACCGGTCCATGGCCGGCGGCATTAATATCAGCATTTCGGCCGGCACCAGCAAGAAGGAAAGTAAAACCGAGCAGACCTCCAATTCGGCCGCCAGCTCGTCGGTGTTGGCCGGTGGTGATGTCAACATTACCGCGGCCGGCGCCGGCAAGAACAGTAACCTGACCGTACAAGGCAGCCAGATCACCGCCGGCCATGACGTTAACCTCAAGGCCGACGGCGCTATTGCCTTGCTGGCCGCGCAAAACACTGTGCAACAGCGCACGACCGAAAAGGGCAGCAACGCCAGCCTTGGGATTGGCATTGCCATCGGCGGCCAAACCACTGGCATCAGTTTTAACGCAGGGGCGTCCCAAAACCGCGGCAAGGCCGATGGCGATGATGTGGTCTGGAGCAATACCCATGTGGACGCTGGTAATAAGGTCTCGCTCGATTCCGGTGGCGATACCCGACTCAAGGGCGCAGTGGTGAGTAGCAAGCAAGTCACGGCCGATGTGGGCGGTGATTTCAGTGTCGAAAGCCTGCAGGACACCAGTACCTACAAGGCCAAACAGACTAGCCTGGGCGTGGGCGTGAGTATTTGCGTGCCGCCATTCTGCATCGGCTCATCGAGCTTCACGTTGAGTCAGAACAAAGGCATTCAGAAATCCAACTTTGAAAGTGTCACTGAGCAGAGCGGCATTCGGGCCGGGGACGGTGGTTTTGATATCCGGGTCAAGGGCAACACCCACTTGGTGGGCGGCGTGATCGCCAGCAACGACAAGGCGATTGCCGATGGCAAGAACAGCTTGAGTACCGGCTCATTGACCACCGCTGACCTGCACAACAGCGCCAAGGCCAGCGCCGACAGCAGCGGGCTCACCCTCAGCAGCGACTTTGTCGGCCAGGGCATGTACGGCGCCAGCAAGGCCTTGTTCAGCAACTACCTGGATGCAGGGAAGGCTTCGGACTCTTCCGAGGGCAACACGCTGAGCGCGGTGAGTGCCGGCAATATCCTCATTACCGATGCCTACCGCCAGCAGCAATTGACCGGCCGTGATGCCAGTCAAACCGTGGCCAGCCTTAACCGTGACACCGCCCACTCCCATGTTGGCGCCGAGCGTCAGGACCTGGACAAACTGCAGCGTACCGCCGAGGCGGAGCAGTCGATCAAGAATGAGGCCTATCGCCAAGGGGTGCAGTTTACCGATAAGGCGTATCGCACCATGTTCAAAACGCCGCCACAGATGTTGGCGCTGGAGCTGGATGAACAGGGCAATGTGAAGGAAGGCGCGGACCAAAAGCCGTTGTTCCGTGTAGTGGGTGATGCAGAAAGGCAACATCTGCAGGCGGATGAAAACAACGTAGTCAACGTAGCCCTCAATGGCATTTTCAACGACGACAAAGCCGCGGCTAAATACGCGGCTCAGCATCGCGACCCTGGCGCGACCGGGCCACAGTATTTCATGTGGTTTCCCAAGGCGGACAATACCCTGTCGGAGCTGTTGATTGCCGGGTATCAGAAGGCGATGGATAACAACTTTTTCGGCTTGACCAACTACACCGCGGCCTCGCGCCAGTTGCAGCTCGACTATGGCGCCACTGGCTTGCACCTGACTGAACACAGTCGCGGCACTATGACCGGTGGCAACTCCCGACAATCCATTTACAACATGCCTGATGCTGCCGGGTTACTCAGCAAGACTACGGTGTATAACTTCGGTGGAGCGTTCAATGTTTACACCGCCGATGAACAGTTGGCCTTTTTGCAAAACCGTTCGGCCGTCACCGACCCAGTCGAACAGGCGAAGATGGTTCTTAAATACGAAGTTCATAACAACGACCCGGTGGGCAGGTGGTTCTTCATGGGCAATAACCCGGGTACTGGCGGCGTAATACCTGAGGGCAGCAGCTTGCTCAAGGAGTTGGGCAATGTCTTCACCGGTGATACGACCATGCACAGCTGTTATGGCAGTGGTGCGCAAGCCTGCGCAAGATATTGGCCGCAAGGCGAGCCGGTGCTGGTGCCTGTCAGCCCGAGAAAATAAGGAGATTGATCATGTGGCTTAAACCTATGGCATTGGCGCTGCTGCTTGCTACCCTCGTCACCGCCTGTTTCAGCGAGCCCTTTCAGCCCCCGGCGGCTGATGCGGACTTATGGGAGAAACCCGGCGCGAGCAGCAAGGATGTCTTGACCTCCATGTTGGCTTGCGGTGAGAAGAATGGCTCCGGCATCGATCCCAATGCCAGCTTCCAGGAGCGGGCGCAGCGCTTTGTGTGTATGAAGCGCTCGGGCTACACCCGGCGTGATGGTTTTGACGTCTGTGCGTTGCGCACCCAAGAACCGTTGAAGGCCTGTGAGTCGGCGCAATGAAACCACAAAAAAACCGCCCTCTTTTTGAGGGTTCGTCACTCGACACGATAGGGACATCACCTGTGAAATATGCAATCTGCGCCACCTTGCTGCTGTTACTGAGCGGCTGTCTGACCATGTCGGGTGAGTACACCGTGACGGCTCAGGACGCCTCCGGCGCCCCGTTAACCAAGCTCGGCACGTTCACCGCCGAGGGCCATAACATTTACCCCATACGCAATGCGTTCTGCCTCAATGCGCCGGGGGCGACGGTCATCATTCGCGATGCCCGGACCGGCGAGGAACTGAGCAGCGAAAGCCCTTATCACTGCCGTTAAGCCTCAAAAAAGGACTTCCATGAGAGCGTTTCTGATAGCCGGCCTGGCCGTGGCCGTGAGTGGCTGCGGCAATATTTCCAATATCCGTGCTTACAACACGCCCTATGTTGAACCCACAGCAGGGGATACCGCACGCTTGCGCGTGATCACCAATGGCGTGGCGCGCGGTGTGCCGGGCCGTGACTGCATCGACTGGCGTGTGCCTGGCGCCGGGGTGATGGCCGTGTCCGAATCCGGCTTTGCGGGTCAGAATAATGGCCGCAGCCTGGGCATGCCCGAGAGCAACCGCCGGGTGGAGGCGCAAGGCTCGGCGCGTAGCGAACTGAAGGTGCCGGCGAACAAGCCTTTTGCCATGAACTTCCAGAGTGAGGGCTATGTTTCTGGCGGCAATTCCTATAGCTGCAGGCAGAGCTTTCACTTCACCCCCAAGGCCGGGCAAGATTACGAACTGATCCTGCTGGACGGTGGCCAGTGCCTGGTCGCGTTGCAGCGCTTAAACCCAGCTGGAAAACCTGAAAACGAGCCTGTTGAGAAGGCAGGGCTGTGTAGAGCATTGGATGCCTTTTAGCTTAGCGTATTCAGAATTCCAGCGATAGTTGGCTATCCGGACATTGCGGATAGTTCAAACTTAAAAGTGAGCCGAATCAATGCGCATCGGGGCGTGGCCTTTAGCCGACTTGACATGCCAGGCGTATCCAAGAGGCAGAGAAGTGAGCCAGCTTGCACTTGCGGAGGAGGCAAGCTGGGCGAAACCAGAACCGAGTTGGTCGTCCGCTTTTGAGGTAGACATCCAGACAAAGGCCAATCGTTTTCTGGCGCTGTCACGAGATGGAGATAGATGGCATCACCGACCACAATTTTTCTGACATGTCCGCTTATGGCCGAATTCAATCGGTCGTCACAGGCAGAAAACGGCCAGAAGTAGCCCCTCATGAATGACCCGAAGCGGACACAGTGGGATCGTCACCATTGCATGGGATAAAGCCTCTGCAACAGTCCGACAAGGCGCGTTCAGAGCGGCCTACCCAAGCAGAGCGCGGGAGCAATCATCAAGGCTTGACCACCGGAATCGCCGGAAACTGAAACCCGTCGTCCACCCTTTTTTGGGTGAAGTCGCCGCCGCCGTCTCGCGCCTTGCTGCGGTAAGTAGTAGCGGTTAGCTCGATGATTTCATACGCGTCATTAAGGTAAGGGTTTCCTGGTTTGGCGGAAGTGATCTGCTCCCCCACCTGTTTCCCGGTAGTGATAGTGAAGTAGATCTTGCCGGACACTCCCCATAGGCCAAATTCCTTTTGCTCAAACCATTGGCCGGATTTGTCGGTCACGCGGAACTTCACATTGAAGGTGCCATCGGCGCGACGTTCATTCAGTTGCTGCGTACGTTTACCGTCGAAGGTGGTCGCTTCGCCGTACCACTTACCGATCATCAGGGCGTGTTCCTGTTCCTGAAGGGTAGAGAGGGGTTTTACGGCATGGACAAGGGTTTGTTGATTACAGCCGGACAGGCACGTAAGGGTAAGCGCTAAAGCGAAAATCTTGAACACGTAAATTCCTTGGCGAATTAGCCCGCAGCCTGTCGATCCCTCTCAACTGGGAGACTCGGCTGATTTACTTGGTAGGCAGATAGTGAACGTCAATAATAGTCAGGGTGATACCAAATGGTCACCCGTTTTCTCGGCGTGCTTTCCTGCAAGTACGGCAACGAGCACTGCACCCTTTAGTGGCAATTCATCAATCTAGCAATCCCGCCGCCGTTCCTGGACTCAGGAACTCGATGACAGCACCGACGAAAAGTTCTGGCTGATCCAGCATGATGAAGTGAAAACTGCCGTCAATACGCCTGAAGCTGATGTCTGGGGTCGAGACATAGGCGTTACGGAACATGGCATCAACGTGGGACGCCTCTATGCCGTAAAGCGGGTCATAGGCATAGACGACCTCGACAGGCACCTTGATGCGTCCAAGCTCAGGTCGCAGGTCAGTGACCATCAGCTCATACATGGCATTGGCCATAGTGTTTCGGTCCGAGTTTATCCCCGCTGCGACCAAGGCTGGCCTGACCGCTTCAGTTTTGGCGAGGCGGGCGATGGAGGCCTGCTGCATGGTTTGCGCCTGCTCAGGGGTTGCGGCCAACATTGCATCGCGCATCGCAGCAGCATGCGGGGTCGCCGTTTCACGGGTCGCGAAGGGGTCAAACAGCAAGGTATAAAAGGGCATCGCATCGACGATCATCAGGCGTCCCACTTGATCGGGATGACGAGCACCCAGCATCAGTGCCACCTCACCACCCAACGAATGACCGATGATGACCGGCGCCTCGAGGCGCTGGCTGCGGATGTATTCAGCGATCGCCTCAACCGCTGGCGCGACTACTCTTCCTTCCGGATCGGGTACAGCAGCTGAGCCGGCAAAGCCAGCTACCTGTACAAGATGGAGCCGATGGCTCTGTCGTAATCTGGAGGCCAAATCAGCCCATACTTCGTAGGACGAGGCAAATCCTGGGATTAAGATGACATCTGTTCCCGAGCCTTGTACCCGCACCGAGATAGCACCCTGGTTGACAGTTTCCAGCGGCAGGGGCGCAGGCTGGGCTGGCGATGCAGACAACAGCGCCAACGTCGTGCCGATCCCGGCAAGAATCATTTCTGCACGCATGGCGTTCTCCTTTTCGCGCAATGCGAGGTGACTTTTACGATTTCACGGGCGCCGATACACCGACGAACAGGCAGCTTAGCGCGGGTTCATAGCCATTCCCTTGACCGAAAAAATATTTCCACTATACGGCGCACACAGGCACAGGAAAACTATCCCCGCCTGCAATCCTTAGCATCCCCCAGAAAAAACAAGATGGCCCCCTTTGACAGTCGGAAAAGGACTGAGCCGAGTTTATTGGGGTAGTTTGGCAATCACCTTGATCTCGAAATTAAAACCGGACAACCAAGTCACGCCAATAGCGGTCGCCGTCGGGTAGGGCGCTTCGCCCCAGTACTCGGCAACTACTTCCCAGATAGTTTCAAATGTCGAGTCGGGGTCTACCATGAAGATGGTCGTGTCGACCACATCCTCGAAACTACTGCCGGCCTCGGTCAGGATCGCGTTGAGGTTGGCGAAGGCCAGGCGAACCTGTGTCGCGAGGTCCGGCTCGGCCGAGCCATCCTTGCGGCTGCCGACTTGACCGGATACGAACAGAAAACCGTTGGAGCGAATCGCCGGTGAGTAGCGGTGGAGCTCGTACAGTGCATGGCGGTCAGGCGGGAAAACCACATCACGTTTGCTGGTCATTGCATCTCTCCTTCGGGGCCGACATGGCCCGCTGTTTACGATGGAGCCAGTATAAAAAGACGGGCGACCTGAATAAACGCGCAACGCTGGTCATGACTGTTTGTAGAATCCAAACTATCCAGACCCCAGTGAGGCGTGAAATGGACCGTTTCGATGCAATGCAGGCCTTTGCCCGAGTGGTGGAAACCGGCAGCTTCACCAAGGCGGCAGCCACCCTGCACATGAGCAAGACTACCGTGACGCAGCTCGTTCAGCAGTTGGAAGCGAGGCTGCGCGTGCGCTTGCTCAACCGCACCACACGCAAGGTCAACGTCACCGCCGATGGCGCGGTCTACTACGAGCGCGTCATCCGGCTACTGGTCGATATGGACGATGCCGAGACCAGCCTGTCCAGCGCGTCGATGACACCACGCGGGCGGCTGCGGGTGGATGTGCCCAGCCCGTTTGCGCGAATGCTGCTGATACCGGCCTTGCCGGGGTTCTTTGACCGCTATCCGGAAATCCAGCTGACCCTGGGCGTGAGCGACCGGATTGTCGACATCATTGGCGAAAACGTCGACTGCGTGGTGCGCGGCGGCGAAATCATCGATCAGTCGCTTATGGCAAGGCACGTGGGTGATCTGCACATCGGCATTTATGCCGCGCCCAGCTATCTGCAGCGCTTCGGTACGCCAGCGCACCCCCTGGAGTTGGAGGAGGGCAGGCACAGTACCGTTGGCTTCCTCTGGTTTCGGACAGGCAAATCCTTGCCCTACGCGATGCAGCGTGGTGAAGAACGCATCGAGGTCCAGGGTCGCCCGCAACTGACGGTCGACGACGGCAATGCGTACCTGGCCGCAGGCCTGGCGGGTCTTGGCATGCTTTGGCTACCGCAGTACATGGCCAAACCGCACCTGGTCAGCGGTGAGCTGCTGCCGCTGTTCGAGGACTGGCACATGGCGCCAATGCCGATGTACCTGGCATTCCCGCCGAATCGGCATGTCAGCGCCAAGGTGCGGGTGTTTATCGACTGGGTGATAGAATTGATGGCCGAGCATGCGCCGGTGGTTAGGTGAAATAGGTGTAAAGCCGTTTCAGGGCTAGATACTCTAAACGTCCGCTTTTGGCCGTAAGTTGCCGCATTTGTGTCCTTCGAACCATCCATCAAAAGCAAATCGCCGAGTCGTCGTACGTGGTGTACAACGACTCGGCAATTAAGGGAGCTTTCGCGTTGGGTGCTTGAAGATCAGCCAGCGCACGGCGCTTCACGGTCAAGCAATCTGGCGGTCAGCAATACACCCAGTTCGCTCAGTTGGTGGATCGCCAAGGCGATGTCGCGGTGTTTGCCGTTGAGGTCTTCGGACAGGTCGAGCAGCAGGGTGCTGACGCTGGTGAAGGTTTCGTAGCTGTTGGTGATAAGAGCTTCGTTGCTGGCGTTGGGGGCTACGCTGAAGAGCGTGGCTGGGTCTGCTTTGAACATGAAGATATCCTGAGTGGTGCCACCACCTTCCGCTACTAAACGATGGGTGGCGGCTGTACGCAGGTTAGTAGACCGGTGGATATCTAAAGCCGGCGCGCCCGAAGGCGCCCTACGCACAGCCACCATCAAGCACAGATGCAATGTCTGATTGATGAAGCTCATGCACTTATAGATATCCAAACTCAGGCTACTAAACCCGATCACCGAGAGATTCAGCGACCGAGCCACCTTAATTACGGCCACCCCAGCGCACAAGCCGGCGGATTCTGACGCATGCGTAGGCAAGGGAGCAAGGTGTCGCAGGGGGTTGGGATTTTTCCTGCGGGCTTCGGGCACTTCGGGTTGGGTTAGTGGCGCGCCAGCCGCGCACCCCAGTCGCCCGCGTGTTGCAGGCGGCACTCTTCTTCGGAATCAAAGTGCACGCAACGCTCCATCGCCAAAGGTGGGACGTCGGCGGCCTGCAACGCTGCGGCGGTCAGCTCGCGCATGCGCTGGTCGGCGCCCGAGGTGAGGGCGAGTGCCTTGTTGGCGCGAGTGTCGAATACCCAGGTCACCCGCAGGCTTTGTGGGAAGGCGCTGTAGTCGACGGTGTGGGTCAGCCAGTCGAAGCCTGGGATTTCGGCTTTGGCGGTTTCGCAGGCTTCGGTGAGGGTGGCGATCAGTTGGCGCTCGAGGCGGGCGCCGTCGCGTTTGGTCAGCGGCATAAAGGGCTCCGGTTGTTCGTGGGTGCGTCGCGCAAGAAGGGTGATGGCGCCCATCATACGGGGAGTCATCGTTGCGAACTTTGTAACCGTTGAATGCGCTGCTGTAGAGTCGAGCGCACAGCACTGATTACCCCAGGAATCTTCATGACATTGACCGTCGACACCTTGCTCACATTGGCCATGGCCAATCCCATCAACGCTGAAATCACCGCTCGCTTGCCGGCGCTGGGGGTGCAGCAGTGCATGCTTACGGCGGGCTGTTTGTTCCAGGCGGTGTGGAATCATCAGGCGAATCGCCCGGCGGATGCGGGGGTGAAGGACTACGACGTTTTTTACTTTGATGAGGACCTGTCCTACGAAGCCGAGGATGCGGTGATTCGAAGGGCCGAGCACTTGTTCCAGGACCTGGGCGTTAATGTGGAGGTGAAGAACCAGGCCCGTGTGCACCTCTGGTATGGGCAGCGGTTTGGCCGGCCATACCCTCAGTTGCACTCGGCCAGGAAAGGGGTGGACCGCTACCTGGTGGCGGGCACGTGCATCGCTTTGGATATCGCCACGGGCGAGGTGTATGCGCCCTACGGGCTGGCGGATGTGGAGCAGGGGCTGCTGCGGATCAACCCGCTGCATCCGGAGCCGAAATTGTTTGCTGACAAGGCCAGGAGTTATCAGGCGCGGTGGCCCTGGCTCAGGATTGTGGAAGCGGGCTGAGGCTTGGGCGATGCGGGGATTGCGGCTTGACGGCCGACCGCAGCGACCCCATCGCAGCCTCGCTAAGGCTCGACCGCTCCCGAACTCACCCGGCGATTTGGCTGAGCAGGTAACCCAGTCCGGCGCTTGCCGTCACCACTAACCACGGCGGTAATTTCCAGACCATCAGCGCCGCCAGGGCGAGCACTGCCAGGGCTGCGTCGTAAACGCTGAAAATCGCGCTGGTCCACACCGGCTGATACAGCGCCGCCAGCAACAAGCCCACCACTGCCGCGTTCACACCGGCCAGCGCGGCCTGGGTACGAGGGCTGCGGCGCAGGCTGGCCCAGAAGGGCAGTGCGCCGAAGACCAGCAGAAAGGACGGCGCGAAAACCGCCAGCAGGGCGATCAGGCCGCCCAGCCAGCCGGTTGGGGCGTGGCTCATTGAGGCGCCGAGGAAGGCGGCGAAGGTAAACAGCGGGCCGGGCACGGCTTGGGCGGCGCCGTAGCCGGCGAGGAACAGGTCGTTGCTCACCCATTGCGTGGGCACCACTTGAGCCTGCAGCAACGGCAGTACCACGTGACCGCCGCCGAATACCAGCGAGCCGGTGCGGTAGAAGGCGTCCACCAGGGCCAGCGTAGGGTGGTTGGCCCAGTCAGCCAGCATCGGCAAGCCCACCAGCAGCAGCAGGAACAGCGCCAGCCACACCGTTGCGGCTCGGCGGCTGATGGCGATCGGCAGTGCGTCGGGCTCGGCAGCGGGCCGGGGCTTGAACAGCACCACGCCAGCCACGCCCGCCGCGGCGATCACCCCGACCTGGCTCCAGGCGGACGATTCGAGCAGTACCAGGCAGGCGGCGCTCAGCATCACTGTCATCCGCGCCCACCCCCGGCACAGGTTGCCCGCCATGCCCCACACGGCTTGGGCCACCACCGCCACGGCGACGACTTTAAGACCATGCAGCACGCCATCGGGGAGGGCCGCGCCGTAACGGGTCAGGCCCAGGGCGAACAGGATCAGCGCGATGGCCGACGGCAAGGTGAACCCGGCCCAGGCCGCCGCCGCACCGGCGTAACCTGCGCGTGACAGGCCCAATGCGATGCCGACCTGGCTGCTGGCCGGGCCGGGGAGGAACTGGCACAGGCCAACCAGTTCGGCGTAGCTGCGCTCGCTGAGCCAACGCCTGCGGGTGACGAACTCTTCGCGGAAATAACCCAGGTGCGCAATCGGCCCGCCGAAGGAGGTGAGGCCCAGGCGCAGGAAGATCAGGAACACTGACCAAGGGCTGCTGCGGTGGTCGGCAACGATGGTGGCCAAGGTGGAGTTCTCTGGTGAGGTGTTCAAGACCAAGCGCTCATTGAGCGTGGCTGATGCGGGCACCTTAACCACTTTTCATGACGCACAGAAGAGACGGCCTGTCGGTCATTTTTGCCGCGCATATTGAATTTATGTGAGCTAGTTTGAGTCACTGAAAGCACAGCGTTACTTTCCACCCACGACCTCAAGGACCGACCATGACCTTCTTCATTTTCCTGCTCGCCTGCACCGCCGCCGCCAGTACCGGCGTGATCTTCAAACCCGGCGCCTGGTACGAATCCCTGGTCAAGCCCAGCTTCACCCCGCCTAACTGGTTGTTCCCGGTGGCGTGGACGATCATCTACCTGCTGCTGGCCTGGGCCGGTTACCGCTTGAGCCTGATTCCGGGCAGCGAAATGGTGCTGGCCCTGTGGGCGGCGCAGATTGCGCTGAATACGCTCTGGACGCCGGTGTTCTTCGGCGCGCACCGCTTGCTCGCCGGGATGGTGATCATTGTGTTGCTGTGGCTGACGGTGGCGGCGATGGTGGTGTTGGCGGTTCGCCTGGACCTGATTACCGGCTTGATCCTGTTCCCGTACCTGGCCTGGCTGTGCGTGGCGGCGGCGTTGAATTTCTCGATTTTGCGGAATAACCGTTGATGGCCTACCGAGCCTGGCCCGCCAGCGAGGCCGAACTGGCCCAGATGCGACGTTTCAATCAAAAGCTGTCGTGGATGCCGCGCTTCAAGGTCCGCAACCGCGTCACCCCGCGTGTGATCCAGGCGCTGCTGCGTACCAGCCAGACGTTCAAGAAGCCCCCCGTGGTGGAGCGCAGGCTTATCGGCTCCATACCGCTGCGTATCCTGCGGCCCGCCGCGGCGCCCAAAGGCGTGGTACTGGATATCCATGGCGGCGGCTGGGTGATCGGCAATGCGCAGATGAATGACGACCTCAACCTGGGCATGGTCAAGGCGTGTGACGTGGCGGTGGTGTCGGTGGACTATCGGCTGGCGGTCAACACGCCGATTGAAGGGCTGCTGGAAGATTGCCTGGCCGCTGCGCGGTGGCTGTTGGCCGATTGCCCGGAGTTTGCCGGCCTGCCGGTGTTTTTCGTGGGCGAGTCGGCCGGCGGGCATCTGGCGGCGGCGACCTTGTTGGCGCTCAAGCAATGGCCGCAATTGCTCGAACGCGTCAGCGGCGCGGTGTTGTACTACGGGGTTTACGACTTGACCGGCACGCCGAGCGTACGCGCGGCCGGGCCGCAGACGCTTCTGCTGGATGGGCCGGGGATGGTGGCGGCGTTGCGCTTGCTCACGCCCGGAATCACCGATGACGCACGCCGAGAGTCGCCGCTGTCACCGTTGTATGCCGACTTCTCCGGGCTGCCACCGGCGTTGATGTTCGTGGGCGAGCTGGACCCGCTCAAAGACGACACGCTGCTGATCGCCGAGCGCTGGGCCGAGGTTGAGGCGTATTTGCTGCCGGAAGCGGCCCATGGGTTCATTCACTTCCCGGTGGCGATGGCCGATAGCGTGCTGGCGTATAGCCGCAATTGGATAACGGGCAGGATTTCGGCTGTTACTGATCACCGTTAAGGTCCAAGGGGCATACCCACCCTGAAAAAAACACCGGCGCCAGGCCTAATGTCAGCCAGTTAACTGTGCTCCGTGAGTCCCACCCATTCCGAGACACTTCAGCCTTATTGAGATTTTATGCAAGAAAGACCCATCATTCAGGCGGTAAGCGTCGCTGATATCCCCGCAGTACTGAGCTTTGTGATGCGGGCGCGTGCCGAGCTTTTCCCAGTGCTCAGCGCAACCGCCATGCCGGACGACCTGGCGCGGTTCGAGGCGGTATATCTTGAGGGGGACGGGCGGTTCTTGGCTGCCCAAGCCGATGGACAGTGGGTTGCGGCCATCGGCTATCTGCCTTATGACGGCCGGTTCTCGCAGTTGGATTACCAAGGGCTCAAGACCGTGGAAGTGGTGCGCCTGTACGTGCTCCCGGCGTTCCGTCGCTTCGGTCTGGCGGGTGAGTTATACCGTTCGCTGGAAGCGCTGGCGCGGGCGGATGGCGTGGAAGTGGTTTACCTGCACACCCATCCGTTTCTGCCCGGTGCGATTGATTTCTGGATTCGACAGGGATTTGAGGTGACGGATGTGGAACCTGACCCGGTATGGCAGACGACACATATGCACCGGCCTCTTTGAGCAAATGTGGGAAGCGGCTTGCTCCCGATGGGCACACCGAGCCTAAGCGAGGTGCCGAGTGATGGGGCAAGAGCGTTTGCTACTTTTGCGCTTTTCAAACGTGAGCGGCTGTAAAGCGGAACCCGTAGTGGCCGTTACCTGAACAACGAATATGTACTCGGACCAGTCCAGTATCCTGGTCGGCTGTTGGACCGCTTTCGCAGGCCAGCTCCCACATTTGGATCGCGGGGCATCCGTTAGCTATGCGTCGACTGCCCGGCCGTCACGGGAGCAAGCTCCCTCGTCACAGGTTCAGCGTCACATAAACGTTTGTGTAGATACCGATGTTTATCGGGGGGCAGTCCCTCACATTTCTTTCGGGTTTTAACTAGAGCGCAGGCGCAGGATTTGCGCGCCGTCGAACGGGTCCGTCAGGTAATGCCCCTGCACCCCGAAGGTCTCGTGTAACCGCTCTGGCGTCAGCACTTGCAGAGGCGTGCCCAGCGCCACCAACCGCCCACGGTCCAGCACGGCCAGGCGATCGCAGGTTAGCGCCTGGTTCAGGTCATGCAGGGCGATCAAGGTGGTGACCGGCAAACCCTGCACACCTTTCAAGATCGCCAGTTGATGCTGGATATCCAGGTGATTGGTCGGCTCATCCAGCAACAGGATCTGCGGCCGTTGCGCCAGGGCGCGGGCGATGTGCACGCGTTGGCGTTCGCCGCCTGAGAGGCTGCGCCAGGCGCGTTGGCTCAGGTGGGTGGCGTCCACGTCGTGCAGGGCCTGGCGCACGATGGCATCGTCTTCGCCGGACCACGGGCTCAGTGCCGACAGCCATGGCGTGCGGCCCAGGGCCACGGCGTCGAATACGCGGATAGCGTCGTCGGTGTCGGCCTGCTGTTCCACGACGGCCAATTGCTGCGCGATGGCGCGACGGGACAGGCTGCCCAAGCGACGACCGTTCAATAACACCTCGCCGGCCGCCGGCGTGCGCAACCCGGCGAGCAGTTTGAGCAAGGTGGATTTGCCGGAGCCGTTCGGCCCGACGATGCCCAAGGTTTCACGCCGCTGGACGTCGAAATGAATATCGCGCAGCAATTCGGCGTCACGCACCTTGAAGCCCAGGCCGGTGCAGCTCAGTACCGTCATCGCGCATTTCTCCGGCCAATCAGAATCAACGCAAACACCGGCGCGCCGACCAGCGCCGTGACCACGCCCACCGGAATTACCTGGCCCTTGATCAGGGTGCGCGACAGCACATCCGCCGCGATCAAAAACAAGGCGCCACCCAACGCGCTGGCCGGCAGCAGGCGCGAGTGCCCGGTGCCCAGCAGCAGGCGCGCGGCGTGGGGGATCACCAGCCCGACAAAACCGATAGAGCCGACAACCGACACCATCACCGCCGTGACCAGCGCCGCGCAGCCCACCAGCACAAACTGCACGCGGCGCACCGGAATGCCCAGCGCCGCCGCCGAGTCGGTGCCAAAGGTGAACGCGTCCAGCGCACGTCGGTGCCACAGACACACCGCCAGGCCTGCGACCGCCACCGGCACCGCCAGCCATACCGACGGCCAGCGTACGCCGCTGAGGTTGCCCAGCAGCCAGAACATAATGCCCCGGGCCTGTTCGGAGCTGGCGGATTTGGTAATGAGGAACGCGGTGAGGGCGTTGAACAACTGCGAACCGGCGATGCCGGCGAGGATGATCTGCCCGGTGCCGCTGGAGGCGCCGCTGGCTCGCGCCAGCAGGATCACCAGCGCAAACGCGGCCATGGCGCCGACAAACGCACCGGCCGACAACGAAATCAGCCCGCCGCCCACTCCGATCAGCGCGATCAACACCGCGCCGGTCGAGGCCCCGGCGCTGATGCCCAGCAGATACGGGTCGGCCAGCGGGTTGCGCAACAACGATTGCAGGATCACCCCACAGGTCGCCAGGCCCGCACCACAGGCGCCGGCGACCAGGGCGCGGGTCAGACGGTAGTTCCACACCACGCCTTCATCGATGGGGTCGAGCAAGTAGCCGGCAGCCCACAATTTGTTGGCGAGCACCTGTAGCACCACCTGGGGCGAGATGGCGGTTTCGCCGATGGCCACCCCGGCGAGCAGGGCGATCAGCAGCAGCGTGAGGGCGAGCAGGGTCCGTATCATTGCGGCAGGTCGTCGCCGTCGATGGCAGCGGCCAGTTGTTCAAGGCCATCGAACGTGCGCAGGCTGGCCTGCAGCGCCAGGGCGTCGAGGATGATGATGCGGTTGTTTTTCACCGCGTCCATGTTGCGCGTCACCGGGTCGCTGCGCAGGAAGGCGAGTTTCTTTTCGTGGTCGTCGGCGGGGTAACGGCGGCGGTCCATGCGCGCGATCACGAGGAAGGTGGGGTTGGCCTTGGCGATGGTTTCCCAGCCGACGGCGGGCCATTCTTCGTCGGATTGCACCACGTTGCGCAGGCCCAGGGTTTGCAGCATGAATTCGGGCACGCCTTTGTGGCCGGCCACATAAGGATCGCTGGCCATCTCGGCGCTGGAGAACCACACCAGCGCGCTGGCGTGCTTCAAACCCTTGCTCTGCACGGTGGCGATAGATCTGGCCAAGCGCGCCTTGAGTTCCTCGGTCAGTTGCTGGCCGCGAGCTTGCACGTCGAAAATCTCGGCCAGTTGGCTGAGGCTTTTGTAGATCGTTTCGATACGGAAAGGCGCCAGTCGCGTGCCGTCGGCACCCACCCGATTGTCCTTGTCTTCGCAGTCGGAGGGCAGCAAGTAGGTAGGGATATTCAGTTCGTGAAACTGCTCGCGGGTGCCCACCACGCCTTGGGGGCCGACCACCCATTCCAGCTCGGCGGCCACCAACTGCGGGCGCTTGGCGATCACCGCTTCGAAGCTCGGTTCGTTATTGGCCAGACGCTCGATGCTGTCGTTCTGCGCTTTGTACGGCGCCGACACCGTGTTGAACCACAGCGAGGTGCCGACCATTTTATCGCCTACGCCCAACGCATACAGCATCTCGGTGGCGGCCTGGCCGATGGTCACGCTGCGCGCGGGGGCTTGCTGGAAAGTGACGCTGCTGCCGCAGTTCTCGACCGTCAGCGGGTAGTGAGTAGGCGCGGCATGGGCCAGGGCACACAAGCCCAGGCCAGTGAACAGGGCCGAAACGCGTAGCAGCATGGGGCAATCTCCGGTGAACCGTACGTGAAGCAGGGGCGGTACGGCTCGGAAACACACCTTCGAACGCTGCAGGTTGGGCAGGGCGCGGATGTCCTTCCCGGACACCCCGCCGGTTGGTGATAACGCTTGGCCGGCAGGTCTCCTGACTGATGCGTCGTCGCCACGCTCCGGCCTTCCCGAGCAAGGCTCAGTGGCGGTGGGGAGCAGGCTCGGCACCTACAGTTGCGGGGGCAGTTTCGATTGGCGCGATGGACCGCGCTTCGAATTCCCTATTAGTCCCGTGGGGGAACCGGCGGCGCTATGGTAGTCGATCACGGCCTGCAGGCGCGAGCTTGCTTGCGAAGGTCGTCAACGATAACGCTGGCAACCTGATGCCCCCGCGATGCTCCAGGTGTTTGGCGCGCAAGCTTGCGCCTACAGTAGGCGGTGGTCAGAGCCGGATATCTTGCGGCCCCCGGATCAACGCTTCGATCCGCGTCCCGGTGGCGCGCTCTTCGTTGCTGAAGCCGTCGTAGTCGGCCAGTTTGCCGAAGCGGATGCCGGTCAATTGTTCGATCTGCAACACGCTGCGCCGATAGGTTTTCAGCGGGCCGAATACCAGGTCCAGCTCGCCCAGTTCGCGGCGCTGGTCGATCATGTAGGCGCTGGCGGAGGGTTTGCCTTCGTCGCCGAGATAAGCCACGACTTTCCAGAACGCCTGGGGGATTTTCACGCCACGGTACAAGCGGTCGTCATCGGCCAGCACCGGGCCGGTAAATACGGTGGCGCGGGCTTTCCAGCGCTGGGTGTTGTCGAGAATGTAGTCTTCCAGTTCCAGCCAGGTCTTCTGGTTGAAGCCGCTCATCTGCGGCGAGCAGTTGGTGAAGTGGAAGGTGTCGAGGTTGGCGGTGTTCGCGTCAGCGCCCCAATTGGGGTCCAGGCGCCGCACCAGATGGCCACGGTCCAGGCCATTGCCGGCGTAGAGGTCTTCGCCCACCTGGGCGTCGAGGGGCAGGCGGCCATCGTAGGCCCAGGTGTCATTGCTGCGCACGATATCCACGTACTTTTCGCCATCAATGTTGACGCCGACACACAGGGCCAGCCGTCGGGAGCGCGACATGCTGATGGAAAAATGCGTGTAGTCCAGGCGCCCGGGCTGCGCGTCGTCTGCCAGGGCCGGGTCAAACGTGGGCCAGGGCACGGCAAAGCTGCTGAGAAAATCGTCGGCGTAGCCGCGCCGGTCTTGCAGGTCCTTGGCTGCGGTAACACGGGGCGTCGTGGCCCTGGCCTCCAGCAAGGATGGGGTGGGCGTGAGCAGTGGGCGAAGGTCGGCAAGCCTTGGGTGGTAGGACAGGTCGATTTTGACGTTGCGTGCGGGCATGGAGTATTCCTGTTAGGTTCGGGTAAACACGACTGCAACATGATTTCATGACAATTTGGCCCAGACGGCAGACTCCGGTCTATCCTGAGTCGGTAACCGGCCTTCACCACACGCCAAAAGGAGCCAGCTTATGTGTGTTCGCCAGCCGCGCAACCCTATTTTCTGCCTGATCCCACCCTACATGCTCGACCAGATCGCGCGTCACGGTGACAAAGCCCAACGTGAGATCGCGCTGCGCACGCGCGCCAAGGACAGCACGTTCCGCTCGTTGCGCATGGTCGCCGTACCCGCCAAAGGCCCGGCGCGCATGGCGCTGGCGGCGGGCGCCGAAAAACAGCGCTCGATCTACAGCGCCGACAACACCGACAGCCTGCCTGGCAAGCTGGTGCGCGGCGAAGGGCAACCCGCCAGCGGAGATGCCGCTGTGGACGAGGCCTATGACGGCCTGGGCGCGACCTTCGACTTTTTCGACCAGGTGTTCGACCGCAATTCCATCGACGATGCCGGCATGGCGCTGGACGCCACGGTGCACTTCGGCCAGGACTACAACAATGCGTTCTGGAATTCGACCCAGATGGTTTTTGGTGATGGTGACCAGCAGCTGTTCAACCGCTTCACCGTGGCACTCGACGTGATTGGCCATGAATTGGCCCATGGGGTGACCGAGGATGAAGCCAAGCTGATGTACTTCAATCAATCCGGCGCGCTGAACGAATCGCTGTCGGATGTGTTCGGTTCGCTGATCAAGCAGTACGCATTAAAACAAACGGCCGAGGACGCCGATTGGTTGATCGGCAAAGGGCTGTTCACCAAAAAAATCAAAGGCACTGCCCTGCGTTCGATGAAAGCGCCGGGGACTGCGTTCGATGACGAACTACTGGGCAAAGACCCGCAGCCAGGGCACATGGATGATTTTGTGCAAACCTATGAGGACAATGGCGGCGTGCATATCAACTCCGGTATTCCCAACCACGCGTTCTATCAGGTTGCCACCCGGATTGGCGGGTTCGCCTGGGAGCGTGCAGGGCGTATCTGGTATGACACATTGCGCGATTCGAGGCTGCGGCCCAATTCCGGATTTTTGCGTTTTGCGCGCATCACCCACGATATTGCCGGCCAGCTTTATGGCGTAAACAAGGATGAGCAGACGGCAGTCAAGGCAGGCTGGAAAGCGGTGGGCATAAACGTTTGAGAAAGCCTGTGCGGCGAGGAACAGTCATGCGAATTTCAATCAAGGAAAGCGGCGGGGCGGCGTATTTTCCAGGGCTGGCCAAGCCGCGTACCGTGGAGCTGGATACGTTGCCCGAGCCCGACCAGCAGGAGCTGCGGCAACTGATTGAAGCGTCCGATTTTTTCAAGTTGCCGCAAAGTACCGATCCCGAGCCTGGCAACCCGGGCCGGGTGCATTACACCCTGACAGTCGCGGAGGGCACGCACAAGCACACGGTCTGTGTGCTTGCGCCGGTGAATTCCCCGGCACTGGACGGGTTGGTGCAGTGCGTGCGACGGCACAGTCGGGGCTGACTTGGGCCTATTGGCTAGACAAGCTCAGTAAGGTCCGAGGGGCTGAAGGTTTTCAGATTGGCAGTCTCTCCCGTACGGATCTTGCTGGCCCACTGTGGGTCGCTCAGCAATGCGCGGCCAACGGCGATAAGGTCGAATTCCTCGCGCTCAAGCCTGTGCACCAGGTTATCCAGGCTGGCGGGTTGAGAGCTTTCGCCTGTGAATGCGCCAAGAAATTCCCCGGACAGGCCGACCGAGCCCACGCTAATGGTCGCCGCGCCGGTGAGTTTCTTGGCCCAGCCCGCGAAGTTCAGTCCTTGCTCGCCATCCAGCTCGGGGAATTCGGCCTCCCAGAAGCGCCGTTGCGAGCAATGCAGGATGTCGACACCGGCTTCTACCAACGGCACCAACCAGTCGGACATGGCGTCCGGCGTGGTCACCAGGCGCGCGCTGTAATCCTGCATTTTCCACTGACTCACCCGCAATATCACCGGAAACGCGGGCCCCACCGCTGCGCGTATAGCCTTGACAACCTCTGCCGCGAACCGTGAGCGCTCCTTGATCGATGCGCCATTGAACTGGTCTGGGCGCTGATTGGTGGCTTCCCAGAAGAACTGATCAAGTAGATAGCCGTGTGCGCCGTGTATTTCAACGGTATCAAACCCTAGCCGTTTGGAGTCGGCAGCCGCCTTGGCGTAAGCCGCGATCGTGTCGGCGATGGCTTCATCACTCATCGCATCACCGCGTGGAGTACTCGGCGCGGCGAGGCCGGAAGGGCCTTCGATCCCTGTCTCGGGCGCCCAGTCGTTGAAAGGGTTGCCCGCCGACCCCACATGCCAGATTTGCGGCCCCATTTTGCCGCCCGCCGCATGCACATCGTCGATGACCTGTTTCCAGCCCGCCAGGGCCTCGTCGCCGTAAAACAGCGGGACGGCGGGGTCGTTACGTGCGCCGGGGCGATCGATGGCGGTGCCTTCGGAGAGAATCAGCCCGACATCGTGTTCGGCACGTCGGCGATAGTAGGCGGCGACGTTTTCTTTCGGTACACCGGTGGGCGAAAACAAGCGGGTCATGGGTGCCATGACGATGCGATTTTTCAGGGCCAGGGATTTCAGCGCGAAGGGCTGAAACAGAGCATCTGGATGCGTAAGGCTCATTACGAGAGACTCCATTTGAAGGGAGTCTTTATAGTATATTTTGTATACCTAATATCAATTAGGCACTTCAAAGCTATCAGGTATCCCAGAGGAAACCCCATGCTCGATCAGGTTCCGGCACCGACTCAACACGATACGATGCCCAAGGTGTTCAAGGCCGATTGCACCGGCCGATTATTGCTTGATCAGATCGCCGACAAGTGGTCGGTGCTGATACTCGGGGCGTTGTGCGAGAAACCGCTGCGTTTCAATGAAATCCGGCGCCGCCTGGATGGCATCACACAAAAAGCGTTGACCCAGAGCCTGCGCCGTCTTGAACGCAATGGCATCCTGGCGCGCCGGGTCATCGCGTCTTCACAGGTGGCGGTGGAATACAGCATTACGCCGCTGGGGTGTACGCTGGAAGAGCCGTTCAAAGCGCTCTACAGCTGGACGCTCAGTCATTCGGAAGCGGTACTGCAGGCGCAGGCGGCGTTTGATGCGCGTGCCGACGACGCCTAGCCGTTGCCGCTTTACTTGCGATCCAGCCACACCGTCTGTGCGTTGCAGAACTCGCGTACGCCGAAGTGCGACAGTTCGCGTCCGAACCCGCTTTTCTTCACGCCACCAAATGCCACCCGAGGGTCGGAGACGCTGAATGCGTTGACGAAGATCCCACCGGTTTCCAGCTGGTTGGCGATGTCCCGCGCCTTTGCCGGGTCGGTCGTGAAGATGCTCGCGGTCAGGCCGAATTCGCTGTCGTTGGCCAGTGCCACTGCATGGTCGGCGTCGCGGGCGGTGATGATGGAGGCGACGGGGCCGAACAGTTCCTGCTTGAACGAGGTCATCTGGTCGGTGACGTCAGCCAGCACGGTGGGCTCGTAATAGTTGCCTGCGCCGGCCACTTTGCTGCCGCCCAGCAACAGGGTCGCGCCTTCTTCGAGGGTGGCCTGGACCTGGCTGTGCAACTCATCGCGCAGATCGAAACGCGCCATGGGGCCGATGTAGGTGGCAGGCAAGGTCGGGTCGCCCATCACCAGGTTGCGGCTGGCTTCGAGGAACTTGGCGGTAAAGGCTTCAACCACGCCCTGTTCGATGATCAGGCGCTTGGCGGCGGCGCAAACCTGGCCGCTGTTCTGGAAGCGGCCGATCAGCGCGGCCTGCACGGCAGCGTCGAGGTCGGCGTCGTTGAGCAAGATGAACGGATCGGAGCCGCCCAATTCCAGCACGCATTTCTTCAGTGCCGCACCGGCCTGGGAGCCGATGGCCACACCGGCGCGCACGCTGCCGGTGAGGGTGACGGCGGCAATGCGTGGGTCGGCGATGGCGTTGGACACCCCCTCGGTCGTGACGTTGATGACCTCGAACAGGCCCTCAGCGAAGCCGGCCTTCTGAAACGCCTGCTGGATCAGGTAGGCGCTGCCCATCACGTTCGGCGCATGCTTAAGCACGTAGGTGTTGCCGGCGAGCATGGTCGGCACGGCGCCACGCAGTACTTGCCACACCGGGAAGTTCCACGGCATCACGGCAAGGATCGGGCCCAGCGGGCGGTATGCGATCCGGGCGGTGCCGTTGTCTACCAGGGTCGGCTCCGGTGCGAGCATGGCGGGGCCGTGCTCCGCGTACCATTCGCTGAGCTGGGCGCATTTCTCGATTTCGGCACGGGCCTGAACGATGGGTTTGCCCATTTCCAGGGTGATCATCTGTGCCATGGCTTCGGCCTGGTCACGGAGGGCGCCGCCCAGGGCCAACAGCAATTCGGCGCGCTGGGCGACGGGTTGGCGGCGCCATAGGCGGAAGGCATCAGTGGAGCGGTTGAGCGCGGCATCCAACTGCGAGTTGCTTTCATATGCGTAACTGCCGACGGTTTCACCGCTGGCCGGGTTGATCGACAACGCATGGGTCTGGTGGGAAATAGCGTTCATGGCACCGTCCTGCTGGGGTGATTGGAATGAAGCCCAGCGTACGGGGCTGTATCTTTTCTGGAAACTGAATAATATTCAGCAATACATTCACGATTGGAGAATGAATTGGATTTGGTGCAGCTGGAAATCTTCAAGGCCGTTGCCGAGCAAGGCAGTATCAGCGCCGCCGCGCAGTTGATTCACCGGGTGCCGTCAAACCTGACGACCCGGATCAAACAACTGGAGCAGGATTTGGGCGTGGAGTTGTTCATTCGCGAAAAGAGCCGCTTGCGTCTGTCACCGGCTGGGTGGAATTTCCTTGGCTATGCGCGGCGTATCCTCGATTTGGTACAGGAAGCCCGCGCAACGGTGGCCGGGGATGAGCCCCAGGGCGCATTTGCCCTTGGCTCGCTGGAAAGCACGGCGGCGGTGCGTATCCCGGCGTTGCTGGCGGCGTATAACCAGAAGCACACCAAGGTCGAGCTGGACCTGAGCACAGGGCCGTCGGGCACGATGATCGAAGGTGTGTTGTCCGGGCGGCTGACGGCGGCCTTTGTCGATGGCCCGGTGCTGCATTCCACCCTGGAAGGCGTGGCGGTGTTTGAGGAAGAAATGGTGGTGATCGCGCCGCTGCACCATGCGCCCATCACACGGGGGCGGGATGTGAATGGCGAGAATATCTATACCTTTCGCTCGAACTGCTCATACCGGCATCACTTCGAGCGTTGGTTCTCACAGGACGGCGCGGTGCCGGGCAAGATCTTCGAGATTGAGTCTTACCACGGCATGCTGGCGTGCGTCAGCGCCGGGGCAGGGCTGGCGTTGATGCCGCGCAGCATGCTGGAAAACATGCCGGGGTTTGCCGCGGTGAGTGTGTGGCCGTTGGCCGACAACTTCCGCGTGTTGAATACCTGGCTGATCTGGCGGCGGGGCACGGTGTCGCAGAGCTTGAGCAGCTTTGTGAAATTGCTTGAGGAACGCGGGTTGGTAGCAGCCTGAATTCAATGGGGGAGGGGGCTTGCCCCGATGCAGTCAGTTAAGCAGGAGCGCTGTACTGTGGCGAGGGAGCTTGCTCCCGCTGGACTGCGCAGCAGTCCCATTTTCTGGGGCAGCTTCGCGGCCCAGCAGGAGCAAGCTCCCTCGCCAGAGGTCACCGGTTGTCCGCTCTGGCGCTTAACTGACGGGCACTGGGACTTGCTGCCTTCCACATTTGTTCTTCATCAGCCGCCGAACTGAAACGTGCCCATGGCCAGCTTGGCCATGATCGCGGTCGCGCCCAGTTGCACCAGCCATAAGGCCAGGCCACCGATAAACACCCCCAGCGCCACCTGCAACACCAGGCTTTTCTGGCGCTTGGGTTGCGGCGCACGTGGGGTGTAGTCGTGCAGTTCGTCGCGGTCGGCGCGCAGGTCCAGGTCGTCGTTTCTCATAGGGGCTCTCACAGCGAAGGGGCAGTCGGTGTCCAGTCTAGTGGGTTCGCCAACAAAAAGGGGGAAGCCATTGGCTTCCCCCTCGCATGACGCCGGCAGGTTTACAGCACCTGAACGATCGCTTTGGTCACCGCGTCAATATTCGACTGGTTCAACGCCGCCACACAGATACGCCCGGTATCCAGGGCATAGATGCCAAACTCGTTGCGCAGGCGGGTTACCTGTTCAACCGTCAACCCGGAGTAGGAGAACATCCCACGCTGGCGCCCGACGAAGCTGAAGTCGTGGCCGGGCGCAGCCTTGGCCAGTTCGGCCACCATTTGCTCGCGCATGCCGCGAATGCGCAGGCGCATTTCGGCCAGTTCCGCTTCCCACTGGGCGCGCAGTTCAGGGTTGTTCAGTACCGCTGCCACGATCGCCGCGCCGTGGGTCGGCGGGTTGGAATAGTTCGTGCGGATCACGCGCTTGACCTGGGACAGGATGCGCGCGCTTTCTTCTTTGGATTCGCTGACGATGGACAATGCGCCCACGCGTTCGCCATACAGGGAGAACGACTTGGAGAACGAGCTGGACACAAAGAAGGTCAGGCCCGATTCGGCGAACAGGCGCACCGCAGCGGCGTCTTCGTGGATGCCGTCGCCGAAGCCCTGGTAGGCCATATCGAGGAATGGCACCAGGTTCCTGGCCTTGACCACGTCCAGTACGTTCTGCCAGTCAGCCGGGCTCAGGTCGACACCGGTCGGGTTGTGGCAGCAGGCGTGCAGCACCACGATGGACTGTGGCGGCAGGGCGTTGAGGTCTTCGAGCAGGCCGGCACGGTTTACATCATGGGTGGCGGCGTCGTAGTAGCGATAGTTCTGCACCGGGAAACCGGCAGTCTCGAACAGGGCGCGATGGTTTTCCCAGCTCGGATCGCTGATGGCGACAACGGTGTTGGGCAACAACTGCTTGAGGAAGTCGGCACCGATCTTCAGCGCGCCGGTGCCGCCCACGGCCTGTACGGTTACTACGCGGTTGGCTTCGAGCAGCGGCGACTGCGCACCGAAGAGCAGGGCCTGCACGGCTTTGTCGTAGGCCGCGATACCGTCAATCGGCAAGTAGCCACGGGCAGCATGTTGCGCCACGCGAATGGCTTCCGCTTCGGCAACGGCACGCAAGAGTGGAATCTTCCCCTCTTCGTCGCAGTAAACGCCCACGCCAAGGTTGACCTTGGTGGTTCGTGTATCAGCGTTGAATGCTTCGTTGAGGCCCAGGATTGGATCGCGTGGTGCCATTTCGACAGCGGAGAACAGGCTCATTTTTGCGGCAGCTCTATGGGGGAAGGGAGGGACGTGTCGCGCTCCAGCCGGTTGCACTAGAGCGGTGCACAAACGGGGAGCTAGTATAGAGGCCATCACTGCTGAGGGCGACAGCCGAAATGGCTTTTCGGCCAAGTTTTTCGGTTTATTTGCCGACCGTTAGTCTTATTGCATATTGATCCTGAACGGCAAGTAGGACGATTGCCTTGAAACCCGTCACATTCGTCACCACTACTACAGCTATCATGGTTTTTTCCTGCAACCTGCGATGACTATTCGCGGGTTGCTGAGCTATTTCGTCCCTGGCGGTGTTGAGTCTGGGGTGACCACACGAGGTACGTTATGTCGGATTTCCAGCTCGTCACCCGTTTTGAACCTGCCGGCGATCAACCGGAAGCCATTCGCCAGATGGTCGAAGGCATCGAGGCCGGCCTGGCGCATCAGACGCTGCTTGGGGTGACCGGTTCAGGCAAGACGTTCAGCATCGCCAACGTGATCGCGCAGATCAATCGCCCGACCCTGGTGCTGGCGCCCAACAAAACCCTGGCCGCGCAGTTGTATGGTGAGTTCAAGGCGTTCTTCCCGAACAACGCGGTGGAGTATTTCGTTTCCTACTACGACTACTACCAGCCCGAAGCGTATGTGCCGTCCTCCGATACCTTTATCGAGAAGGATGCGTCGATCAACGACCATATCGAGCAGATGCGGCTGTCGGCGACCAAGGCTCTGCTGGAACGCAAGGACGCGATCATCGTCACCACGGTGTCGTGCATCTACGGCCTGGGCAGCCCGGAAACCTATTTGAAAATGGTGCTGCACGTTGACCGCGGCGACAAGCTCGACCAGCGCGAACTGCTGCGGCGCCTGACGAGCTTGCAATACACCCGCAATGACATGGACTTTGCCCGTGCCACGTTCCGCGTGCGCGGCGATGTGATCGATATTTACCCGGCGGAATCCGACCTGGAAGCGATCCGCATCGAGCTGTTCGACGATGAAGTCGAAAGCTTGTCGGCCTTCGACCCGCTGACCGGTGAGGTGATCCGCAAACTGCCGCGCTTCACCTTTTACCCCAAAAGCCACTATGTGACTCCGCGTGAAACCCTGATGGGCGCGATCGAGGGTATCAAGGTCGAGTTGGCCGAGCGCCTGGAGTATCTGCGCGCCAACAACAAGCTGGTGGAGGCTCAGCGCCTGGAGCAGCGCACCCGGTTCGACCTGGAGATGATTCTGGAGCTGGGTTACTGCAACGGCATCGAAAACTACTCGCGTTACTTGTCGGGCCGTGATTCCGGCGCGCCGCCGCCGACACTGTATGACTACCTGCCGCCGGACGCCTTGTTGGTGATCGACGAGTCCCACGTCAGCGTGCCACAAGTGGGCGCGATGTATAAGGGTGACCGTTCGCGCAAGGAAACCCTCGTGGAATACGGCTTCCGTCTGCCCTCTGCGCTGGACAACCGGCCGATGCGTTTCGACGAATGGGAAGCCATCAGCCCGCAGACTATTTTTGTGTCCGCAACGCCTGGCAACTACGAGGCCGAACATGCCGGCCGGGTGATTGAACAGGTCGTGCGACCGACTGGGCTGGTGGACCCGCAAATCGAAATTCGCCCGGCGCTGACTCAGGTCGACGACCTGCTTTCGGAAATCAACAAGCGCGTGGCCCTGGAAGAGCGGGTGCTGGTCACCACGTTGACCAAACGCATGTCCGAAGACTTGACCGATTACCTGGCCGACCACGGTGTGCGCGTGCGCTACCTGCACTCGGACATCGACACCGTGGAGCGCGTGGAAATCATTCGTGACCTGCGCCTGGGCACTTTTGATGTGCTGGTGGGCATCAACCTGCTGCGCGAAGGCCTGGATATGCCGGAGGTGTCGTTGGTGGCGATCCTGGACGCGGACAAGGAGGGCTTCCTGCGCTCCGAGCGTTCGCTGATCCAGACCATCGGCCGTGCGGCGCGTAACCTCAACGGCCGGGCGATCCTGTATGCGGACCGCATCACCGGGTCCATGGAGCGGGCGATCGGCGAGACCGAGCGCCGTCGCGACAAGCAGATTGCCTATAACCTCGAACATGGCATCACCCCCAAGGGCGTGTTCAAGGATGTGGCCGACATCATGGAAGGCGCCACCGTGCCCGGCTCGCGCAGCAAGAAGCGCAAGGGCATGGCCAAGGCCGCTGAGGAGAGTGCCAAGTACGAGAACGAACTGCGCTCGCCGAGTGAGATCACCAAGCGGATTCGGCAGTTGGAAGAGAAAATGTACCAATTGGCGCGCGATCTTGAGTTCGAGGCAGCGGCGCAGACGCGCGATGAGATTGGCAAGTTGCGCGAGCGGTTGCTGGCTGTGTAAGCCTCTGTAGTAGCGAGCTTGCTCGCGAAAAACGCCAACGATTAAGCGGGTATTCTGAGTAACCGCGGTGTTATTGCGTTCTTCGCGAGCAAGCTCGCTCCTACAATATGGACCGCTGGGCTGTTACCATTCGCCCCTTGTTTCAATTTTCAGTTATATCGCCCATTCGAGACCTGCCATGACCACCGTCCGCACGCGCATTGCGCCATCGCCTACTGGGGATCCCCACGTCGGCACTGCTTACATCGCTTTGTTCAACTACTGCTTTGCCAAGCAGCACGGCGGTGAATTCATCCTGCGGATCGAAGACACCGATCAACTGCGCTCCACCCGTGAGTCGGAACAGCAAATTTTCGATGCCCTGCGCTGGCTGGGCATCACCTGGGCGGAAGGCCCGGACGTCGGCGGCCCCCACGGCCCCTATCGCCAGAGCGAGCGCAGCGACATCTATAAGCAGTACACCCAGCAACTGGTGGACATGGGCCATGCGTTCCCCTGCTTCTGCACCGCCGAAGAGCTGGACCAGATGCGCGCCGAGCAACAGGCCCGTGGCGAGACACCGCGCTACGATGGCCGCGCGCTGCTGTTGCCTCCCGAAGAAGTGGCCGCGCGCCTGGCCGCCGGCGAGCCCCATGTAATCCGCATGAAAGTGCCGAGCGAAGGCGTGTGCGTGGTGCCGGACATGCTGCGCGGTGACGTCGAGATCCCATGGGACCGCATGGACATGCAGGTACTGATGAAGACCGACGGCCTGCCGACGTACTTCCTGGCCAACGTGGTCGACGACCATCTGATGGGCATCACGCACGTGCTGCGCGGCGAAGAATGGCTGCCGTCGGCGCCCAAGCTGATCCTGCTCTACGAGTACTTTGGCTGGGAACAACCGCAGCTGTGCTACATGCCGCTGCTGCGTAACCCGGACAAAAGCAAACTGTCCAAGCGCAAGAACCCGACCTCGGTGACCTTCTACGAGCGCATGGGCTTTATGCCCGAGGCGATGCTCAATTACCTGGGCCGCATGGGCTGGTCGATGCCGGACGAGCGCGAGAAGTTCTCGCTGCAGGAAATGGTCGATAACTTCGACCTGTCCCGTGTGTCCCTGGGTGGGCCGATTTTCGATATCGAGAAACTTTCATGGCTCAACGGCCAATGGTTGCGTGACCTGCCGGTAGAAGAGTTCGCCAGCCGCGTGCAGCAATGGGCGCTCAACCCTGAGTACATGATGAAGATCGCACCGCTGGTGCAGGGCAGGGTGGAGACGTTCAGCCAGGTTGCACCGTTGGCCAGCTTCTTCTTCGCCGGTGGCGTGAACCCGGATGCCAAGCTGTTTGAGTCGAAAAAGCTTTCGGGTGACCAGGTTCGTCAGTTGATGCAGTTGATCCTGTGGAAGCTCGAAAGCCTGCGCCAATGGGAGAAGGATGCGATCACCGCGACGATCCAGGCGGTGGTTGAGTCTCTCGAGCTGAAATTGCGCGACGCCATGCCATTAATGTTTGCAGCGATTACCGGGCAGGCCAGTTCGGTGTCGGTACTCGACGCGATGGAAATCCTCGGCCCGGACCTCACGCGTTTCCGCCTGCGCCAAGCCCTTGATTTGCTTGGTGGTGTTTCGAAGAAAGAAAACAAAGAGTGGGAAAAGCTGCTGGGCGCTATCGCTTAAGCGGACGGTTGTAAGGACGAAACCCCGGTTTTCCGGGGTTTTGCAGGTAAGTGATTGTTATCCCGGCAAAAAACTTTGAAAATTGTTGAAAATAAATTTGACACGTTTCGAAACCGCCATTAAGATTCGCCCCGTCCTCACCGATGAGGGGCTATAGCTCAGCTGGGAGAGCGCTTGCATGGCATGCAAGAGGTCAACGGTTCGATCCCGTTTAGCTCCACCAATTTACAGGTTCAAGGTCTGGCCACACCGTCCTTGAATCGATCAGCACTCAGCGCTGATCAGTTGTACAGAAGGTTTTGTCCCCTTCGTCTAGTGGCCTAGGACACCGCCCTTTCACGGCGGTAACAGGGGTTCGAGTCCCCTAGGGGACGCCAGTTTCAACAAGCAGCTCGAAAGGTCTGCTGCGCCGCCAGGCGAAAAATCGGGGCTATAGCTCAGCTGGGAGAGCGCTTGCATGGCATGCAAGAGGTCAACGGTTCGATCCCGTTTAGCTCCACCAATTTACAGGTCCAAGGTTCCGGCCACACCGTCCTTGAATCGATCAGTCTCAGCGCTGATCACTGTACAGAAGGTTTGTGTCCCCTTCGTCTAGTGGCCTAGGACACCGCCCTTTCACGGCGGTAACAGGGGTTCGAGTCCCCTAGGGGACGCCACGTTTACCCGCTTTGCGGGATTTTAGAGGGTCATTCGATTATTGAATGGCCCTTTTGTTTGTCTGGCGTTTGGCCAATTCTTTCCTTACTTCCTTTTTTCTGTTCTGACCAGTGGTCATGCCTGTCGCTTGCGCAATATTATTATAGTAATAATATTCACCCATGAGAGACGGAGGCTTTGATGAGCGATAAGAAAGCGCACACTCGCGAACGCATATTGCAGGCTGCCAGCGCCGCATTGATCCAGCGCGGCCCGGCTGAGCCGAGCGTCGGCGAAGTCATGGGGGCGGCGGGGCTGACGGTCGGTGGTTTTTACGCGCACTTTGAAAGCAAGGATGCGCTGATGCTGGAGGCTTTCACTCAGTTGCTGGCCAAGCGCCGCGCGGCGATCCAGGAAATAGACCCGGAACTGACCGGCGAAGAGCGCCGAAGCCTGGTGGCGGCGTTTTACCTGTCGCGCAAACACCGCGACTCCACCACACAGGCGTGCCCGCTGCCTTCAACCGTCGGCGAGATGGGCCGCTTGCCGGAGGAATTCCGAGAGGCGTTGCGCGAACACTGTGAACTGATGGCGGCGCAAATGGCGGCCAGCCCGGAAGATTCCGACAAGGCTTTGGCCGACATGGCGTTGATGGTCGGCGGCCTGGCCCTGGCGCGGGCCCTCGGCCCCGGCGAGCTGTCTGATCGTGTGTTGCGCGCCGCAAAGTCGGCGGTACGCTGAACGAGGTTCACAGCCTGGGCAGCTTAACGTAGGGTCTTGACTTCACACCGCGCGAGCCGCCATTTACAGGAGCGCCGAACCGCCTGATACACTGCGCCCGCCAACAATCGACTGGAGCAGGGCATGGGCTGGGATTTGGCAACGCCGTTTATCATCGATCTGCAGGTCGCCCCTGAGGACATCGACGGCCTGGGGCACGCCAATAATGCGGTTTATGTGTCCTGGCTGGAGCGTTGCGCCTGGCGCCACTCGCAGCGTCTGGGGTTGGATCTCACCGAGTACCGGCGCCTGGATCGCGCCATGGCCGTGGTGCGTCATGAGATCGACTACCTGGCGGCCGGCTACGAAGGCGATGAGCTGCAACTGGCCACGTGGATTGTCGATTGGGACCAGCGCCTGAAGATGACGCGCCGTTTCCAGCTGGTACGCCCGCGTGACGGTGCCACCTTGCTGCGCGCGCACACCACCTTTGTTTGTATCGAACTGTCCAGCGGCAGGCCCAAGCGCATGCCCGCCGAGTTTATCGAAGGGTATGGGCCTGCGCTGACAGGGGGTTAACGGTTGTTGTAGGAAACCCAGTAAACTGCGCCACGATTTTTGTTGAGTGTTTTCCATGCAAATTGCTTTGGCGCCCATGGAGGGGTTGGTCGACAACATCCTGCGGGACGTATTGACCCGCGTGGGCGGTATTGACTGGTGCGTGACCGAGTTCATCCGCGTCAACGACCGCTTGCTCACCCCTGCCTATTTCCACAAGCTCGCCCCGGAACTGCTGCACGGTGCCCACACCGCTGCGGGCGTGCCGCTGCGCGTGCAATTGCTGGGGTCTGACCCGGTATGCCTGGCGGAAAACGCCGCGTTGGCCTGCGAATTGGGGTCGCAGGTGATTGATCTCAACTTTGGCTGCCCGGCCAAGACGGTCAATAAGTCTCGCGGCGGTGCAGTGCTGCTCAAGGAGCCCGAGCTGCTCAACCAGATCGTCGAGCATGTGCGCCGTGCGGTCCCGGCCCACATCCCGGTCACCGCCAAAATGCGCCTGGGCTTCGACAGCCCGGATGGCGCGCTGGTTTGCGCCACGGCGCTGGCCGAAGGCGGGGCCGCGCATATCGTGGTGCATGCACGTACCAAAACCGATGGCTACAAGCCGCCGGCCCATTGGGAGTGGATCCCGCGGGTGCAGGATGTGGTCAAGGTGCCGGTATTTGCCAATGGTGACATCTGGAGCGTCGAAGATTGGAAGCGTTGCCGCGAAGTCAGTGGCGCCGAAGACATCATGCTTGGCCGTGGCCTGGTGGCGCGTCCTGACCTGGCGCGGCAGATCGCGGCGGCGCGTGCGGGGCACGAGGTGGTGGAGATGACATGGGCCCAAATGCAGCCGATGCTCCAGTCGTTCTGGGCCAAATCGATGGCGCAATTGACCGAGCGCCAAGCGCCCGGCCGCTTGAAGCAGTGGCTGGCGATGCTGACGCGCAATTACCCCGAAGCGGTGCAGCTGTTTACGGCGATGCGCCGGGAGACCAACCTGGAGCAGGTCAGTCGCCTGCTGGGGATGCCTCATCCAACGGTTGCCCAAGCCGGTTAGCGACGACTTCGCATACCGAGCCGCCATAAAGGCGCCTGCAGACTAATGCCAGCCAGTTAAGCGTAGATTCCCTGTGGGAGCGGGCTTGCTCGCGAAAGCGGTGGGTCAGTGACCATCAATGTTTGCTGGTCCGACGTCTTCGCGAGCAAGCCCGCTCCCACAGTTGATCTTGGCTGTTTTGAGCATTGCGTTCGCTTAACTGATCGGCATGTGCCACTGCAGGCGCCTTTTTTTCGCCGGCGAGTTAACACAAACCACTGAAGAAAGATGCGCGCAATGTTATCGATGAATGACATTACTGCTGATTATTAGCGCGTGTGACCACACTTGAGTGTCAAAAAAGCCATGAATCAAGGCTTGGCGGAAATTGTCCATAAGGCAAAGTCTGACAACGCGCTTTGGTTTCCTTATATGAGCTGCGATTTGCGGAACTCGATAGCTTAACTTCCCACGAATGGAAGGACTGTGAAGCAGCACTGTTGCTATTCAGTCATACAACTATCACTCCCTCTGACCCTTGCCGGGTCAGGTCGTAAGCAATAAAGGAACTCGCGAATGTCTATGTCGATTAACACTCCGCCAGCGGTAAAAGTCGATGCGTCTGCCTTTGATCAGCAAAAAATTTCAACTAATAACGTTATTGTAAAACCTAACGCTCAACCTCAGGGTGCAACGCTTCTTCAGTCGTCATTGCGTTCCGACGACACCTTAGGTTTGGGCAATACGCTGATTACCCCGGAAACTGCTTTGAAGCAGTTGTTCGATATGCTTGAAGGTATCTTCAGGGCCATGCGCGATATATTTGCGGGCAGAACGGCGATGAAGCCCGACTCAGGCAAATTACCGATTGCACTGGATGCCGGCAAGGAGCTGATCAAACCGGATGCGGGCAAGCTGCCAGCGGTGCCGAATGCCCTCAAAGAGCTGGTCAAACCGGATGCGGGCAAGCTGCCGGCGGTGCCGAATGCCCTCAAAGAGCTGGTCAAACCGGATGCGGGCAAGCTGCCAGCGGTGCCGGACGCCCTCAAAGAGCTGGTCAAACCGGATGCGGGCAAGCTGCCGGCGGTGCCGGATGCCCCCAAGGCGCTGGTCAAGCCGGATGCGCCCAAGCTGACGGTGCTGCCGCAACCCGGTGACGTTCCGGTCAATGTGCCTGACGGGAAGAAACTGCGCCCCATGCCATTCTCGCCAACGGTGCCCAGGCCCGAGACAAGCGTAAACAATGACCCCAAGACAAACGTCAACGTGAACGTGGTCCTCAGTCATTGCCACTGCCCAGACGGAACAGTGTTGCCGGACCGACTGCCGAAACCATGGGTTTCTACGGATATCCGGCCCCAGCCAGCCGTACTGCCGGATGCAAGGCCCCAAGCACCCCTGCTACCTGGCAATTTTCCAAGGCCGAACATGCCAGTGGATACCAGGTCTCAGCCTGCGGTCTTGCCAGATAACCAGCCAACGCCATTTCCCGACGCTCCCACTCAAGATCTGACCAGTCCAGGCCCCGTCGAAGACCGACCTGCCGGCAGGCATGGGCGCTTTAATCATCGGCTAAGTTCCAGGTTTTAAAACAACCGTCGCGTTTCATTTTTTTATAAGTGCAGGCATTTTTTCGAAAGGGTATTTCGAGGGAGTGCCTGTCTGTGGAGAACGCTATGTCATTCTATCCAATTAATAATATCGCTCGGTTAATTGATGTAAGGCGGTTAATGTCGATCGATGCACTTAGTGCAAGTAACGAACATGCTATTGAGTCCCGTGTCAGTCGCGAGTCGGGCAGGGCAATTCCTGATATGGCGTATCGTAATATCTCGAGAAGTTCGGTGAGTGTCGGGAATGACACGCACGCGATCAATGCAGTCGTGGCGTTGTTCACTTCGTTTGTTACACAGTTGTTCTCTCTGGTAGATGATAAAAAAGAAAGGAATATTCCTGACGCTGTTCCGTTACCGTCGCCTGATGTTCCGCAGGTAACACCCCAACTGGAGTTACCCAAACCTCATGCCGCAGCGAACATTCCGGGTTTGTCGGACAAGCGCAGCGGTGCGAAGCCCGAGAATATCTGGAGTGGCTTTCGTCAGGGCCCGGATGGCAACTGCGTGACGGTGTCGGCCATCAAGGCTGCGATGTATCGATTCGGACAAAGCCCCACGGATATTTTCAAGGAGGTGGCCAGGATCAACGACGGTTATCACGTGGTCATGCGTGATGGCTTTCGGCTTACGTTGACCGACCGAGAATTGGCCGAGGGTATCCAGGGCGCCAAATTCTACGGGCCCGACAAAGGCATGCTCAAGGATGCGCAGTTCCTGTTTTCCGTCAGCGCCAAACGTGCACAAATGGAAAACAACGATGGTACGGCCGGCCGGAATTATCGGGAGGCGATTCGTAGCCTGAACAACGGGGAGGATGAACGCGGCCCGGGAGAAGGCTTTCTGCGCCTCGGGTTGAAAAACCACATGAAGAGAGTGCCGGTGGGTGAGCTTGCCCGAGGTCAGATAGGCATGTGCAACCGCACCGGGCATTCGGTGGCCGTCATCAATGGCCGCGAAGAGTTATGGGGAAGACAGGGGCGAACTCCCACGCATGGTCAAGCCGTGGCATTGATTTGACCGTGATGCACCTGGGCAGGGATAACCCAGGCTGCATTTTTTTCAGTTCTGCGCTGCAAAAACACCTATTCCAGTAACTGCCTGAACCCCTCTATCGGCAATGGCCGACTATGCAAATACCCCTGATACAAATGGCAGCCGAGCTTCTGCAGAAACGCCAGCTGTTCCATGGTCTCCACGCCTTCGGCAATCACTTCCAGATTCAAACTGCGGGCCATGGCGACAATAGCGCGGATGATCTCAGCGTCGTTGGGATCGTGAGTCGCGTCGCGCACAAACGACTGGTCGATTTTCAGCGCGTCAACCGGCAAGCGCTTGAGGTAGGTCAGGGATGAGTAACCGGTGCCAAAGTCATCCATCGCAAAGCTCACCCCGAGTTTTTTCAGGCGACGCATCTTCATCACCGTGTCATCCAGGTTCTGGATCACGATGCCTTCCGTAATTTCCAGTTTCAGCAAACTGTAGGGCAGTTGGCGCAGCGTAAGGCTGTGTTGTACCCGTTCCA
>NZ_JASLAW010000248.1 GCF_030147005.1 Pseudomonas sp.
GACCTTTGGTGTGGTTTATGCCGATCCGACGCAGTTTGGCGAGAACGTGACCTCTGGGGGAGGCGGCGGTGTGGTCGTGATATTTGACTACAACAACTCACCACGGGGAGGAGCTGATTTCAAGGTTGATGGTGATCTGACCATCAAGAAAGATTACTACCCTTGGGTCGATGAAGAGTTTTTGGGGTCGTACAAAAAAACTGTGGGCTTAGCCGGCGAGGACAGCATCTACCTTCGTTACCAAGCATTACAGGCGCGGCAAGTATATTTCGAACCGGTCGTACATTCCGAGTTCGTAGTTTACTCGGCGGGGCCAAAGGAAAAAAAAGAAGGTAATCACACTAAATTCACCTATCCCGACGGCAGTGTGGTGGCTGACGGCCAATCGCAACCAGACTTCTGGAAGCTACAAAGCCTGCGCATAGGACGCGCCCGCGAATGTTTATCGGTTT
This sequence comes from Pseudomonas sp., assembly GCF_030147005.1. Taxonomy (GTDB): domain Bacteria; phylum Pseudomonadota; class Gammaproteobacteria; order Pseudomonadales; family Pseudomonadaceae; genus Aquipseudomonas. Next base: position 453 of record NZ_JASLAW010000248.1, read on the forward strand.
GGCAATACCACAAATGTCCTGACCGTCGCCCACGACTATTACCTGAGTGGATTCCCTCCCCTGACAGACCTGGTTTCGGCCAGTACCTCATTGTGGACGAATGGGGTAATGCACTGCCGGCGTATGACTATCAAGTGGTGGGTGCTAACGGGCGAATGTACCGGGAAAAGACTACAAGTGAGGGGCTCACGAAACCCTTGCCGAGCAGTTTTCACCCCTTACGCGAAGTTGAGTTCCCGGTATGGAAGTGAGGATGTCCGCCCTGCCGAGTTCGGTTGTCGAGGCCGTTGATTGCGCCAAGGACAACCCCCTATTCCACCTTGAACCTATCGTAAGAGAACTCGACTCACCTCATGCTGGTAAACGCCAGCTTCACCCCAATCGCAATCAACACCGCGCCCATGGTCCGATCAAACCAATGCCCCATGCGCGCAAACCCGGCGCGTACACGCTGCTGGCTGAACAGCATCGCCACCAGGCAGAACCACAGCGCCGTCGCCACCGCGAGGTAAACACCGTAACCGGCCTGTACCGCCAGCGGCGTGTGGGGGTTGATCACCACGGTGAACAGCGAGAGGAAGAACAGCGTCGCCTTGGGGTTCAGGCCGTTGGTTACAAAGCCTGCGGTAAACGCGCCGCGAGGTGTGCGCTCGCCCACCTCGCGGTGCAACTCGCCTTCGGCTGCGGGCTTGGCCGGCTGGGCGCGCAAAGCCTTGAAGCCGATATACAGCAGGTACGCCGCCGCTGCCCATTTCAATGCGTTGAACAACACGATGGACTGGGACACGATCAAGCCGATGCCCAGCAACGAATAACCTACATGCACGAAAATCGCCGTGCCGACACCCAGGGCCGTCCATGTGCCGGCGCGGCGCCCGTGGGTCACGCTCTCGCGCACCACCACGGCGAAGTCCGGCCCGGGGCTGGCCACCGCCAACAAGTGAATCAAGGCTACGGTCAAAAACTCGGCGACGTACATGCTCACTCCATTAAGTAACGGATTATTTCATCTGATAGGCTCAGCAGATTACGCCTTCGAACCTCGCCGCAAAAGGTACAGTTGATAATGAACAATCGCCGCGCCGTCTTCCTCGATCACCCTTCCCTGGACCTCGGCGACCTCGACCTCAGCGGGTTGCGCGACTGCTTCAACGAGCTGCAGCTGTTCGAGCAGACCACGCCGCAGAATGTGCTCGAACGCTTGCAGGGCGCTCAAGTCGCCATCAGTAATAAAGTCCCGCTCAGCGCCGAAACCCTGGCGGCCTGCCCTGAACTCAAGCTGATCCTGGTTTCGGCCACCGGCACTAACAACATCGACCTTGAAACCGCCCGCGCCCAGGGCATTACCGTGAGCAATTGCCAGGGTTACGGCACGCCTTCGGTGGCGCAACATACGATCATGCTGTTGCTCAATCTGGCGACGCGCCTGAAGGACTACCAGCGAGACGTCGCCGCAGGCAAATGGCAGCAGGCCAAGCAGTTCTGCCTGCTGGATCACCCCATTGTCGAGCTGGAAGGCAAAACCCTGGGCCTGCTCGGCCATGGCGAACTGGGCAGTGCCGTGGCACGTCTGGCCGAAGCCTTCGGCATGCGCGTGGTGCTGGGCGCGATTCCCGGGCGGCCTGCACGCGCCGACCGCGTACCACTGGATGAACTGTTGGCGCAGGTCGACGCGCTGACCTTGCATTGCCCGCTCAACGAGCACACCCGCAACTTTATCGGCGCCCGCGAACTGGCGCTGCTCAAGCCCGGCGCGTTTGTCGTCAATACCGCACGCGGTGGCTTGATCAATGAACAGGCGCTGGCAGAGGCCCTGCGCAGCGGTCATTTGGGCGGTGCGGCCACCGATGTGTTGAGCGTCGAGCCACCGCTGAATGGCAACCCACTGCTGGCCGGCGACATCCCTCGACTGATCGTCACGCCCCATAACGCCTGGGGCAGCCGAGAAGCCCGGCAACGAATCGTCGGGCAATTGAGCGAAAACGCCTTGGGCTTTTTCAACGGCACCCCGCTGCGCGTCGTCAGTTGATAAACTGCGCCCCTTTTCAAGGAGCAGACCATGGATCCGCGCAGTGAAGTACTGCTTCGCCAGGCCGAACTTTTTCAAGGCAACCTGCTGCTGGTCGGTTTGCCTGCCGACGATTTGCTCGGCCGCCTGCCCAACGCCCACGGCTGGAGCTGGCATGCCGGCGATCAGGCGGCGTTGGAGGCGCGTTTTCCAGAGCGCAGCCAGTTCGGCGTGAATGTGCCAGAGCGCGCATTTGATGCGGCGGTGATTTTCCTGCCCAAGTCCAAAGACCTCACCGACTACCTGCTCAACGCTGTGGCGTCGCGCCTGCCCGGTGCAGAGGTGTTCCTGGTGGGCGAGAAAAAAGCCGGCATCGAAAGCGCCGCCAAGCAGATGATTCCTTTCGGCAAACCGCGCAAGCTGGATAACGCGCGGCATTGTCAGCTCTGGCAGGTCACGGTGAGCAACGCGCCACAAGCGCTCGAACTCGATAGCCTGGCGCAGACCTTCGACGTACCGCTGGCCGATGGGCCGCTCAAGGTGGTGAGCCTGCCGGGCGTGTTCAGCCATGGTCGCCTGGACCGTGGCACCGAATTGTTGCTCGATCATCTGGACAAGCTGCCCAGCGGGCATTTGCTCGATTTTGGTTGCGGCGCTGGCGTATTGGGAGCAGCGGTAAAACGTCGCTACCCGCATAACACCGTAACGATGCTTGATGTGGATGCCTTCGCCGCCGCCAGCAGTCGTCTGACCCTGGCTGCCAATGGCCTGGAAGCCGAAGTGTTGACCGGTGACGGCATCGACGCCGCGCCGATGGGGTTGAACGCGATTTTGAGCAACCCGCCATTCCATGTCGGTGTGCACACGGATTATTTCGCTACGGAAAACCTGCTGCGAAAAGCTGCCAAACATCTGGCAAAAGGCGGCGAACTGCGCCTGGTCGCCAACAGCTTCCTGAAGTATCAGCCACTGATAGAAGAGCATTTAGGCATCTGCGCCATCAAAGCAGAAGGCAATGGTTTTCGCATCTACCGGGCCAAGCGCCCCTGACGGGCGTTTGAAAAAGAAGGCTTGCCGAATGGGTTTTGCCTAGGCAGAATCCGCTCCGTCCTAGGGGAGTAGTCTCCCACGAGCCTCGCGCTCTTCCGGCATACGTCAACATACTTGGTCAGCAGACCATGGCGTATGCGACCCAGGAGTCCGCACAGACGGACCGGGGTTTGACAAGACCTATGACACGCACACCTTACCCGGGGCGGGAAGGCTGTACGTGTCATAGCCGTGTCGACCCGCCCCTGGAAACCTACCTGATGCTGGATTCACTGCTCGTCCCTACCGCAATCGTTGCCCTCGCCGAAATCGGCGACAAGACGCAACTGCTCGCGCTTATTCTCGCCGCTCGCTTTCGCAAGCCCTGGCCCATCATCGCCGGCATCGTCGCCGCGACCCTGGCCAACCATGCGGCTGCCGGTGCAGTAGGAGCCTGGTTCGGAAGCTTCTTCTCGGACGCGGTGCTGCATTGGATACTCGCGGCGAGCTTCTGCGCCACAGCACTTTGGACCCTGGTGCCGGACAAGCTCGACGATGACGAAGCCGGCACTACGCGCAAGTTCGGCCCGTTCCTGACCACGCTGATCGCGTTCTTCCTCGCGGAAATCGGCGACAAGACCCAGATAGCCACGGTGATGCTCGCAGCGCAGTATCCGGAGTTGTGGCTGGTGATTATCGGCACCACCTTGGGCATGCTGATTGCCAACGTGCCGGTGGTTCTGGCGGGGAATTTTGCGGCGGACAAACTGCCCTTGACGTTGATTCGTCGGCTGGCGGCGACAGCGTTTTTCATCCTGGCGATTGTGGCGGTGTACAAGGCCATGCAGAGCAGCGGCTGGGTGTAACCCGATTAAAAAATGTGGGAGCGGGCTTGCTCGCGAATACGGAGGGTCAGCCAATACATCCATGACTGAACCACCGCGTTCGCGAGCAAGCCCGCTCCCACATTTACAGCGTTGTCAGGCCTGAGATATCAGGACTTTTTAGACTGCTGATAGAGCGGCATCACCTTCGGAATCGCCGCCTGCAACGAGCTGATCCGGCTGTCTGAAGCCGGGTGCGTGCTCATGAATTCCGGCGGTGCACCTTCCGAAGCCTTGGCCATTTTGTTCCACAACGTGATAGCCGCGTTCGGGTTGTAGCCGGCGCGGGCGGCCAGTTCCAGGCCGATCAGGTCGGCTTCGTTTTCATTGCTGCGGCTGTTGGGCAAGGTCATGCCGTAGTTGGCCACGGTATCGGCCAGCGCCAGGCTGTCCTGGCCCAGGCCAAACAACGCACCGGCGCCCTGCTTGGCCATCTCGATGCCGTAGGCCTTGGACATGGCTTCGCGGCCGTGCTCACGCAAGGCGTGGGCGATTTCATGGCCCATCACGGCGGCCAGTTCGTCATCCGTCAGCTTGAGATTGTCGATCAACGCGCTGTACACCAGGATCTTGCCGCCAGGCCCGCAGTTGGCGTTCATCTCATCACTCTTGATCAGGTTCACCTCCCACTTCCATTGCGCCGCATCCGGGCGGAAGTTGGGGGCCTGGGCGATCAGGCGATTGGCAATGGCCTGCACGCGCTTGGCATTGGCGCTGGTCTTGTCCAGAACACCTTTGCCGCTGGCTTCGCCCAGGGTCTGCTGATAAGACTGGGCGTACATCTGGTCGACTTCCTGGCTCGACAGCATGCTGAACATGTACTGCTTGCGCTCAACCCCAACGGCGCCGCCGCTGGTGGTGTTGACTGACTGACACCCGGCCAGCAACATCGCTGCGACCAACCCGCTTACCGCCAATGACTTCTTCATGAACACGCTCCCTGGAAACATGGCGCGTATCGTAGGCGGACATTTGTATCAGCGCCAGATACATCGGACGTTTAACCGCTGTATTTCGGACACATCTCACGTGTCGGCAGAGACGCTCAGGATCAAGCCGGAGTCAGGCATTCCGGCCCATTGAGCTTGGGATCATTGACCATATTGGCCAGAACCCGCTCGCGCAACGAAGCGGGCTCACTGGCCAAGAGGCTTTGCAGCACAGGCAGCGGCGTCTCGGGATCCAGCCAAGCGGCCTGCCCCGCCTCATCCAGAATCAACGGTCGACGCTGAGCCTGCGCGGCTTGAGTGACCACCGCCGTACTCAACCACACCTGCTCCTGCACCGGGTACGCTTCCCAAATCGCCGCGAAAAACAATGTGGAGCCTTCCCCCGGCGTCAGCCAGTACGGGCGTTTGCGCTGGGTGCCGCGCCATTCGTAAAACCCGTTGGCCGGCAGCAGGCAACGGCGCTGGCGGAATGCTTCGCGAAACATCGGTTGCTCGGCCAGGGTTTCGGCGCGGGCATGGGCCGGCGTGCGGGACAGGTCGGTGAGCCAGGGCGGCGTCAGGCCCCAACGCGCGCGCGCCAGGGTGAGCTGGCCGTCGATGGCGCGCTGGATCAGCACCGAATCATTGGGAGAAATATTCCACTGGGCCTGCTGGTCGGCCGGGAATCCCGGCAAGGCAGCAAAAGCGGGGTTCCAGCGAAACAGGGCATAACGTCCACACATGGGGCAACATGACTCTTGGGATAAACCGACCGACAGCCTAACAGACCAATACGTCGGGAAAGCCGTCGGGTTCATCAAACGGCAAGGGCTGCGCGTCGTTATAAGCGGTTATGAGTTCGCGAGCGTAGGCGGCTTGATCATTATCGACCTCCAGTCCCAGCAAGCCGAAGATCGGCAGTTCACCCGTGCCGCCGAGCAAATGGCGCCCCACCAGGTGCGCCTCGATACCTTCGCTGGCAAGCATCTGTTGCAGCAGCTCGCCTTCCATGAGGTTTTCCGGTTCGTAGATTCGCTGCATGGAGGTACCTGTCAGTCGTTCTCGCTGCGGGTTTCGAGCATCCACTCTTCATCATGGACCTGCAGGTTGAAAGTTATCGGTCTGCAACACACCTGGCAGTCTTCTATATAAACCTGATCACCGCCGGACAAATCCACCGTCGTTTCGACCGGTTCACCACAATAAGGACAATCGTACAGTGCAGTTTCCAGCATCGCAGCCTCCCGAGTGACTTGTGCGTATAATCGCCGGTCTATTTACAGGGCTATTATCGGCCAGGCCCATTACCTGGACCGCCCCCTGGTATTTCCTCTACTTACCCTAGCCGTTTCTAACAAGAGAGCATGATGGGCGAATTCGATACCATCCGACCTTACAACGACAGCGAAGTCCCGGCAGTACTGGAACGGCTGTTCAGTGACAAGGCCTTTCTGGACATCCTGACCCACTTCCGCTTCCCGCGCTTTGCCGGCGCGCTGGGCTGGCTGCTCAAGCCGATGATCGCGCGCAAACTGCGCCGTGAATTCGCCGGCGTCACTACCGTGGCGACGCTGCAGGATAAAGTCGAGTATTACGTCGACCATACCATCGACCGCGCGACTGACGGCGTAACCTATACCGGCGTCGAGCAACTGAAATCCGGCACCGCCTACCTGTTTCTGGCCAACCACCGCGACATCGTGATGGACCCGGCTTTCGTCAACTATGCCGTATACCATGCCGGCCTGCCGACGCCGCGTATCGCCATCGGCGACAATCTGCTGCAAAAGCCGTTTGTCAGCGACCTGATGCGCTTGAACAAGAGCTTCATCGTGCACCGCTCGATCACCGGGCGAAAGGAAAAGATGGCGGCTTACCATCTGCTGTCGGCCTATATCAACCATTCGATTCGCAACGACTGTCAGTCGATCTGGATCGCCCAGGCCGAAGGCCGGGCAAAGGATGGGGATGATCGCACCGAATCGGCGATCCTCAAGATGTTCCACGTCAGCCGCAAGGACGAGCCGTTCGCCGAAGTCATCCGGTCGTTGAACCTGACGCCGGTGTCGATCAGCTACGAGTATGATCCGTGCGACGCCGCCAAGGCCCGTGAACTGTATATCCGTGCCACCACCGGCACCTACAGCAAGGCGCCGGGCGAGGATGACGTGAGCATCGCGCTGGGCATCACCGGTTACAAAGGCCGGGTGCACGTGAACTTCGCGCCGCCGATTACCGAGCGCTTCGAAGACACGAAGCTGCTGGCTGCTGAAATGGACCGGCAGATTCTGGGGGGTTATCGGTTGTTCCCGGTGCACTACCTGGCGTATGCCCAGTGGAACGACGCCGACCCGCAACTGGATGTACCCAAGGCCGAAGAAGTATTCCCGGCCGATGAGCTGGCCAAGGCAGAAACTGAGTGGGAACGGCGCTTGTACGAATGCCCGTCCGAACACCGCCCCTACCTGGTGGTGCAATATGCGACGCCGGTACGCAATCAATATCGAGTCAAGGCCGGCATCGCGCTGTAGACATCGATTCACAGGTGGGAGGGGGATTGCCCTCGATAGCGGTAGGTCAGATACAGACAAGCTGACTGACATACTGCAATCGGGGCAAGCCCTAATGCCAGTCAGTTAAGACAGAACCGGTCCCTGTGGCGAGGGAGCTTGCTCCCGCTGGACTGCGTAGCAGTCCCATTTTTGGGGCCGCTTCGCGCCCCAACGGGAGCAAGCTCCCTCGCCACAGGTCGC
>NZ_JASLAW010000124.1 GCF_030147005.1 Pseudomonas sp.
CGACGACTTAACTTCCGGCAGCATTTCCCGTGGAATGTCCAGAATCTCGAGCATCTTCGCATCCCACTCCAGAGCGTGGATGTTGAAGAGCATGGTGCGCGATGCGTTGGTGTAGTCGGTGACGTGGGTCTTGCCGCCGGTAAATTTCCAGATCAGCCAACTGTCGACGGTGCCGAACAGCAATTCGCCGTTGCGCGCACGCTCGCGGCTGCCTTCGACGTTGTCGAGGATCCACTTGAGTTTGGTGCCGGAGAAGTAGGGGTCTGTGACCAGGCCAGTGGTGTCGCTGATGTATTGCTCATGGCCGTCGCGCTTGAGCTGTTGGCAGATCTCGGTGCTGCGCCGGCATTGCCAGACGATGGCGTTGTAGATCGGGCGACCGGTGACCTTGTCCCACACCACCGTGGTTTCGCGCTGATTGGTGATGCCGATGGCGGCGACCTGATCGTGGTGCAGGCCGGCCTGAGCCAGCGCCTCCACCATCACTGCGCTCTGGGTGGCGAAGATTTCCATCGGGTCATGCTCGACCCAGCCCGCTTGCGGGTAATGCTGGACGAACTCACGCTGCGCCGTGCACACCACGTTGGCGTCACGATCGAAGATGATTGCCCGGGAGCTGGTGGTGCCCTGATCAAGGGCAATGATGTAGTTCTTATTCTGAAGGTCGGTCATGTCAATTGCCTTGGACGAAATAAGGAAGTCGGAAATCAGCCGGGGCCACGAAGGGCAGGGACCCTGGCCGGCGCTTTCAGGAAATACGAGTCTTGCCGTTGACAGCCGTGTCAGTTGTTTCAGCTATAGCAGGTGCGGCGCTTGGCAGATGACGGGCAATCAGCCCGCGATACGCTGCAGCACCGAGGCATGCGCCGACAATCGGTGCGAAAATTGGTACCAGGAAGTAGGGAATGTCGCGACCGCCAGTAAAGGCCATTTCACCCCAGCCCGCGAAAAAGGTCATCAGCTTGGGCCCGAAATCCCGCGCCGGGTTCATCGCGAAGCCGGTCAACGGGCCCATGGCGCTGCCGATTACGGCGATCAACAGGCCGATCAGCAGGGGGGCCAATGGACCGCGTGGCAGGCCATTGTTGTCGTCTGTCAGGGCCATGATCACGCCCATCAGGATCGCGGTGATGACCATTTCCACCAGGAACGCCTGGGCCGTGCTCAGCAATGCATGGGGGTAGGTGGAGAACACCGAGGCCAATTCCAGGCTGGCCTGAGAGCCGCGCACCATGTGGTGGGTTTGTTCGTAATCGAAAAAAAGATTGCTGTAGAGCGTGTACACCAACGCGGCGGAGCAGAAGGCACCGGCGATTTGGGCGAGGATGTAGAAGGGCAGTTTGCGTTTTTCGAAATCGGCGAAAATACACAGGGCGATACTCACCGCCGGATTGAGGTGAGCTCCGGAAATACCGGCACTCAGGTAGATCGCCATGCTTACGCCGACTCCCCAGATAATGCTGATTTCCCACAAGCCAAAGCTCGCACCCGCGACCTTGAGCGCAGCAACGCACCCGGTACCGAAGAAGATCAGCAGCGCAGTGCCGAGGAATTCGGCCATGCATTGGCTCGAAAGTGAAGGCTGTTGAAGAGCAGTTGTCATGGAAAACCTCAGTTGTTGTTCTTGTCTGGCGCACTGCCTCAACGGGCGGTTGCGCGATTTTCACCGTGACGAGGATCCCCATCCTGCGCCACGGCTTACTGCTCGAGTACTTAGGGCTATTCCTACAGTATTCGGAAACGAAAAAATATAGACAAGAATGACCGCTGTCAAAGGTCGAAAGTGAACCATTGGTCATTTCCTAACTATTGGTGCTGTGAATGATCATGCAAGAGGCGCGCGAACTGTGCGCGTGGATGACTGTACTAGAGCGTTTTAGGCGCGCTTGGCCTAGAATTGGCCGTCAGTTTGCACTCTTGGAGCCCACATGACCCCTGCCCTGGACCTGTTGAAAAAAGTTCGCGCCGAACATCGTATTCATAGTTATGAACATGATCCGAAGGCGGCTTCATATGGTCTGGAGGCTGCGGAAAAATTGGGCCTCGACCCGGCGCGGGTGTTCAAGACATTGCTGGCCAGCAGTGAGAAAGGCCAATTGCTCGTGGCAGTGGTGCCGGTCGTCGGAAGTCTGGACCTGAAAGCCTTGGCTCATGCGGCAGGCGTCAAGAAAGTCGAAATGGCCGACCCGGCGGCGGCGCAGCGTTCCACCGGGTATCTACTGGGCGGTATCAGCCCCTTGGGGCAAAAGAAGCGCTTGCGCACGTTTATCGATGTGACCGCGCAGCCGTTTGCGACGATTTTCGTCAGCGCCGGCCGCAGGGGGTTGGAAGTTGAGTTGCCGGCCGCTGTGTTGGCTGAACATACCCAAGCCATCTTCGCGCCGATTGGCCGAGCCTGACGCCAAGGGTTGAGCCGTTTACGCCTGGAACAACACCAGGTGTTCAGCCGCTACCTTGATTCCCACATCCGCCCCCATTTGCTGATCGACATGGCTTGGAAAAATCGACTCCAGCTGCGCGCCCGTCGGTAATTGCAGGCGGTACAGCGTGGACGCGCCGAGAAAGGTCTTGCCGACAATCCGCGCTCTCAGCGCACTGTCCGGCGCGTAGACGATGTCATCCGGGCGCAGCAGCACATCCACCGCGCCACCGGTCGGCCAGGCGTAGGCCCGGTTGCCACGCAACTCGCCCAGCTCAGTGCTGACGGACTCGGGCGAACTCAACTGGCCGCGGATGAAATAGCCCTGGCCGATAAAGCTGGCGACATAAGGCGTCTGCGGTTCGTGATAGAGGTTGTAGGGCGTGTCCCATTGCTCAAGGCGGCCTTCTTTGAAAACGCCCACGTGGTCGCTGACGGCGAAGGCTTCTTCCTGGTCATGGGTGACCAGGATCGCGCTGGTGCCGCGCGCCTTGAGGATGTCGCGCACTTCATGGCTGAGTTTGCGCCGCAGTTCGCCATCCAGGTTGGAAAAGGGTTCGTCCAGCAACAGCAGTTGCGGTTCCGGCGCCAAGGCGCGGGCGAGGGCGACGCGTTGTTGCTGACCACCGGAAAGCTCGTGGGGGAAGCGTTTGCCCAAGTCTTTGAGGTTGACCAACTCCAGCAACTCGGCGACCACACGATCTTTGTGCGGGTGCTTGCGGATACCGAAGCCGATGTTGTCGGCCACGCTCAGGTGGGGAAACAACGCGTAATCCTGGAACACCATGCCGATCCGACGTTTCTCCGGTGCCAGTGTGAAACCGGCACTGGAGATCACTTCGCCCGCCAGGCTGATTTCGCCTTCGTGGACCGGCTCGAACCCGGCAATTGCGCGCAAGGTGGTGGTCTTCCCGCAGCCCGAGGAGCCCAGCAGGCAACCGATATCGCCCGCGTTAAGGTGCAGATTGAGGTTCTGCACCACCCGTTGATCTTGATAGCCGCATGCCAGATTGCGCAAACTCAGCAGTAATGGCTGGCTCATGCGTGGTGGTACGAAGGTGGCACGAGAAATTCGAGCAGGGCCTTTTGCGCATGCAGGCGGTTCTCGGCCTGGTCCCAGGCGACCGAGCGTGGGTCGTCGAGCAGATCGAGGCTGATTTCTTCGCCGCGGTGGGCGGGCAGGCAGTGCATGAACAGCACGTCCGGCGCGGCCAGGTCGAGCAGGGCGCGGGTCACCTGGAACGGCGCGAACCGGGCCATGCGCTTGGCGGTTTCGTCTTCCTGGCCCATGGAGGTCCACACGTCTGTGCTGACCAGATGTGCGCCGACCACCGCATCTTTCGGATCGCGCAGCAGCTGCACACGGCCATCGGCCTTGGCCATGAACTCGGCGCTGGGCTCGTAACCCTCGGGGCAGGCGATACGCAGGTGGAAGTCGAACTGGATGGCGGCTTCTATATAACTGTTGCACATATTATTGCCGTCGCCGATCCAGGCCACGGTCTTGCCCTGGATGGAGCCGCGATGTTCGAGGAAGGTTTGCATGTCGGCCAGCAACTGACACGGGTGCAGGTCATCGGACAGGCCGTTGATCACCGGCACGCGCGAGTTGGCGGCAAATTCGGTCAAGGTGCTGTGGGCGAAGGTACGGATCATCACGGCGTCGAGCATGCGTGACATCACGATGGCGCAATCGCTGATCGGCTCGCCTCGGCCCAGTTGGGTATCGCGCGGCGACAGGAAGATAGCCTGGCCACCCAGTTGAATCATGCCGGCTTCGAAGGACAAGCGGGTGCGGGTCGAGGACTTCTCGAAAATCATCCCGAGCACGCGGTTTTTCAGAGGCTCAAACAGTACGCCGCGGTTACGCAGGTCTTTAAGCTCAATGCCTCGACGGATCACGCTGACCAGCTCTTCGGGCGTGCAATCCATCAGGGAGAGAAAGTGCCTTGCGCTCATCATTAACTACCTTTTGCAACAGACCGCAGATACTCAAAGCCTTGTTTATTGTGACAACGGGCGAGACCTGCGGCGAAAGCCGCACGGGGCGACGAAATAGGGGAAGGCGCGATATTGACATTAAATGTCGCGTCTTACCAATAGGGCTACGGTTTTTAAGGGTGTTCAAGCAGGGCGCCGAAGCGCTTTTGAAGACGGTTTTTCGACAGCAGCGGCCCATTTGTACACTGGCGTCGCGACCTTTTGCAATGCGCAGCGGCGCCTTCGGGCTTGGTGATAACGGTTTCAGGCGTGTGTGGGAGGTTTCCGAAACATTTGCTCACGTTTAGCCATGCCTTGGGCTATGTCCGCCGATTCACAGCGCGAACCTTGCTGGTGCACGGCTCGGTCGCGGCCCATAGTTCGGCAAAGCCCCTATAAAAGAGACTGGCCATGACCAAGACTCTCCACCACCGTGCCTGCCACCTGTGCGAAGCCATCTGCGGCCTCAGCCTGGAAACCACCCGAGGCGACGACGGCAGCCTGGCGATTACCTCAATCAAGGGCGACCCGCTGGACACATTCAGCCGTGGCCATATCTGTCCCAAAGCGGTGGCGTTGCAGGATATCCAGAATGATCCGGACCGTCTGCACCAGCCCATGCTGCGTGTTGGCAGCGAATGGCAACCAATCCCGTGGGAAGAAGCGTTTGCGCTGGTAGCCGAACGCCTTGCGGATATCCAAACCCGCCACGGACAGAATGCGGTGGCGGTATATCAGGGCAATCCCAGCGTGCATAACTACGGGCTGATGACCCACAGCAATTACTTTCTTGGCCTGTTGAAAACCCGTAACCGCTACTCCGCGACGTCGGTGGACCAACTGCCCCATCACCTCTCCAGTCACCTGATGTACGGCCATGGTCTGTTGCTGCCCATTCCGGACATCGACCACACCGACTTCATGCTGATCCTGGGCGGTAACCCTCTGGCCTCCAATGGCAGCATCATGACCGTGCCCGATGTGGAAAAGCGCCTCAGGGCCATCCAGGCCCGAGGCGGCAAAGTGGTGGTCGTCGACCCTCGACGCAGCGAAACGGCGGCGATTGCCGATCAGCACCTGTTCGTGCGCCCCGGTGGCGACGCGGCCTTGTTGTTTGGCCTGCTCAACACCTTGTTTACAGAGGGCTTGACCCGCGACAGCCATTTGCCGGCTGAGGGGCTGGAAGACGTGCGCCAGGCGATCGCCGGGTTTACCGCCGATGCCATGAGCCATCAGTGCGCGGTGCCGGCCGAGCAGATCCGCCAATTGGCGCGGGACTTCGCGGCGGCGGATAAAGCGGTGTGTTACGGGCGTATGGGCGTCTCGACCCAGGCGTTCGGCACGCTGTGTCATTGGTTGGTGCAGTTGATCAACCTGGTGACCGGCAATCTCGATCGCGTTGGGGGCGCCTTGTGCACCACGCCGGCGGTGGACTTGGTGGCCTCGACCGGGGGCGGGCATTTCAACCGCTGGCAAAGCCGCGTGTCCGGGCGGCCTGAGTACGGGGGTGAGCTGCCGGTGTCTGCCTTGGCCGAGGAAATGCTTACCGAAGGTGAAGGGCAAATTCGCGCCCTGGTGACGGTGGCCGGCAACCCGGTATTGTCGACGCCTAATGGTCGTCAGTTGGAGCAAGCGCTCGATGGGTTGGAGTTCATGGTCAGTGTTGACCTCTATATCAACGAGACCACGCGCTATGCCGATTTGATCCTGCCGTCCACTTCGGCATTGGAGAATGATCACTACGACACCACTTTCAATATGTTCGCGGTGCGCAACGTCACACGTTTCAATCGTGCGATCCTGCCCAAGCCTGAAGGTGCGCTGCACGACTGGGAAATCTTCGTCGGTTTGGCCAAGGCGTTTGCGGCGCACACCGGCGTGGTGCTCAAACCGACGATGCCGCCCGCGCAGATGATCGACCTGGGATTGCGCGCCGGTACTTACGGCGATGCCTCTGCGCACAAGCTGTCAGTGGCGATGCTGGCCGATCATCCCCATGGCATGGACCTGGGGCCGCTGCAGCCAAACCTCGCCGCGCGCCTGAAAACTGCCGACGGCAAGGTGCAGGCGGCACCGTCGGTGATCCTGGCGGACCTGGCGCGGTTTGCGGCGCAACCGGTGCCGGTGGCGGACGAACTGCTGCTGATTGGCCGTCGCCACGTGCGCAGCAATAATTCCTGGATGCATAACTATCACCGACTGGTGAAGGGCAAGCCGCGTCATCAACTGCTGATGCATCCGGCTGACCTGGCCAGCCGTCACTTGAGCGACGGCCAGCGGGTGCGCGTCAGTTCGCGCATCGGCATGGTCGAAGTCGAGGTGGCCGCCAGCACGGACATGATGCCTGGCGTGGTCAGCCTGCCTCACGGCTGGGGGCACGGTCGCCCAGGCGTACAGATGAGTATCGCCAGCTGCCAGCCGGGAGCGAGTGCGAATGATTTGACCGATGAGCGGCAATTGGACGAGCTGTCGGGCAATGCGGCGCTCAATGGCGTGCCCGTGAAAGTTGCAGCGGCTTGATGTTGGCTGTCGGCGCGCCTGAGCATCCTGTGGCTTTTTTGCGTTACAATGCGACACCGTGCCGACCCGTGAGTCGCAAAGTTCCTGCAGAGGTGTTCCATGGATATCATCGAAACGATCAAAGAGCAGATTGGTAACAACACCATTCTGCTTTACATGAAAGGCGCTCCGAACGCTCCTCAGTGCGGTTTCTCCGCGAAAGCGTCCCAGGCCATCATGGCGTGTGGCGAGAAGTTCGCTTACGTGGATATTCTGCAGAACCCGGAAATTCGCGCCAACCTGCCTAAATACGCCAACTGGCCGACGTTCCCGCAGCTGTGGGTAGCCGGTGAGCTGGTCGGCGGTAGCGACATCATCACTGAAATGGCCGCT
>NZ_JASLAW010000013.1 GCF_030147005.1 Pseudomonas sp.
CCGGCCTGGACCGCGCGTTTTTCAACAATTCTGGGGCGGAAGCCAACGAGACGGCGCTGAAACTCGCACGGCTGCATGGCTGGAAAAAAGGCATTGAGGCGCCGTTGGTGGTGGTCATGGAAAACGCCTTCCACGGGCGCACGCTGGGCACCATGGCGGCCAGTGACGGGCCGTCGGTGCGCCTGGGTTTTCAACGCTTGCCGGGAGATTTCCTGAAGGTGGGTTTTGGCGATCTGGACGCCTTGCAGCGCATCACTCAACAGTTCGGCCCGCGCATCGCTGCCGTGCTGTTGGAACCGATCCAGGGCGAGGCGGGTGTGTTACCCGCGCCCGCCGGCTATCTGCACGCCTTGCGCGACCACTGCACGCGCCACGGTTGGCTGATGATGCTGGATGAAATACAAACGGGCATCGGCCGTACCGGGACCTGGTTCGCTTTCCAGCAAGAAGGCATTGTTCCCGACGTGATGACCCTGGCCAAAGGGCTCGGCAACGGCGTGCCGATCGGCGCGTGCCTGGCCCGTGCCGCCGTCGCCCAACTGTTTACCCCCGGCAGCCACGGCAGCACCTTCGGCGGTAATCCGCTGGCGTGTCGCGTTGGCTGCACGGTGCTGGACATTATCGAAGAGCAGGGGCTGTTGCAGAACGCCGCGCACCAGGGTGCACGTTTGCTGGCGCGGCTGCGGGTGGAGTTGAGCGAGCATGCGCAGGTGGTGGCGATTCGCGGGCGGGGCTTGATGATCGGCATCGAACTGGCCGTCCCCCGGCGTGATCTCGCTCAACGGGCGGCGCAGGAGCACGGGTTGCTGATCAACGTGACGCGCGGCAAGGTTATCCGGCTGTTACCGCCGCTGACCCTGGATGCCAATGAAGTCGACATGATCGTGCGGGCCATCACCCGGTTACTGGATTGAACACCGACACAAAATCCGGGTTCTGTGTGATGGTTCAGCCATCGCTGCCGTTGAGCCACTCCTGGTTCAGGGTTTCGGTATCCCCCAGGTATTCCAGCAACCACGCCATGGCCGGGGACAGCTTGTTCTGCGCCCAGGCCACGCACGATGGGCTGGCCGGGAAGGGCCGGTGCAGTTGCAGCGCCACCAGCTCGCCGCGCTCGATCCATGGCAGTACCTGATGGGCCGGTGCCATGCCGACGCACAAGCCGTCGCGCAGGCAATCGAGCGCCGAGGACCAGTTGGGCACCACCAGGCGGCGCTGGTTATCCAAAGTCCAGGTGTCCCGCTTGGGCAGGTTGCGTGAGGTGTCGGTCATGCACAACGACGCGAAAGGGCGCAGTTGGTCGTCACTGAGCAGGCCGCTTACCGACGCCAGAGGGTGCTTGGCGCTGACCACGCACAACCAGTTCAACAAGCCCATGTCACGAAAAGTGAAGTGGCTGGCCACCGGTACCGCGCTGGTGGCGCCGATCACAATGTCGGTGCGCTCGTCAGCCAGGGCATCCCACACACCGTTGTACACCTCGTACTCGAGCAGCAATTCCACTTCGGGAAACTGCCGATAGAAATCCAGCACCAGTTGCCGACAGCGCTGCGGCTTGACGATGGAATCCACCGCCACTTTCAGTTGACCGCTCCAGCCATTGGCCACCTGCTGGCACAAGCGCCGAGTGCCGAGCATTTTTTTCATCACGCCACGGGCTTCGTCGATAAACAGCCGGCCGGCAGGCGTCAGCTCAACGTCACGGTGGCGACGTACAAACAACGGCACCGCCAGCCATTCTTCCAACTGACGCACCGTATAGCTGATGGCCGACGGTACGCGGTGCAATTCCTGAGCGGCGGCGCTGAAGCTGCCGTGGCGCGCAACGGCATCGACCACATCCAGGGAGTATTCGGACCACATGGCGGCTGCCTTCAAAATTATTGATAAGAATGTCCAATTATTATCGCTTCACAGTAAAACTGTCAGCTTTATAATGGGCGCCAGTCAGCAAATAGTTTGATGGCAAGGTCTACAAGGCTTCAATGAAAAATTCTTTTGGTTTCACTTGGTATCTGGCGGGGCTGAGCATGCTCGGTTATCTCGCCATGGACATGTATTTGCCGGCGTTTGGCGCCATGGGCGAGCAGCTGCAGATTGGTGCTGGGGCGGTGGGCGCCAGCTTGAGTATTTTCCTTGCCGGTTTTGCGGTAGGGCAGTTGCTGTGGGGCCCGTTGTCCGACCGCCTCGGGCGCAAGCCGGTGCTGCTCATGGGGCTGAGCCTGTTTATGCTGGGTTGCCTGGGCATGTTCTGGGTGCAGACCGCGCCGCAGCTCTGGGCGTTGCGCTTTATGCAGGCGATCGGCGTGTGTTCCGCTGCCGTGAGTTGGCAGGCGTTGGTGATTGACCGCTACCCGGCCGACAAGGCTCACCGCGTGTTCGCCAGCATCATGCCGCTGATGTCGCTGTCGCCGGCGTTGGCGCCGTTGCTGGGCTCGATGGTGTTGAATCACTTTGGCTGGCAGGCGATTTTTGGTGTGTTGCTGGGCGTATCGGTGCTCTTGCTGCTGCCGACAGTGTTTCTGCGCAGCGCGCCGAAGCGCACGACGGACGGGCCGGTGCGCCTGGGCTACGCACAGTTGCTCACATCACGGGTATTTACCGGCAACGTCATGATCTTTGCCGCCTGTTCCGCCAGTTTCTTTGCCTGGCTGACCGCGTCGCCGTTCATTCTCGGCGGCATGGGCTACAGCCCGAGTGACATCGGCCTCAGCTACGTGTTGCCGACCCTGGCATTTCTCGTCGGCGGCTACAGTTGCCGCAGCGCCTTGCAGCGCTTGCCGGGCAAAACCCTGCTGCCATGGCTGCTCGCCTTCTATTGCCTGAGCATGGTGGCGTTGTATTGGGTTGCGACCCTGACAGTGCCGACGCTCACCACTCTGCTGATTCCGTTCTGCCTGATGGCGCTGTGCAACGGTGCCAGCTACCCGATAGTGGTGGCGAATGCGCTGATGCCCTTTGCGGAAAATTCCGGCAAGGCGGCGGCGCTGCAAAACACCCTGCAACTGGGCTTGTGCTTTCTCGCCAGCCTGGTGGTGTCATCCATGCTCGAGGAGCCGCTGTTGATTACGGTGATCGTGATGCTGGCCACCGCGCCGGTGGCGGTGTTGGGTTATTGGTTGGCGCGGCCGAAGGCTGAGGGCTCTGAACTGGCAACTGATCTGAACTGATAATGCGATCAAAAATGTGGGAGCTGGCTTGCCTGCGAAGGCGGCCTGACAGCCGACCAGGCTGCTGGGTTGGCCCGAGCAAGTCCGCTCCCACAGCAAGTCCGCTCCCACATAGGTATCGGACTTCTTCGGTTAGAACGTCACTTCCAGATTTACGGTCGGCGTCGACGTACGGCTACCCCGGCCACCGTCCACGCCGAATTTGTTATGCCAGTACTCGTAGCCCACGCCGAGGTACAGGTTCGGCTTGACGCTTTTGCCCGGCCGCACCGCCACCATCAGCGCCGTGCGCATCAGGGCTTCCGGCGCGGTATCGCGGCCATGATAGTCCTCGCCTTTCTCCCCTACGTAATTGATAAACCCCTGGAATTTCGCCGCATGATTGGCGATCTCGAACGGGCGCATCCATGTCAGGTTGAGCATGTAGGTGCCGTCGAAGGTGTGATTCGACTCTTTCGCGCCGGGGATGCCGGTGTGGTTCTTTTCCTTGTAGTACAGCAGGCTCAGGTCGAGCACGCCGACGGTGTTGAACTTCAAGGTCGGGCCGATCACCAGGGCGCGCTTGTTGGCTGAAGCGAAGTTGTTGTTGCGGTTGGCATCAAACCCCAGAGTCAGCGCGTAATCCTTGACCAGTCCGCTGCCCGGCGGCAGGTCGAACACCCGCGAGGCGTAAAGCTGATGCCGGTACACCGCGTACACCTCGCTGCCGCCGTGGTCGGTGCCCTTGCGCGGGTCCTTGCTGTCGGACAGAAACACATCGAGATTCAGAAAATTGCTGCCGTACCGGTAGCCGCTGGCGTGGGTGAAGCTGTAGATGCGCTTGCTGAAATCGTCGGGGTTGTTCGGGTTGGTAAAGTGTTGGCCGTAGCGAAACCCCAGGCTGTTATTCATCCATTCCACTGCCACAGCCTCCCCGCCGCCGAGGAGGGTCAATGCGACGGTTGCGCCCTGCAATGCCTTTTTCATTGTGCTGAGTCCTTTGGCGTTCTGGCTCATGACGGCCGGATTGTTTTTGTAACGCCGCGGCAGGGTATCTTGTTCAATAGATTGTATACAACTATATGGACATACAGTCTGAACATTGCATACAGTGGGCGCACAACAAAAACAGAGAACCTCTCACCATGACTATTGCGAAGGCGTCACCGCAGCGGCCCGAAGATGAAAATCTAGGCGTCGCCGCCAACATGGCTTACGGCCTGCAGCATGTGCTCACCATGTACGGCGGCATCGTTGCCGTACCGTTGATCGTCGGCCAGGCGGCCGGGTTGTCGCCAGCGGATATCGGCCTGTTGATCGCCGCGTCATTGTTTGCCGGTGGCTTGGCCACGTTGTTGCAAACCCTGGGCCTGCCGTTCTTCGGTTGTCAGTTGCCGCTGGTACAGGGTGTGTCGTTCGCCGGGGTGGCGACCATGGTGGCGATCGTCGGCAGCGACGGGGCAGGGGGCGTGCCGGCGATTCTCGGCGCGGTGATGGCCGCGTCGTTCATTGGTTTGTTGATCACCCCGGTGTTCTCGCGCATTACCAAGTTTTTCCCACCGTTGGTGACCGGTATCGTGATTACCACCATCGGCCTGACGCTGATGCCCGTGGCCGCGCGCTGGGCCATGGGCGGCAACAGCCGCGCGGCGGATTTCGGCAGCATGTCGAACGTCGGCCTGGCTGCACTGACGTTAGTGCTGGTGTTGCTGCTGAGCAAAATCGGCAGCGCCGCCATTTCGCGCTTGTCGATTTTGCTCGCGATGGTGATCGGCACCGTGATCGCGGTGTTCCTGGGCATGGCCGACTTCTCTGCCGTCACCCAGGGACCGATGTTCGGTTTTCCCACGCCCTTCCACTTCGGTATGCCGACTTTTCATGTGGCGGCGATCATTTCCATGTGCATCGTGGTGATGGTCACCCTGGTGGAAACGTCGGCTGACATTCTGGCGGTGGGCGAGATCATCGACACTAAAGTCGACTCCAAACGCCTCGGCAACGGCCTGCGCGCCGACATGCTGTCGAGCATGTTCGCGCCGATCTTCGGTTCATTCACGCAAAGTGCGTTCGCCCAGAACGTCGGCCTGGTCGCGGTTACCGGCGTAAAAAGCCGGTTTGTGGTGGCAACCGGCGGCGTCTTCCTGGTGGTGCTGGGCCTGCTGCCGTTCATGGGCCGGGTGATTGCCGCAGTGCCCACCTCGGTGCTTGGCGGTGCCGGCATTGTGTTGTTCGGCACGGTAGCTGCCAGCGGTATTCGCACGCTGTCCAAGGTGGATTACCGCAACAACATGAACCTGATCATCGTTGCCACGAGTATCGGTTTCGGCATGATTCCCATCGCCGCACCCAGCTTCTACGATCAGTTTCCCAGCTGGTTCGCGACCATTTTCCATTCGGGTATCAGCTCGTCGGCGATCATGGCGATTTTGCTGAACCTGACGTTCAACCATTTCACCGCCGGTAACTCGGACCAGCAGTCGGTTTTCGTGGCGGGGACTGAGCGCAGTTTGTGCTTTCGCGACGTGGCGGCGTTGCGCGATGGCGATTACTACAGGGGCGGCAAGCTGTTCGATGCCGAGGGCAGGGAAATTCCGCTGGTGGCGGATACTCCCAGGAAAACGGTGAAAACTGAGACCACCGAAGTCTGAATGTGGGAGCCGGCTTGTTCGCGAAGGCAGTGTGTCAGTTAGCACATCAGTCCTGACACACCGCCTTCGCGGGCAAGCCCTAATGCCAGTCAGTTAAGACAGAACCGGTCCCTGTGGCGAGGGAGCTTGCTCCCGCTGGACTGCGTAGCAGTCCCATTTTTGGGGCCGCTTCGCGCCCCAACGGGAGCAAGCTCCCTCGCCA
>NZ_JASLAW010000014.1 GCF_030147005.1 Pseudomonas sp.
TGGCGAGGGAGCTTGCTCCCGCTGGACTGCGTAGCAGTCCTATGTTCTGGGGCCGCTTTGCGACCCAGCGGGAGCAAGCCCCCTCGCCACGACAAAGCATTCCTTCTTGCCTGACTTGCATCAGGGCTTGCTCGCCCCCCCTTTACCCGGCATTGAAATTCAGCCGATGCGGCACATCGACATCCCACAAAACGCCCGGGTCATCCACCGGCACTTCACGCAGAGTGGCCTGCACAAACAAAGACTTGGCCCCGCGGTCACCGCTCAGCGCCATCAATGCCGGTCCCAGTGCAGCGCCGAATGCGACGGGATGCCCATAGTGACCGGCATGCACGGGCACGCTGATGCCATCCACGCGCGCGATCACCTGCTCAATACTCGACGCCCGGATAAACGGCATGTCCCCCAGCAGCACCAACCACCCCCGCGCCGAGCCGCTTGCCGCGACGGCCGCCGCTATGCTGTCGCCCATGCCGGCCGATTGCAGCAGCAAGACCTTGCAACCATGCGCTTCGGCCAACCGAATGACGTGCTCGCGATCCGGCGAGGTCACCACCCAGCGCTCCATCACGCAGCTCGGCAAACTCACCAATACCTGCTCGATCACCGACCTGGTCACGCCGTCCAGGCCGACACAATGGGCAAGCAACTTATCCCGATCAGCCCCCGCCTCGGCGCGGAAACGACTGCCCTGCCCCGCCGCCAGCACAATCGCCGTCACTGTCACTGGGCGACCACCGCCATCGGCTTTTTCTGCAGAGGTGCCACGCCGTTCTTGATCGCGACGATTTCCGCCATGAGCGACAGCGCGATTTCCGCCGGCGTATGACTGCCGATGTGCAAGCCGATTGGGCCATGCAAACGTGCGATCGCCTCCGCCGACAAGCCCAGCGCCGCAAGGTTTTCCCGACGCTTGTGCGTATTGACCCGCGAACCCAGGGCGCCAATGTAGAAGGCGCTGGAATTCAACGCCGTGAGCAGGGCCATGTCATCCAGACGTGGGTCGTGGGTCAGGCAGACAATCGCCGTGCGTTCGTCGGTCTGGATATTGAGCACCGCTTCATCGGGCATGCCCGGCACGAAGCGACCGTGTTGTTCCTCCCAGCCATACACAAACTCATCACGCGGATCGCAGATCAGCACTTCAAAGTCGAGCAAGCGCGCCATTTCCGCGACGTAGCGCGACAGTTGCCCGGCGCCGATCAACAGCAGGCGCCAGCGCGGCCCATAGATGGCGCGCAGGCACTGGTCGTCAAACGTCACCACATCGGTCTTGCTCGCGGTGCTGAGGGTCACTTTGCCAGTGGCCAGGTTCAGCTCCCGCGCAACAATTTGATGATCCTCGCAGCGTGCGAGCAATTGCGCGACCCACTCCCAGTCATCCACCCGTTCCTCGGTCAGGCGCAGGGTGCCGCCGCAGGGCAGGCCAAACCGCGCCGCCTCATCGCGGGTGACGCCGTAGGTCACCAACTGCACCGGTGGGCCGTCGTCGGGCAAACGGCCATCCTGCAAGCGCGCGATCAAGTCATCCTCGATGCAGCCGCCGGACACCGAGCCGATCACCACCCCGTCGCCACGCAAGGCCAACATCGCCCCCGGTGGACGTGGCGCGCTGCCCCACGTCTGCACCACGCTGTACAACACCACGCGCTGCCCGGCGCGGCGCCATTCCAGCACGCTGCGCAAGACATTCAGATCCACACTGTCCATCAGGCCTTCGCCTCCTGCCAACCCTGCAACTGATAACGAACCGGCAGGCTACGGATACGCTGGCCAGTAGCCGCGAAGATGGCGTTGCACAATGCCGGCGCAATCGGCGGTACGCCGGGCTCACCGACACCACCCAACGGCACCTCGCCTGCCGGCGTCACCAGATGCACGGCGATTTGCTTGGGCGCCAGGGACATGCGCGCCACTTCGTACATATGGAAATTGTCTTGCTGGACCTTGCCGTCCTTGAAGCTGATCTCCCCCAGCACCGCGTTGCCCAGGCCCATCACGCACGCACCTTCGAACTGCGAGCGGATGCGTTCCGGGTTGATCTGCGGGCCGCAGTCCACGGCGATATCGGCCTTGTGCACGATCAGCGTGCCGTCGTCTTTGACTTCCACCTCAATCACTGCCGCCACATAGGTGACGAAGCTGTAGTGCACCGCCAGCCCCAGGCCACGGCCCTTGGGCAGCTTGCGCCCCCAGCCGGCGGCTTTCGCGGCGGTTTCCAGTACGCCACGCATGCGCGCGGTATCGATCGGGTAACGCTCGGGGGATTCGCCGTAGTTCCACTCGTCGCTCAGGGTCTTGGGATCGATCTGGCGGTCCGGCCCCAGCAACTTGAGCTGGTACTGCAACGGGTCCTGGCCGGCCTTGTGCGCCAGCTCATCGACAAAACTCTGAATCGCAAAACCGTGGGGAATGTTTGACACCGAACGGTACCAACCCACGCGTGTATGCGCCGACGCCTCAGGGTTTTCCAAGCGAACATTGGGAATGGCGTAGGCCATATTGGTAAAGCCCATGCCCAGTTCGAACGCCGCTTCGTGGTTCATGCCCGGCGCGAACAGCGCGGTGATGCTCGGCGCTACCGTACGGTGCAGCCAGGCGGCGGGCAGGCCGTCTTTGTTCAGGCCGGCCTTGAGGTATTCGGCGGACACGGTATGAAAATAGGAATTGTGGATATCGTCTTCGCGGGTCCACTGTACGCGCACGGCTTTGCCGGGAAACTGCTTGGCCAGCACGGCGGCTTCGATGATGAAGTCCGGCTTGGATTTACGCCCGAAACCACCGCCCAGCAACGTCACATGCACCGTGACGTTATCGAAGGGCAAACCCAGGCGCTCGGCGATGCGTTCACGGGTGACTTGCGGCGCCTGGCTCGGCGCCCAGGCTTCGCACCGGCCCTTGTCGAAACGGGCAACGGCGACCATCGGCTCCATCGGCGACTGCGCCAGGTGCGGCAGGTAGTAGGCCGCCTCCAGCGTGCTGTCCGCCTCGCCCATGGCCTGGTCAAGGGTGCCGGTGTTACGCACCACTTTGCCGGGGTTCTGCGCGGCGGTTTCCAGCGTCTTGCGGTACTCGACGGAGTTGTAGCCGGCGTTGACGCCGTCGTTCCACACGATGTTCAGCGCGTCGCGGCCTTTGATCGCCGCCCAGGTATTGCTGGCCACCACGGCAACGCCACCGAGGGGCTGAAATTCGGAAGGGATCGGCCGGCTTTCGATTTCCATCACCTTGATCACGCCCGGGACTTTCAACGCCGCACTGGCATCGAACGATTTAACCTTGCCGCCATACACTTTCGGCCGCGCGATGGTGGCGTAGAGCATGCCGTCGAAATGCACGTCGGCACCGTAGACTGCGCTGCCGTTGACGATATCAACGCCATCGATGGCCTTGACGCCTTCTTTGCCGATATAGCGAAATTCCGTCGCCTGCTTGAGTCGCAGACTGTCGCGTGGGGGAACGGCCAATGCAGCGGCAGTGGCGGCCAACTCGCCGTAGCCCAGCTCACGACCGCTCGGTTGGTGAATCACCTTGTGCAATTGCGCGCGGCATTCGCCAACCGGGACCTTCCACTGCTCGGCAGCGGCCTGCTCCAGCATCGCCCGCACACTGGCGCCGCAACGCCGCATCGGCTCGTACCAATGGCGCATGCTGCGCGAGCCGTCGGTGTCCTGGTTGCCATAGCGCACCTCGTCACCCGGCGCTTGCTGAACCTTCACCCTGGCCCAATCGGCCTCCAGCTCATCGGCTACCACCAGGCTAAGACTGGTGCGCACGCCCTGCCCCATCTCCGAACGGTTGCACACCACGGTCACCGTGCCGTCGGTGGCGATGCTGACGTAGACCTTGGGGTCGTCGATCAGCCCGTTGGGCATCGCATCGCCGCCGTATTGTTTAACCGCATCGGCCGCGAAAGCGTCAGGCAAGCCCCAACTGGCGGCGATCACCAGCACACCCGTGGCACTCGCGCCTTTGAGAAAGCCGCGACGGCTGAGGTTGTTGAGGACGAAATCAGCGGGTAACCGGCTCATGCCTTGGCCCCCAGGTGCGTGGCTGCCTGACGGATCGCGGTCTTGATCCGGTTGTAAGTGCCGCAACGGCAGATGTTGCCGACCATTGCCTCCTCGATCTGTTCGTCGCTGGGGTTGGGGTGGGTTTTCAGCAGCGCGGTGGCCGACATGATCTGCCCACCCTGGCAATAACCGCACTGGGCCACGGCGGTGTCCAGCCAGGCTTGCTGCACGACCTGGCCGACCGGGTCGGTATGCAGGTTGTCGATGGTGCTGATGGCCTGGCCTTTGACCGCGCCGATCGGGGTGATGCAACTGCGCGCGGGCGCACCGTCGATATGGATGGTGCAGGCACCGCACAGGCCCATGCCGCAACCGAACTTGGTGCCGTTGTAGCCCGCCACATCGCGAATCGCCCACAGCAGCGGCATATCCTCCGTGACGTCCAGTTGATGGTCTTGACCGTTGAGTTTCAGGGTAATCATGGGCACGCCGCCTGTTCATTGCGTTGTTAGGGGCGAGCAATCTGTTGCAAGGGGTCACGCGGTTCGGTGCGCACAGATTGGCTCAGGCTGAGGAGGCTCTCTTGTGAAGACAGGTCTTCACCGGGCCCTTGGTGGTACATGGACCTAATGTAAACCAAAAAAGTCGAAAGTTACCGGCCAGACATGCAAACGCCCCGAACAGGTCGGGGCGTTTGCGGGTAGCGCAGGTTCACGCCATCAGCGGTTTACTTGACGACAGGTGCAGCGCCTTCGGCTACGCCCAGATCATCCAGCTCGCGGGTTTCGGAGATACCGGTACCGCCGGACGCCAGCTCGCTTTGCAGCTTGTCGGTGTCCAGCTCCTTGACCCACTTGGCCACAACGATGGTGGCAACGGCGTTACCGACCAGGTTGGTCAGCGCACGGGCTTCGGACATGAAGCGGTCGATACCCAGGATCAGCGCCAGGCCGGCAACCGGCAAGTGGCCTACGGCCGACAGGGTTGCAGCCAGTACGATGAAACCACTGCCCGTCACACCCGCAGCGCCCTTGGAGGACAGCAGCAGCACCAGCAGCAGCGTGATCTGGTGGGTGATGTCCATGTGGGTATCGGTCGCCTGAGCGATGAACACGGCCGCCATGGTCAGGTAGATCGAGGTACCGTCAAGGTTGAACGAGTAACCGGTTGGGATTACCAGGCCGACCACGGATTTCTTCGCGCCAAGACGCTCCATCTTGATCAGCATGCGTGGCAGTGCGGATTCGGAAGACGAGGTCCCCAGCACGATCAACAGCTCTTCACGGATGTAGCGGATCAGCTTGATCACGCTGAAACCATGAGCGCGGCAGATGCTGCCCAGTACCACCAGCACGAACAGGACGCAGGTGATGTAGAAGCAGATCATCAACTGGCCCAACTGCACCAGGGAGCCCACACCGTAAGCGCCGATGGTGAATGCCATGGCGCCCAGGGCGCCGATTGGCGCGAGCTTCATGATCATGTTGATGATGTTGAACATCACGTGGGCGAAACGATCGATGAAGTCCAGCACCGGCTTGCCGTAGGCACCCAGGCGGTGCAGGGCGAAACCGAAGATCACCGAGAACATCAATACTTGCAGGATGTCGCCGTTGGCGAAGGCGCCGACGATGGTGTTAGGGATCACATTGAGGATGAAGCCGACGATGCTCTGGTCTTTACCGGCAGTCACGTAGGCAGCGACTTTGGAAGCGTCCAGGGTAGCAACATCAATGTGCATGCCGGCGCCCGGCTGCACGACGTTGACCACGATCAGGCCGATCAGCAACGCGATGGTGGAGACGACTTCGAAATACAGCAGCGCGTAGCCGCCGGTTTTACCCACCGACTTCATGCTTTGCATGCCAGCGATGCCACTGACCACGGTGCAGAAGATGATCGGGGCGATGACCATTTTGATCAGCTTGATAAAGCCGTCACCCAGTGGCTTGAGGGCCACACCGGTCTGCGGGTAGAAGTGACCGAGCAAAATACCGATAACGATTGCGACGATCACCTGGAAATACAGGGATTTGTAGAGTGGCTGACGAGTCGTCATTGCAAAGTTCCTCAATCGCACCGTGTGGCAAATATCCGCCATTGCCCACGACACTTGAATTGCGAACCCTCCTGCACTGGAGGGATTTGTTGTTTGCGAGGCCTGTGGAAACAACCCTGCGCTGTAATCCTTATCGCAAACGGCGTGCCACTTTGCTGAAACCCCCTGAAAGCCCTTGGCCATCAGGGCTGGCGGCTTGCCTGGGCTCGGCGGGCGTGACTTAAGATGGCGGATTTCCGCCTCCTCACCCCGCCTCGTCCTACAATTTGGCGGATATCCGCCTTGTGACCCGGTCGGGTGATGACTACCATCCGCCACTCCATGGACGAGGCCCTGATATGCGTGAACGCACCATCGCCAGCCACTTCGCCCGCGCCGCCCTGGGAGGTGCGCGTCGGGCCGGTTACGACTGTTCGGGGCTGCTGACGCAGGTGGGCATCACTCCCGAACTGCTGAGCGAACCCCGTGCGCGCATCGCTCCGGAGCAATTTACGCGGTTGCTGCAAATGCTCTGGCTGGCGCTGGAGGATGAATACCTGGGGTTCGCCGATGGGCCGAGCAAACGCGGCACCTTCGCAATGATGTGCCATGCGCTGATTCATTGCCGCACGCTGGAGAAGGCTCTGGAACGCGGCTTGTTATTTTATGGACTTTTCCCGCATGGCCCACGCTGGCAGCTGACAAGAGAAGGCGACATGGTTCGTTTGAGCCTGGACGACTCGCCCTTGTGGGACCCGGACCACTTTCTCAGTGAATGCCTGCTGGTGATCTGGCATCGCCTGGGCAGTTGGTTGATCGGCCGGCGTATTCGGCTGCATCAAGTCACCTTCAGTTATCCGAGGCCGGCCCACGCCGGTGAATACGACCTGCTGTTTCCATGCCCCCAGGTATTTGACGCGCCGAGCAGCAGCCTGGTGTTTCCCAGCCGTTACCTGAGCCTGCCGCTGCTGCAGGATGAACGCACCCTCAAGCACTTTTTACAGCGCTCCCCCGCCGACTTGTTGTCTCGACCGGATGAGGGCGACAGTTTGAGCAGCCAACTGCGCCGCTTGCTCAGCCGCGACCGCACGCCCTGGCCGGACCTGGAGGCCGTCGCCCAGCATTTGCATATCAGCCCACAGACCCTGCGTCGGCATCTGCGTGAAGAAGGCAGTAGTTTTCAGGCGTTGAAGGATGAGTTACGCCGCGACATCGCCATCTACCACTTGGGGCGAGCGGACTTGTCTTTGCAGGAAATTGCGGAACAGCTGGGGTTCTCTGAACCGTCGGCGTTTCATCGAGCGTTCAAGAAGTGGACCGGGTTGACGCCGGGGGCGTATCGGGCGCAGGAGAGTTAGGGGTGTATTGGGAGGGCCTCTTCGCAGGCAAGCCAGCGCCCCATTTGAACGTATTCACACATCGAATTTGTAAACCCGATCAACTGTAGGAGCTGCCTGCGAAGAGGCCAGCAGCACCCACAGCGATCACAAGGCCGGAAAGTGAATCTTGAACGCCGCGCCCCCCAGAGCCGAATCGCCCAAGGTCAATCGCGCGTGATAGCTTTCGATGATGTCCTTGACCACCGCCAGCCCGATGCCCTGCCCTGGGTGCTGGCGGTCAAGCCGCTCGCCCCGTTGCAGAATCCGCGCGCGCTGGTCCGGTGGCACACCCGGGCCGTCGTCTTCGATACACAACTCGATGCCCTCCAGGTTTTCCACCAGGCTGATACGCACCTGCTTCAGGCATAGGCGATAGGCGTTTTCCAGCAGGTTACCGAGCATCTCGAGCAGGGCGCCTTTCTCGATGGGCACGTCGCACGCCTCCGGCAGCTCAAGGGTCACGGTGACGCGCTTGTCTCGGTAAACCTTGTCCAGCGTGTCGCACAGGCTTTGCAGCACCGGCTCCAGGCGCACCTGGTGGCGGACCAGGCCGCTCTTGCGCAGGCTGGCGCGCTGCAATTGATAGCCGATCTGCTGGCTCATGCGCTCGATCTGCGATTGCAGCACCCAGGCCTGGCTGCGTTCTTCGGGGCGCTGGGCCATGTCTTCGCTCACACCCTGCAATACCGCCAGCGGGGTTTTCAGGCTATGGGCCAGGTCATCCAAGGAGTCGCGGTAGCGCGCACGCTGCTCGCGCTCGCTGTGCAGCAAACGGTTGAGGGAGCCGGTGAGGCGCAACAGTTCCCGAGGGTGCTCTTCGCTGAGGCTTTCGCGGGTGCCGCCTTCGATCTGGTCCAGCTCCTGGCTCAAGCGCCGCAGAGCCTGCAGGCCCCAGGTCAGGCCAAGCCACAGTAAGGTCAACAGCACCAGCAACGCCGCGCCGAACCCCAGGTAGAGATTCTCGCGCAGGCCTTCGAGGGTCAGTTGGTATTCGCGCACCGGCTGCAAGGCGACGATGCTGAAGGCCGCACTCTTGCCGCCCAGCAACCGGACCTCGACGTCGTAAACGAAAAATTCCTGGCCGTTGGCTTCGCGAATGCGCGCAAATTCGTTGCCGCGCCCATCGTAGCGCGGCTTGTAGTTGATATTTTCTTCCTGAGTCGCCCGCGAACGCCACACCAAGTGGCCTTCACGGTCGTAGATATAGCCGAGCAGGCGGCTGTCGGTCAGGTTGAAACGCTCATCGGGCAACTGCGCCGGCATCAGCAGCCGGTTATTTTCCACCCGTGCCGCAGAGATCAGGGTGGTGACATCCGACGCCAGGCGCTGCTCGATGGAATCCTGCAACGCCAGGCTGAAAGCCCCTTGCATGGCGGGCAACAAGCCCAGCATAAACAGCACCGCCAGGGTGGCGGCGGCCAACATCAAGCGCACACGGAGCGAGCGAATCAACGGCAGCGCTCATTGAACAGGTAGCCCAGGCCGCGCACGGTGTCGATCGGTTTGAACCCGGCCGGACCTTCCAGCTTGCGGCGCAGGCGACCGACCAGCACTTCTATGACGTTCGGGTCGCGCTCATCGTCATCGGGATAGAGCTGTTCCATCAAGCGGTCCTTCGCCACCACCTGTTGATGATGGCGCATCAGGTATTCGAGGATCCGATACTCATAGGCGGTCAGCGCCAGCGGCTGCTCGTCCAGCGAGGCTTGCTTGCGATTGAGGTCCAGCAGCAGGGGCCCGGCGACAATGGTCGATTGGGTAAAGCCACTGGAGCGGCGCAGCAAAGCGTTCATGCGCGCCTCGAGTTCTTCGAACTGGAACGGCTTGACCACATAATCGTCGGCACCGGCAGCCAGGCCTTCAACTTTGTCCTGCCAGTTGCCGCGGGCGGTAAGGATCAGGATGGGAAAGGTCTTGGCCTGGGTGCGCAGTTGCCGGATCAGGTCCAGGCCGCCCATGCCGGGCAGGCCCAGGTCGATGATCGCCAGGTCGTGATTGAATTGGCCGGTCTGGTACAGAGCTTCCTCGGCATTGGCCACGGCTTCGACGACGTGCCCGCTGTCGGTCAGGCGGGTAAACAGGTGATGACGCAACAGCGCCTCATCTTCCACCACCAGCAATTTCATAAGGCTCTCCAAGGCGATTCAACAGTCCGAGCGGGGGATATCATAGCGGCCCTGCATGTCTTGCGGGCGCAGTTTAATACCATTGTATTGGCCTGACAGGTGCGCATAACCGGTGCGATAGCCCGGTTGAGGGGTAGAGGCGCCCAGGGACTGGCCCCACGGGGCGGCCTGAACGCTCACCTCTTCGAAGCTGACACGATGGATCAGGTTGCTGGATTTCTTGGTTTTCTCGCGGCCAAATGCGGCAAAGGTGCTGTCGCTGGCTTGCACGCCAACGGTGGCACTGAGCATGGTCAACGCCAACATCAGCTTCTTGATCGCAGTCATGATCGTTACCTCGTACGCGTTTAGGCTGTAAGGCCCACACTACGCAAACGCCCCTGAACTCCCCCTGAACAGGCTCTGAACGCGGCTTGAACCGCAACGGGCCATGCGCTACGGGCTATGCACTGGCGCGCCAACTCGGCAAAATGTCGCGCATGATGCCCCTACCCGCCTGCTGCACCCCACTCGATGCCCATTGGCCGCTGCCTGCTCCCTTGCCGGGCACGGTTTTTTTGAGCACGCGATTCGACCCGGCCTTATTGAACCCGGATGATTTCCAGCGCAGCGCCGTACCGCCGCCGGCGAGCATCCAGCGCTCGGTGGCCAAGCGCCAGGCGGAATTTCTCGCCGGCCGCCTGTGCGCTCGCGAAGCGCTGCAACGGCTCGATAATCTCGAGTGCATTCCGGCCATTGGAGAAGACCGTGCACCGATGTGGCCAGGGCATATCAGTGGCTCCATCACCCACAGCAGCGGGCACGCCGCGGCGATTGTCGGGCATAAGGCTCAATGGCGCGGGCTGGGGATGGACCTGGAGAACCTGCTGACGCTGGAACGGGCGGAACGCCTGGCGGGCGAGATTCTTACTCCGGATGAATTGCAACGAATGGCCGCCTTGCCGCGCGAGCAAAGGGCCCTGCTGGTGACGCTGACGTTTTCGGCAAAGGAGAGCCTGTTCAAGGCGCTCTACCCCATCGTGCAGAAGCGCTTTTACTTTGAGCATGCCGAGGTGGTGGAGTGGTCGCAGGCTGGGCAGATACGGCTGCGGTTACTGACGGACCTGTCCAGTGAGTGGTGTTATGGCAAGGCGCTGGAGGCGCAGTTTGCGGTGGATGGGGAGCAGGTGCTGAGCCTGGTGGCTGTCGGCGCCTGATGGAGCGCCATCGGGCAAGCCCTAATGCCGGTCAGTTAAGCGCTAAAGCAGAACAACCTGCGACCTGTGGCGCGGGAGCTTGCTCCCGCTGGACTGCATAGCAAACCCATTTTTGGGGCCGCTTCGCGCCCCAGCGGGAGCAAGCTCCCTCGCCACAGT
>NZ_JASLAW010000016.1 GCF_030147005.1 Pseudomonas sp.
GGGCTTGCCCTAATGCCAGTCAGTTAAGACAGAACCGGTCACTGTGGCGAGGGAGCTTGCTCCCGCTGGACTGCGTAGCAGTCCCATTTTTGGGGCCGCTTCGCGCCCCAACGGGAGCAAGCTCCCTCGCCACAGGTCGCAGGTTTTTCTGCTTTAGCGCTTAACTGACCGGCATTAGGGCTTGCTCGCCAAAGCGGTGGATCAGTCGATATAGCCGGCGACTGACCCTGCGCTTTCGCGAGCAAGCCCGCTCCCACATGTTTACCGCGCGGTGTCAGGCATATTGCGCGGCGGCATACCCGGATGCCCATGCCCATTGGAAATTGAACCCGCCCAAGTGACCGGTCACATCCAGCACTTCACCGATAAAGTACAACCCAGGGCTTTTCAGCGATTCCATGGTCTTGGACGACACTTCGCGCGTATCCACCCCGCCCAGGGTGACCTCGGCGGTGCGATAGCCTTCCGTGCCCGCCGGTACCAGTTGCCAGTTGCCAAGCTTCTCGGCGATATCGGCGATTTCGGCATGGGTGTACTGTTTCATCGGTTTGGACGCGAACCAGGTGTCCGCCAGCAGGTTGGCCATTTTCTTGGTGAAGATCTCGCCCAGCAGGGTTTTCAACTCGCTGTTGGGGCGCTCGGCCTGTTGCTGTTGCAGCCAGGTGTGGGCGTCGTGGTCGGGCAGCAGGTTGATTGCCACCGTGTCGCCGGGTTCCCAGTAAGAGGAAATTTGCAGGATCGCCGGCCCGCTCAGGCCGCGATGGGTAAACAGGATATTCTCGCGAAAGCTCTGGCCGTTGCAGCTGACCAGGCAATCCACCGAGGTGCCGGACAGCTCGCCGCACAGCTCCTTGAGCTGGTCGGTGATGGTGAACGGCACCAAACCCGCGCGGGTCGGCAGCAGTTCATGACCGAACTGTTTGGCCACTTGATAACCGAAACCGGTGGCGCCGAGGGTTGGAATCGACAGCCCTCCGGTGGCGATCACCAACGATTCGCAACGCAGCTCACCCAGGGTGGTTTGCAGCTGATAGCCGCTGTCGAGCTTGGTGATTTCCTGGATGGCGGTGTCCAGATGCAGGCTCACGCCGGTCTGGATGCATTCATCGAGCAGCATGCCGAGGATGTCGCTGGACTTGTTATCGCAGAACAGCTGGCCGAGTTTCTTTTCGTGGTACGGCACGCCGTGCTTGGCCACCAGCCCGATGAAATCCCACTGGGTATAGCGCGCCAGGGCCGACTTGCAGAAGTGCGCGTTGTGCGAGAGGAAGTTGGCAGGCTCGGTGTACATGTTGGTGAAATTGCAGCGGCCACCACCGGACATCAGGATCTTTTTGCCGGCCTTGTTCGCGTGGTCGATCAGCATCACCTTGCGCCCCCGCCCGGCGGCGGTCAGTGCGCACATCAAGCCTGCGGCGCCGGCGCCAATGATCACAACTTCGGTCGAGCGCAAAACGGTGTCCTCATACAATTTCTGAATTGGGATACAGCCAAATGTGGGAGCGGGCTTGCTCGCCAAAGCCATGTGTCAGTCAACTGATCCGGTGACTGACACACTGCTTTGGCGAGCAAGCCCGCTCCCACAGGGGACTCCATTGGAGACCGTGTTACAGGATCCGCACGCGCAACGAACGGCCTTTGATCTTGCCATCATTCAAACGCTGCAACGCCTGCTTGGCGATGCCGCGTTCAACGGCGACGAATGCCTGGAAGTCAAAGATCGCGATCTTGCCGACCTGGGCGCCGGGGACGCCGGCTTCACCGGTCAATGCGCCAAGAATGTCGCCTGGGCGAACCTTGTCCTTGCGCCCTGCAGCGATGCACAGGGTGCTCATCTGCGGCAGCAGCGGGCCACCGCTCTGCGGCTTGAGGTTGTCCAGCTGGTCCCAGTTCAACGGCGACTTCTGCAGTTGCTCGATGGCTTGGGCACGGTGTGCTTCGGACGGCGCCACCAGGCTGATGGCAATGCCGGTCTCGCCCGCACGACCGGTACGGCCGACACGGTGAATATGGATTTCCGAATCGCGGGCCAGTTCGACGTTGATCACCATGTCCAGCGAGTCAATGTCCAGGCCACGGGCGGCGACATCGGTGGCCACCAGCACCGACGTGCTGCGGTTGGCGAACATCGCCAGCACCTGGTCGCGGTCACGCTGCTCCAGGTCGCCATGCAGGCCGACGGCGGAAATGCCTTTGGCCGTCAGGTGATCCACGGTTTCCTGCACTTGCTGCTTGGTAAAGCAGAACGCCACGCACGAGGCCGGGCGGAAATGCGCCAGCACCTTGGTCACGGCGTCCATGCGCTCTTCCGGCGAGATTTCGTAGAAGCGCTGCTCGATCTGGTCGTCGGAGTGGAATGCTTCGGCTTTCACCTGTTGCGGCGCCCGCATGAACTTGGAGGCCAGCTGCTTGATGCTCACAGGGTAAGTGGCCGAGAACAGCAGGGTCTGGCGGCGTGGCGGGGTCTTGCTGATGATGTCTTCGATGGCGTCGTAGAAGCCCATGTCGAGCATGCGGTCGGCTTCGTCGAGGATCAGCGTGTTCAGACCGTCGAGTACCAGCGAACCTTTGCGCAGGTGCTGCTGGATACGGCCTGGGGTGCCGACGATCACGTGGGCGCCGTGCTCAAGGGAAGCGATCTGCGGGCCGAGGGACACGCCGCCGCACAGGGTCAGCACTTTGATGTTGTCTTCGGCGCGGGCCAGGCGGCGGATTTCCTTGGCCACCTGGTCGGCCAGTTCGCGCGTGGGGCACATCACCAGAGCCTGGCAACCGAAGTAGCGCGGGTTGATCGGGTTCAGCAGGCCGATGCCGAAAGCGGCGGTCTTGCCGCTGCCGGTCTTGGCCTGGGCGATCAGGTCCAGCCCCTTGAGGATCACCGGCAAGCTCTGCGCCTGGATCTGCGTCATCTCGACATAACCCAGCGAGTCGAGGTTAGCCAGCATGGCGGCGGACAGGGGCAAAGTATTAAAAGCGGTGGCGATGGTGGTCACGGGACTGGCTCTGCAAAACAAAATGTCGCGCAGTGTACCAGTCTCGTGGGAATTTCCCTGCAAGTTCTAGACGAGACGCCGCTTAGTGCTCCAGGTCGTGCTCACGGCTGACCACGCGTTTGCCGTCTTTTGGCGACAATTGCAGGAAGATCGCCGCTGCGAGCATGGCCATGATGCCGACCGTGAGGAAGGTCAGCTGGAACGCGCCCAGTACGGTGTTCACCCCATCGTTGCCGGCTTCGGCGGTAAACCCGCCGAGCAGCGCACCGGCGCAGGCCACGCCCAGGCTCAGGGACAGTTGCGCCACCACCGACAGCAAACTGTTGCCGCTGCTGGCCTGGGCGTCGTCGAGGTCGATCAGGGTGACGGTGTTCATCGCGGTAAATTGCAGGGAGTTGATTGCCCCGAGCACCGCCAGCATCCCCAACAGCAGCGGATAAGGGGTTTGCTCGCTGACCAGGCCCATGCTCGCCAGCATCGCGCCCAGGGCCAGGGTGTTGCCGGTGAGCACTACGCGATAACCCAGGCGCTCGATCAACGGCCGGGCGATGGACTTGGCAAACATCGCCGCCGCCGCCAGCGGCAACATGCTCATGCCGGCTTCCGACGGCGAATAACCCAGCGCCACCTGCAGCAGCAACGGCACCAGAAAGGGCAGGGCGCCGCTGCCCAGGCGGGCGAACAGGTTGCCGAGGATGCCCACGGCAAAGGTGCGGGTCTTGAACAGTACCGGCGAGAACAGCGGGTTATCGATATGCCCGGCGCGCAGCCAATACGCCGCCAGGCACGCCAGGCCACCGAACAGCAGCAACATCACCCGCAGGTGCGGCAAGTGCAGTTCGCCCAGGCCCTCCATGGCGATGGTGATCAGCACCATCGCCGCGCCGAACAGCAAAAAACCCAGGCTATCGAAGCGCGTGCGTTCACTGCCGCGCAGGTCGGGGATGAACTTCCACACGGCATAGCAGCCGATCATGCCCACCGGCAGGTTGATCAGGAAGATCCAGTGCCAGGTCAGGTATTGCACCATCCAGCCGCCCATGGTCGGGCCGAGCAACGGGCCGAGCAGGCCGGGAATGGTGATAAAGCCCATGATCCGCACCAGCTCGGAACGGGGATAGGCGCGCAGTACCACCAGCCGCCCGACCGGCAGCATCAGCGCCCCGCCCAGGCCCTGCACCACCCGCGCGCCCACCAGCATGCTCAAGCTGCTGGACAGGGCGCACAACAATGACCCGATGCTGAACAGCAGGATGGCGCCAAAGAAGATTTTCTTGGTGCCGAACCGGTCGGCGATCCAGCCCGACGCCGGGATCAGCAAGGCGACGGTGAGCATGTAGGCGATCACCACGCCCTGCATGCGCAACGGGTTTTCCGCCAGGTCCCGGGCCATGGCCGGCAGCGCCGTGTTGAGGATCGTTCCGTCCAGCGACTGCATGAAGAAGGCAATCGCTACCACCCAGGGTAGCCAGCGGGCGGTCTTGGCGTCGAGAGGGGCACGATTCGGCATGGGAACCCTTTTTTGTTAGCAGGCTATGTGTCGGCGATTATGCGCCATTCGTCGCCCCTTTTCCCACTGGGGGTTCGTCTAAGTCCGACAATGCGGCGTGCTCGCCCACCAGAAAATCCAGCAAGGCGCGATGCACCGCCAGCGCCGCCTCGCGTGATTCCAGGTCGAGCAAATGGCCGGTGTGTTCGGCCACGGCGAAGCTGCTGCGCGCCACGTATTGGCTGAACAGTCGGGCATCGGCGGCGGGGGTGTAGTTGTCCAGCGCACCGTTGAGGAAGTGCACCGGTGTTTCAATCTGCTTGAGCGCCGGCAAGTAGTTGCCATCGCCCATCGCGAGTACCTGATGGATATGAAAGCGCGCCTGGCGATACTCGGTGGTGGCCATGGTCGACAGGTGGCGGTGGTTGTTGCGCTTGAGGCGGGGCGACAGGTATTGGCCGACCGTCTCATTGAGCAGATGGCCGACGGCGGATTTGTCATCGGCCTCGATCAACACACGTACGCGCTCCACATACTCAAGCATCGCCTGGTTGAGATTGGGCGCCAGGGCCATCACCACCGAGCTTTCGATGGACGGCGGGTTATGGGCCAGGGTCAGCAGCGTGGAGATGCCGCCCCACGAGGCCGAGACCAGATGATTGACCGCAAAGCGCTCCACCAGCGCCCGCAGCATCTGCACTTCGTCATCCTTGGTCACCAGGTCGAGGTCGGTGTTGTGTTCACGGGAATAGCCGGAGAAGGGCAGGTCGAACAGCAGCACATTGAAATGCCCGGCCAGGCATTTGCTGGTGCGGGCAAACGAACGCGTGGTGGCCAGTGCGCCGTTGACCAGCAGCACGGTTTTTCTGTGCGGGTCGTTGCCCAGCTGCTCTACGTGGACGTTGTAGTGTTTGTACAGCTTCTCTATGACGAAACTTCCCTGGTTCATCGCTGTAATCCCTGTGGCGTGGCGGTATGCCATTAACCCTTATAACGAGGTTTTTTGCGGGCGACAACAGGCCGCCCCGCGAAGCCGGGGGAGAACAGAATTGACGGTAGGAAGGAGCGCGAGCAGAGGCATGAATCGACACACCTCCCCTGTGGGAGTGGGCTTGCTCCCACAGGGGTTGGCGGTGTTTACAAGGTAAGCGTCAGGCGTTTGACCAGGGCGCCGGGCAGCAGGTTGGAGGCAGTATTGCGCTGGCCGTACGTACTGGGCGACAACAGCAGTTCGCGCTCGGCGGTCAACGCTTCCAATTGTGAACCCAGCAAGCTGTACACGCTGTCATCAAAGCGCATGGTGCTGACCGGTGCCTTGATCTCGCCGTTTTCCACCCAGAACGTGGCGAAGCGCGTCATGCCGGTCAGGCGCGCCGCCGGCAGGTCGGAGTAGTTCAGGTACCACAGGTTGCTGATGTACAACCCGGTGCCCAACTGCTTGAGGATATCGGCCTGGGCCAGGTTGCCGGCGGCCATCTGCAAGGCGCTGGGGGACTCGTCGCTGCCGGCGCCGTTGGCGCCGAGGCCATATTCGGCGGCGCTGCGCGAGTTGACCAATTGGCCGTCGGCGCGGCCGGCCTTGATCAAGGTGACATCACTGCGCGGGTAGCCTTCGGTGGAAAAGGCCTGGCTCAGTGAACCGCTGATCTGCTCGTTCACCGTCACCAGTGGGCTCAGGTGTTGTTCACCGGCATACAAACGTTGCAGCGAGCTGCCTTTGCTGGCGATGGCCTGCGCGGAAAAACCGCCCCAGGTAATGATGCCGATGATTTCTTCCAGCGCCGCCGGAGCGAGGTAGGCGCGGTACTGGCCGGGCGCCAATGCATGCAACGGTCGGCCCAGGAACTCGAGCTGGTCGCGAGCCTGCTGGACGCGCCGGGCGAACTCGGCACTGTCCCAGGTGTGCCCGGCGTAGCTGGCCTTTACCGCTTCGCCATTGGCATGAAACAGGCTGAAGTCGAAGTTGAAGCTATTGGCCTGGTGCCAGCCGAACGCGCCGTCTGAGCTGGCAAAGCCACGACTGATGGGCCCTGCGGCATAGAAACCGACCAGGTCCACGCCTTCTGCGGCCTGGCTGATGTCTTGCAGCACCTGGGGCAGTTCCGGCAGTGGCCGCAGTTGTTCGTTGTGGCTTTGCCAGGCGTTGTGGTTCAGCAACAGGTACGGGTCCGGCGGCAGCAGCGGCAAGGTTTCACGCAACTGTTGCAGGCCCGCGGCGAGGCGTTGGCGGTCCAGTTGCGGGTCACCGGCGAGGGTGATGCCAAGGTCTGCATGGCGACCGTCGCTGATCAGCTTGAGGTTGAGGCTGGCCTGTTGCACCTGGCCGGCCTGGCGTACCTGCGCATGGTTGAAGCGCACGAACTCGGATGCTTCATCCGCATAGCCCATGTGAAAGCGTTCCTGCTCGGTGATGGCCTGCTTGAGCCAGTCCACCAGTGCCTTGAAGTTGTTCATCAGGCGTCTCCCCCGAATACGTCGACATTACTGAACACACACGCCGGCGAAGCATGGCCGACGCGGATCACCTGGTTGGGTTCGCCTTTGCCGCAGTTCGGCGTGCCCAGCACCTTGAAGGTGCCGGCATCGCCCACCGCACTGAGCTTGCGCCAGAATTGCGCGGAAATGGCGCGGTAGTTGGGGTTCTTGACCACGCCCTTGAGTTCACCGTTTTCGATCAGTTGGCCCCATTCGCAGCCGAACTGGAATTTGTTGCGCGCATCGTCGATGGACCACGAGCGGTTGGTGCTCATCAGGATGCCGTGTTCGATACCGCCGATCAGCTGTGCCAGGCTCTGGTCGCCGGCCTCGATATTGAGGTTGGCCATGCGGTCGATCGGTGGGCGATTCCAGCCGCTGGCACGGCTGTTGGCCACACCGCCCAGCCCTGCGCGAAATTGCGACAGCGCGCCGCCCAGCGGCTTGAGCAGCAGCCCTTCGCGGATCAGGAACTGCTTGCTGGCGCGGGTGCCGTCATCGTCATGGCTGTAGCTGGCGAGCTGTTCGGGAATGTCCGGGTCGAACGTCACGTTGAGCAGTTTGGAGCCATATTGCAGATGGCCGAAGTCGCTGGCCTTCACAAAGCTGGTGCCGGCGTAGTTGCGCTCGTCGCCGAGGATGCGGTCCAGCTCCAGCGGGTGGCCGATGGACTCGTGGATCTGCAGGATCATCTGGTCGGGCATCAGCAACAGGTCACGCGGGCCTTGGGGCGTGTTCGGCGCCAGCAGCAGTTGCAGGGCTTCGTCGACGATGCGCGGTGCGGCGCCGATCAGGCCGAAGCGGCTGATTACGTCAAACCCGCCTTGCTGGCCGAAGTTGCTGCCGCCGAGGGTGCGGGTCTGGCTGTCATTGCCATCAAAGGCGGTGACGTTGACGCCAGGGAACACAAAGCGCTGGGCCTGGC
This sequence comes from Pseudomonas sp., assembly GCF_030147005.1. Classification (GTDB taxonomy): domain Bacteria; phylum Pseudomonadota; class Gammaproteobacteria; order Pseudomonadales; family Pseudomonadaceae; genus Aquipseudomonas. The sequence continues at coordinate 7,883 of NZ_JASLAW010000016.1, forward strand.
GCAGTTCGGCGCCGGCGCTGTTGAGGTAGATCTGTTCCACCGTGTTCTGGCCGAGGCTGACGTCCCAGCTCACCAGGCGCTCATCCTTGGGCACCGCAGCCGACTCATCGCCGAGCAGTTGGTAGCAGTCGCTCAGGGACGGGAAGGGCTGGTCGAAGTCGGGGGACAGGTAGTCGGCAACGTCACTCGACACCGGTTGCTCGCGCAGGTCGAGCAGCGCGTGGGGTTTGATCTGCCGAGCTTGCTGCTCGGCGCGCTCGAGGGCCGCTTGCAACCCGGCAAGGGAAATATCGCAGGTCGCGGCGTAGGCTTCCACGCCGTTCAAACGCACGGTGAGCATGGCGCCTTCGTCATGGCTCAGGTGTGGCGGTTCGGCGACGTTCTTGCGCACCGACAGGTATCGGCCGGATTCGCGGACATAACGCAGGGAGAAGAATTGGGCGGTGGTGCGCAGGGCACCGAAGTGTTTCTTGAGCGTGGCGTGGTGTTCGAACATGGGGCCTTCCTTGTGGGCGGCTCATCGCGGGCAGGCCAACAGAGTAGGCCCGGGCTGGGAAGCTATCAAGGAGCGGCAATCGCCTGTGGCGAGGGAGCTTGCTCGCGCTGGGCTGCATAGCGGCCCCAAAATTCTGGAAGCGCTGCGCACTCCAGCGCGAGCAAGCTCGTTCGCGCTGGGCTGGGTAGCGACCCCAAAATCCTGGGAGCGCTACGAACTCCAGCGCGAGCAAGCTCGTTCGCGCTGGGCTGGGTAGCGGCCCCAAAATCCTGGAAGCGCTGCGCACTCCAGCGCGAGCAAGCTCGTTCGCGCTGGGCTGGGTAGCGGCGCCAAAATTCTGGAAGCGCTGCGCACTCCAACGCGAGCAAGCTCGCTCGCCACTGGGTGAATTAATTACTGCGCCAACGGCCCCACTTCACGCATCGGCTTGCCACGCACCGGGGCATCGCCCGCCACGTAGTAGTCGGCGGTGCTGCGCGGCAGCGGCTGGCGGCCGCGGATCTTGTCGGCGATTTTCTCGGCGATCATGATCGTGGGTGCGTTCAGGTTGCCGGTGGTGATGATCGGCATGATCGAGGCATCGACCACGCGCAGACCCTGCATGCCATGCACGCGCCCTTCGCCATCGACCACCGCCATCTCGTCGGTGCCCATCTTGCACGAGCAGGACGGGTGGAACGCGGTCTCGGCGTGCTCGCGGATGAACGTGTCGAGCTGCTCATCGGTCTGCACATCGATACCTGGGCTGATTTCGCGGCCACGGTACGGGTCCAGCGCCGGCTGCTGCATGATTTCACGGGTCAGGCGGATGCCGTCGCGAAATTCCTGCCAGTCCTGTTCGGTGGCCATGTAGTTGAAGAGAATGCTCGGGTAGTCCCGTGGGTTCTTCGATTTCAACTGCACGCGGCCACGGCTCGGCGAACGCATGGAACCCATGTGCGCCTGGAAACCGTGCTCTTTCACACCGTTGCTGCCGTTGTAGTTAATCGCTACCGGCAGGAAGTGGTACTGGATGTTCGGCCATTCGAACTCTTCACGGGTACGGATAAAACCGCCCGCTTCGAATTGGTTGCTGGCGCCGATACCGGTGCCGTTGAACAGCCACTCGGCACCGATCGCGGGCTGGTTGTACCAGAGCAGCGAGGGGTACAGCGACACCGGCTGGGTGCAGGCGTATTGCAGGTACAGCTCAAGGTGGTCCTGCAGGTTTTCGCCGACGCCTGGCAGGTCGTGCACCACCGGGATGTCGAGGCTTTCCAGCAGTTTGGCCGGGCCCACGCCGGAGCGTTGCAGCAGTTGCGGCGAAGCGATTGCGCCGCTGCACACCAGTACTTCTTTGCGCGCACGGGCTTCAACGCGCTCTTCGGCGGCGCCGATCAGGTAACGCACGCCGACCGCACGCTTGCCTTCGAACAACACTTTGTCGGTGAGGGCGTGGGTGACGATGGTCAGCGTCGAACGTTTTTTGGCGGTGTCCAGGTAACCGCGCGCGGTGCTGGCGCGACGGCCGTTCGGCGTGACGGTACGGTCCATCGGGCCGAAGCCTTCCTGCTGGTAGCCGTTCAAGTCTTCGGTACGCGGGTAACCGGCCTGCACGCCGGCTTCGACCATGGCGTGGAACAATGGGTTGTTGCCCGCTTTCGGCGTGGTCACGCTGACCGGACCATCGCCGCCGTGCCAATCGTTCGGGCCGATGTCACGGGTTTCGGCTTTGCGGAAGTACGGCAGGCAGTCCAGGTAGGTCCAGTCTTCCAGACCCGGCAGCTTCGACCAGTTGTCGTAGTCCATGGCATTGCCGCGGATGTAGCACATGCCGTTGATCAGGGAAGAACCGCCCAGGCCCTTGCCGCGACCGCATTCCATCCGGCGCCCGTCCATATGCGGCTCTGGATCGGTTTCATAGGCCCAGTTGTAGCGGCGGCCTTGCAGCGGGAACGCCAGGGCGGCCGGCATCTGGGTACGGAAGTCGAGGCGGTAGTCCGGGCCACCGGCCTCCAGCAACAGGACGGTGACGCCCTCGTCTTCGGTCAGACGGGTCGCCAGGGTGTTACCGGCGGAGCCGGCACCCACAATGATGTAGTCGTATTCTTGGGACATTGAATGCACCCTCGTAAAATGGGTTCAGGCTGTTTTTGTGGCGAGGGAGCTCGCTCCCGCTCGACTGCGCAGCAGTCGCAAAATCAGCGCTCGAGTTCTGTCTGAAAGAACTGCAGGGTCTGGAATGGGGCTGCTTCGCAGCCCAGCGGGAGCAAGCTCCCTCGCCACAGTGGGCATTCCAGACTCGTTGGGGGGTCAGAACACCGAGGCGTAGTCGCCCAGCTCAACCTGAACCGACTTGATGCGGGTGAAGTTGTTCAGCGAGCTGATGCCGTTCTCACGGCCGACACCGGATTGCTTGTAGCCGCCGACCGGCATCTTGGCGTCGGACTCGCCCCAGGCGTTGATCCAGCAGATACCCGCTTCCAACTGGTGAATGACGCGGTGAGCGCGGTTCAGGTCCTTGGTGACCAGGCCCGCAGCCAGGCCGAAGTCGGTGTCGTTGGCGCGACGGATCACTTCTTCTTCGGTTTCGTAGGTGAGGATGCTCATCACCGGGCCGAAGATTTCTTCACGCACGATCACCATCTCGTCGGTGCAGTCGGTGAACACGGTCGGGGCCACGTAGGCGCCTTTGGCCAGTTCGCCGTCGGTCAGGCGGTTGCCGCCGCACAGCAGGCGTGCGCCTTGCTCTTTGCCCTTGGCGATGTAGCCCAGCACGCTTTCCATATGGGCGAAGCTGACCAGTGGGCCGAAGTTGGTGTTGTCGTCTTGCGGGTCGCCCACACGGATGCGCGCAACACGTTCGAGAATCTTGGCTTCGAACGCCGCTTGCAGGTGCTTGGGCACGAACACGCGAGTGCCGTTGGTGCAGACCTGGCCGGAGCTGTAGAAGTTGGCCATCATCGCGATGTCGGCGGCGCGATCCAGGTCGGCGTCTTCGAACACGATCAGCGGCGACTTGCCGCCCAGTTCCATGGTCACTTCCTTGAGCGAGGAGCTCGAAGCGCTGGCCATGACTTTCTTGCCGGTATCGGTGCCGCCGGTGAACGAGACTTTCTCGATGCGCGGGTGCTCGGTCAACCAGGTGCCGACTTCACGGCCGCTGCCGGTCAAGACGTTGAACACACCGGCTGGAACGCCGGCCTCGGTGTAGATCTCGGCCAGTTTCAGGGTGGTCAGCGAGGTGACTTCGCTTGGCTTGAAGATCATCGCGTTACCGGCGGCCAGGGCCGGTGCGGATTTCCACAGGGCGATCTGGATCGGGTAGTTCCACGCGCCGATACCGGCGACCACGCCCAGCGGCTCGCGGCGGGTGTAGACAAAGGAGGTGTCGCGCAGCGGAATCTGCTCGCCTTCGATGGCGGGCACCAGGCCGGCGTAGTATTCCAGCACGTCGGCGCCGGTGACGATGTCGACGTATTTGGTTTCGGAGAAAGCTTTGCCGGTGTCCAGGGTTTCCAGGGCGGCCAGCTCATCGTTGCGCTCGCGCAGAATGTCGACCGCACGGCGCAGGATGCGCGAACGCTCCATGGCGGTCATGGCGGCCCAGATCTTCTGGCCTTTTTCAGCGCTGACCACGGCACGTTCAACGTCATCGAACGTTGCGCGTTGCACTTGGGCGAGAACTTCACCGTTAGCCGGGTTGATGGCTTCGAAGGTGGCATCGCTGCCAGCGTCGCTGTAGCCGCCGTCAATGTAGAGTTTTTGCAGGTCGAAACGGGCCATAAAGTCCTCGCAAGTGCATAAGTGGTTGGCGTTACCCGCTGAACAATGGGCCATGGAATGTGGCGACACTGAGCGGCGGACGTTCAGGGGTTGAGCGTTTATAGGTGCTCTAACTCACCTGCTTGGCCAATTGGAAATCCATGTAGTCGTAAGCGATCCGTTGCGCCTGCTCCGTATCGAAAGCGTCTCCCGACAGGGCACCGCGCAACCACAAACCGTCGATCAGGGCCGCCAGGCCTCGAGCTGCGCTGCGAGCCTCGGGTAACGGCATCGCACGGCGGAACTGGCAGCACAGGTTGGAATACAGGCGGTGATCGTTGATCCGCTGCAACCTGTGCAAAGACGGGTGATGCATGCTGGAGGCCCAGAAGGCCAACCAGGTTTTCATTGCCGGGCCGTTGACCTGGCTGGCGTCGAAGTTGCCTTCGATGATCACCCGAAGATGCGCCCGTGGGCTGTCATCGTTCAGGGCACGCCTGCGTTCCTGGACGTTCTCGATCAGCGCGTTCATCAGGTGACGCATGGTTGCTGCGATCAGGCCGTTCTTGTCCTGAAAGTAATGACTGATGATGCCATTCGAGACTCCCGCCAGACGGGCGATCAGCGCAATGCTGGCGTCTCCCATCCCAACCTGATCGATGGCCGTCAAGGTGGCTTCGATCAACTGTTGGCGGCGTATGGGTTGCATACCGACCTTGGGCATGTAGCACCTCTCCTTTGGCCTGCCGACAGGCGATCCACGACCGTCGGCTTGAGGGCCAGTCTATTTTGTTTTGATTGAACGTTCAATCAACAAAGAATAAGCTCTGCGACAAATGGTCGCTGCCTACGGATATTTCCTACCTGCGGACGGCGACCTCTGACACCTGCAAAACCCTTGAACACCCCGAGCCACGGCATCGGCGGGGTTCAGGAATTTTCGGGCTGTCTTTATAACACCCGTCCGTCGACTGCCGAAAAATCGATGCCCCGGGATAACCGTTGCCTTGTGTTTCTCTCTCGCACTGCCTGGAGCATCTGCGCCATGAGTTCTGCCTCTCTTATAAAGACCCCGCCGGAAAAGGTACGGGTCAACGGTTGGGTGTTCTACACCTCCACCGCGTTGATTTTGTTGTTGACCGCCATTCTGATCATCGCCCCGCAGGAGGCCGGGCGCATGCTCGGCGTCGCCCAGGCCTGGCTGTCAAAAAGCTTCGGCTGGTACTACATGGTGGTCATCGCCGCCTACCTGGTGTTTGTGGTCGGCCTGGCGTTTTCGTCCTATGGCAAATTGAAACTGGGCAACAAGGACGACACCCCGGACTTCAGCTACGGCGCCTGGGCCGGCATGCTGTTTTCGTCGGGCATCGGCATTTCGCTGCTGTACTTCGGCGCCTCCGAGCCCCTGGACCACTACTTCAACCCGCCCGAAGGCGCGGCTGCCAGCGGCAGCGCGGCGCGTCAGGCGCTGCAACTGACATTCCTGCACTGGGGCCTGCACGGCTGGGCGATCTACGCGCTGGTCGGCCTGGCCGTGGCGTACTTCGCGTACCGCCATAACCAGCCGCTGGCCTTGCGTTCGGCGCTGTACCCGCTGGTGGGCGAGCGCTGGGTAAAAGGCGCGGCCGGCCATGCGGTGGACGGTTTCGGCATGTTCGTCACCTTGCTCGGCCTGGTGACCAACCTGGGAATCGGTTCGATGCAGGTGTCGTCCGGGCTGGAAAACCTGTTCGGCATGGCGCACAGCAACACCAACCTGCTGATCGTGATCATCGTGATGAGCACCGTGGCGACCATCGCCGCTGTGTCGGGCGTGGAGAACGGCATTCGCCGCCTGTCCAACCTCAACATCGTATTGTTCAGCGGCTTGCTGATCTTCGTGCTGCTGTTCGGCCCCACCCTGCACCTGCTCAACGGCCTGGTGCAAAACACCGGTGACTACCTCAACGGTATCGTGCTGAAAACCTTCGACCTGTATGTGTACGAAGGCGACGGTGCCAAGACCGAGCGCTGGATGGGCCTGTGGACCCTGTTCTACTGGGCCTGGTGGATCTCCTGGGCGCCATTCGTGGGCATGTTCATTGCGCGCATTTCCCGTGGCCGCACCGTGCGCGAGCTGGTCGCCGGCGTGCTGCTGATCCCGCTGGGCTTCACCCTGGCGTGGCTGTCGATCTTCGGTAACTCGGCATTGGACCTGGTGCTGAACCATGGCGCGGTGGAGCTGGGCAAGACCGCGCTGGAGCAACCCTCCATGGCGATCTACCAGCTGCTCGAGCATTACCCGGCTTCGAAAATCGTCATTGGTGTGTCGATCTTCGTGGGCTTCGTGCTGTTCCTGACGCCGGCCGATTCCGGCGCGGTGATGATGGCCAACCTGTCGTGCACAGGCGGCAACGTTGATGAAGATGCGCCGCACTGGCTGCGGATCTTCTGGTCGGCGGTGATCACCCTGGTGACCATCGGCCTGCTGTTCGCGGGTAACTTCGAAGCCATGCAAACCATGGTGGTGCTGGCGGGGCTGCCGTTCTCGGTGGTGCTGATTTTCTTCATGTTCGGTTTGCACAAGGCCATGCGCCAGGATGTGGCCATCGAACAGGAGCAGGCGCAGTTGGCTGAACGCGGCCGTCGTGGTTTCAGCGAGCGCTTGACCGCGCTGGACCTGCAACCGAGCCAGGCCACCGTGCAACGCTTTATGGACAAGCACGTAACGCCGGCGCTGGAAGAAGCCGCGACCGCGCTGCGTGAGCAGGGTTTGCACGTGCAGACCTTGCTGGGCAGATCCAAGCGCTGCATCGGTGTGCGGATCGAGATGGAAGAGGGCAACCCGTTTGTCTACGAGGTCAGCCTGGACGCTTATTCTTCGGCGCCTGATGACTTGCCCGAGGAGGAGCGCACGCGTTACTACCGTGCTGAGGTGTACCTGCACAACGGGCCTCAGGAATACGACCTGATGGGCTTCACCCAGGAGCAGATCACCCGGGATGTGCTCGATCAGTTTGAAAGCCATCGGCAGCTCCTTGGCCGGGTTTATAGCTGATAGCTGAAATGGCCGGCGCTTTCACTGGCGCCGCTTGATTAATGTGAAAACAGATCAAAATGTGAGAGCGGGCTTGCTCGCGAATGCAGCGTCTCAGTCAGTACACCTGTGACTGATCCACCGCATTCGCGAGCAAGCCCGCTCCCACATTGACGCAGCTCCTTCAATGGGCCTTAGCCCAGGTTCTTGCCTAGCAAGGCATGGTAAAGCTCGCTGTCCCCCAGTATCCCCACCACCTTGTCGTTGTCGTGCAGCACCAGCTTGTTCCCGGTCTGGTAGCGAATCTGCAACGCGTCGCGCATGCCGATATTGGAGTCCACCAACGTCGGCACGCGGCCCAGCCCTTCCACGGCTTGCCCAGGTGCCCAGTTCTGCAGGTTCATCGTCACGCCGTTCTGCCGCGCGCCCTTGATGGTGTTGCCTTCGGCCAGGTCCAGCCAGGAGTCGCCGCCTGGGTCCAGGCATACCGAGCCGTTCACGCGCGTGCAGTTGTCCAGCGTGCGCATCAGGCTGCGGCCGCACAGCACGTTCAGCGGATTGGTGTGGGCGACGAAGGTGCGCACATAGTCGTCCGCGGGGTTCAGCACGATCTCTTCCGGCACGCTGTACTGGATGATCTTGCCGTCTTTCATGATCGCGATGCGGCTGCCGAGCTTGAGGGCTTCGTCGAGGTCGTGGCTGACGAATACGATGGTTTTGCTCAGCTTGCGTTGCAGCTCCAGCAGCTCATCCTGCAGGCCTTGGCGAATCAACGGGTCGAGGGCGGAGAAGGGTTCGTCCATCAGCAGGATATCGGCGTCCATCGCCAACGCACGGGCCAGGCCCACGCGTTGCTGCATGCCGCCCGAGAGCTCATCGGGCTTCTTGTTGCGCCATTGGCTCAGGCCCACCAGTTCGAGTTTTTCGTCGACCAGCGTGCGCCGTTCCTTTTCCGGGCGGCCCTGCATTTCCAGGCCGAAGCTGATGTTCTCGCGCACCGTCAGCCAGGGCATCAGGGCAAACTTCTGGAACACCATGGCGATGCGTTTGGTGCGCATCATTTTCAGCTCGGCGGGCGTGCAGGACGCGATGTCGATCTGGCGGCCTTCATGTTCCACGAACAGCTGACCACGGCTGACGGTGTTGAGGCCGTTGATGCAGCGCAGCAGGCTTGATTTGCCGGAGCCCGACAGGCCCATCAGCACACAGATTTCGCCTTTCTCGACATCCAGGCTGGCCTTTTCGACGCCGACAATCTGCCCGGTCTTTTTCAGAATTTCATTGCGGCTCATGCCCTGGTCCAGCAGCTTGAGCGCTTCACGTGGGTCTTTGGAAAAGATCACGTCGACTTTGTCGAATCGGATAATGCTCATGCATCACCCCCTACTTTAGCGTCGGGTTGTTTGCAGATACGGTCGAGCATGATGGCCAGCAACACGATCGCCAGTCCGGCTTCAAAGCCCAGGGCGATGTCAGCGGTGTTCAGTGCGTTGACCACCGGCTTGCCGAGGCCATCGGCGCCGACCAGCGCCGCGATCACCACCATCGACAACGACAGCATGATGCATTGGGTAATACCGGCGGCAATGCTCGGCATGGCGTAGGGCAGCTCGATGCGCGAGAGCAACTGGCGGCGCGAGCAGCCAAAGGCTTTGCCCGCGTCCATCAGCTCCTGCGGTACATCGCGGATACCCAGGTAAGTCAGGCGGATGGGCGCGGCAATCGCGAACACCACCGTGGAAATCAGTCCGGGCACCACACCCAGCCCGAAGAGGGTCAGGGTAGGGATGAGGTAGACGAAGGTCGGTACGGTCTGCATCAGATCGAGTACCGGCCGCATCATGGTGTAGAACACCGGCTTGTGCGCGGCAACAATGCCCAGCGGCACGCCGATGACCACGCAGACCAGGGTGGCGAACAGCACCTGGGCGAGGGTTTCCATGGTTTCCTGCCAGTACCCCAGGTTGAGGATCAGCAGGAAGGAGGCGATGACAAAGACCGTCAGGCCCCATTTACGTTGGATAAAGTGAGCCAGCAGCGCAATCAGACCGATCAATGCCAGCGGATTGAACCAGGTCAGCGCAAACGTCACGCCGTGGATCATCGTTTCCAGTGTCGATGCGATTGCGTCGAAGTAGTTGGCACCGTGTTGGGTCAACCAGTCGACGAAGGCAGCGATGTACTGGCCTAGTGGGATTTTCTGTTCAGTCAGCATGGTAGTGAATGTCCACATGCGAGGAGGGAAACATCCCGGAGCAGCGCACCGCTCCGGGGTCAGCGGGTGCTATTTGGCGAGGTAGGCTTTGACGGCATCCAGGCCGGGTTGGCCATCAACGGTGGTGACACCCGCCAGCCAGGTGTCGAGGACCTGCGGGTTCTTCTGCAGCCAGGCCTTGGCGGCAGCATCGGGCTTCATCTTGTCGTCCAGGACATTGCCCATCAGGGTGCTTTCCATGTCCAGCGTGAACACCAGGTTTTTCAGCAGCTGGCCGACGTTGCTGCATTCCTGGGTGTAGCCCTTGCGGGTGTTGGTGTAGATGGTGGCCTGGCCGTAGTTGGGGCCGAACGAATCGTCACCCCCGGTCAGGTACTTCATCTTGAAACGGGTGTTCATCGGGTGCGGTTCCCAGCCGAGGAACACGATGGCCTGGCTGCGCTTGGTGGCGCGATCAACCTGGGAGAGCATGCCGGCTTCGCTGGACTCGACCACTTTGAAACCGGCGGTTTTGAGGCCGAAGGCGTCTTTGTCGATCAGCGTCTGGATGGTGCGGTTGCCGTCGTTGCCAGGCTCGATGCCGTAGATCTTGCCGCCCAGCTCATCCTTGAATTTGGCGATGTCGGCGAAGTCTTTCAGACCCTTGTCATACAGCGCTTCGGGGACCGCCAGGGTGTACTTGGCGTTCTCCAGGTTGGCGCGCACGGTTTCCACTGTGCCGGCCTCGCGGTACTGCTTGATGTCGTTTTCCATGGTCGGCATCCAGTTGCCGAGGAAGATGTCCATGTTCTTGCCGTCAGCCAGGGACTTGTAGGTCACAGGTACCGAAATCATCGTGGTGCGCGGCTTGTAGCCCAGGCCCTTGAGGATTTCGCTGGTGGTCGCGGTCGTGACGGTGATGTCGGTCCAGCCGACATCGGAGAAGTTGACGGTCTTGCATTGTTCCGGTTCAGCAGCGTTTGCCAGTACCGGCAGACTCAACATGGCGGCCAACAACAACGAGGGTGAAGCTTTCATAAGGCTAGACTCCTGTGTTTTTTCTGGCGGCATTTGCCGCGCTTTATAAGTGTTGCGGTTGGAGCGTGCGACAACAGCTCTGGCACGGCGCCTTGCAAACGAGTCGGCCTTGATCATGTACCAGTGAAAATCTGACGCCTACAGGGGGCGTCGTATCCAGTACAGGGAGGGTCGCATCCAGTACCGATGACGTCGCTTACAGACTTATCTGAAGGTAAAACCGCTGTTTTTATCCCTCTGCGCCGCAAAAAACGGCCAAAACAGGCCATTACACGCGAGCGACGCTGGTGAGCATGGATGCGTCGGTGTGAGACGCCGTGAGCAGCCACAAAAGCTTGATGATGCGGCCATCTGGGCGATCTGAGCGTAGCACCTCGTTCAAGCCTGGCCGTGCTTATCGAGGAGTTCTACCGCAATGGCTATCAGTGTTTTCGACCTGTTCAAGATCGGCATCGGGCCTTCGAGTTCTCACACTGTCGGCCCCATGCGCGCCGCGGCGTTGTTCGTTCAAGGTTTGCGCGAGCGTGATCTGTTGGAACAGGTTCGGCGTGTTGAAGTGCAACTCTACGGCTCCCTGTCGGCCACCGGTATCGGCCATGGCAGCGACACCGCCACCATCATGGGCCTGATGGGCGAGTGGCCGGACGCAATCGACCCGTCGCAGATCGGGGTGCGCATTCACACGCTGCGCGAAACCGACACCTTGTTGCTCGACGGTCGTTTGCCGGTGCCCTTCGTATGGTCACGGGACATGCGGCTGCTCGACGAAAACCTGCCGTTTCACCCCAACGCCATGACCCTGGTGGTGTTCGATGATAACGGCGAATTGCACCGCGACACCTATTACTCCGTGGGCGGTGGTTTTGTGGTGGATGAAGCCCAGGCCCAGAGCGGCGTGGCGGACATGGATCGCACCGAACTGCCGTATGACTTTTCCAGCGCCGCAGAGCTGTTGCAACTGTGCAAAACCCATAACCTGCGCGTCGCCGAGCTGATGCTGGCGAACGAAAAAACCTGGCGCTCGGAGGAAGAAATCCGCAGCGGCCTGATGAAGCTCTGGCGCGCCATGCAGGACTGCGTGGAGCAGGGCCTCAAGCACGAAGGCATTCTGCCCGGCGGCCTCAATGTGCGCCGCCGCGCCGCCAAGCTACACCGCAGCCTGCAGGAACTGGGCAAACCGAACGTGATCGGTTCGACCTTGAGCGCCATGGAATGGGTCAACCTGTTCGCCTTGGCGGTCAATGAAGAAAATGCCGC
>NZ_JASLAW010000017.1 GCF_030147005.1 Pseudomonas sp.
GGCGAGGGAGCTTGCTCCCGCTGGACTGCGTAGCAGTCCCATTTTTGGGGCCGCTTCGCGCCCCAACGGGAGCAAGCTCCCTCGCCACAGGTCGCAGGTTTTTCTGCTTTAGCGCTTAACTGACCGGCATTAGGGCTTGCCCCCGATGGCAGTGTGTCAGTCTCAATATCCTTAACTGATCCACCGTAATCGGGGGCAAGCCCCAATGCCAGTCAGTTAATGAAGAGCGCTGTACTGTGGCGAGGGCGCTTGCTCCCGCTGGACTGCGCAGCAGTGCCATTTTCTGGGGCCGCTTCGCGGCCCAGCGAGAGCAAGCGCCCTCGCCACAGGTGAACGGTTGTCCGCTCTAGCGCCTAACTGACCGGTATTGGGGCAAGCTCCCTACCACGTTTTGGCCTGTGTACGACTGGAGTCAGGCGTAATAGTCGACCGCGCTGGAGCCGATCACGGTTGAGGTCACGGGCGCTGCAGCTTCCGCCACGTCAAGGTGATTGCCGGTGTCGGCGTTATCGCCACGCCGACCGCCACCGCTCACGCCCCGCGCCTGGCTCTGCTGTTGCTGCTGCTCCTGCCCCCGGGACTGGTCGGACACATTCACATCCACCTGCCCCATGCCCTGTTGGGCGAACATCTCGCGCAAGCGGCCGGACTGGCTTTCCAGCGCTTCACGCACCACCGCATGGCCGCTCATGAAACTCACTTGGGCCTGCTGATCGGGCGTCATGTTGACTTTGATATCCAGACGCCCCAGTTCGGCCGGCTGCAGCTGGATTTCGGCCGACTTGAGGTTGGCGCTGGAAAGGTACATCACGCGGTTGACCACTTCTTCGGTCCAGCCGCTCTGGTGCATGGCCAGCGGAGCGTTGGTGACCGGCGGCAAAGCGTTGACGGTTTTCGGCGTGGCGGCCTGGGTCAGCGCGGCGAGGCGGTTGGCGAAGTCATCCACGCGGGTGTCGCTGTCGGCGTTTTTGAGGTCCTTGAGGCCATCATCGATCAGCGCGCCGAAGGCGGTGTCGCCGCCCTGGTCGGTGCTGTCCTTGGTGGCTTGTTGGTCAACCATCGTGGCCAGGCCGGACGCGAAGTTCTGCGCGGCGCTCGGTTGATCCTGGAGGTTGGCTGGCGCGGCTTTCTGCGGCGTCTGGCTGGCGGGCGACACATGGCCGCCCTGCTCCATCGCCAAACGTACGGCGGGCATCGCATCCAGGGGGTCGGCTTCGGGGTCGAAGGCCGGTTGCCTGGCCTGATCGATCACCGCGACGGGGGCGGCAGCGACCGGTTGCGGCTTGCCATCCTCCACCGCCGCCGCAGCGACTGGCGTTTCCACCGGGACGGCGATGGGTGTGAGCGTGGCGATCAACGCGGGGTCGACCACAGGCTCTGCCGGCACCTCTTGCGCCAGGGACGGGTCGGCGGGGGCCTCTTCGTCGGCCTTGGCCGGCTTGGCAGGCAAGGCATTGCCGCTATCGGCAACCGCCGGCGTACTGGCGGCAGATTTGTCATCGGCCGCTGTCGGCGCCGACTTGGCTGGGGTGTCGTTGGGTTTCAAGCCAGGCTTGGCGCCTTGGTTGGCGAACACTTGAGCGAAGCCAGGGCCCTTGTCCCGTTGGTCCGCAGCCGCTACCGCAGGGGTGGCGGCAGGCGCTTGAGGCTTGGCCGCGGGGGCAGCCTGAAGGAGCGAATTGGGGGCGACTGGCATAGGTAAAGGTCTCCACTGCATGGGATCGGGGATGCAGTATCGGGAGATATAGCAAGAGCCGGGCCAAGTCACTCAGCAGGCAGATAAAACGCGGATTAAAGGTAATTCAAAGACTGAAGCGCTCACGCTCCGACTCATACAGCGGCCGAACCAACGCGAACTCATGATCAATCTGATCGACCAGTGCGCCTAAATCGGATGCGGGCTCAACGGACTCAGACTCCAACCGCTCACACAATTGCGCCAACCGCAGCGCGCCAAGGTTGCCACTGCTGCCCTTGAAGCTGTGGGCTATGCGCCCCAGCGCCTTGGCATCGTCGCGAGCCTTGCGCAACGCGGTCACGCGCTCCTGGGAGTCATGCAGGAAGGTATCCAGCAACTTGGGGTACTCGCCCTCCATCACCTCTTGCAAATCCGACAACACCGTCGGGTCCAGATGTATATCAGCCACTTGTTCGCTCCTTGATCAAGAATCGACGGATTATGCCAGAGCCTTCCAGCAAAACTCCACGCAGACGCTGCGCCCGCCATCGGACCAGCGCACATCGCTGCTCAGTTGACGCACCAGGCTCAAGCCGCGGCCGGACAAACGGTCAGCATCCAATGGCCGCGCCAGCACCTCGTCAATGTCGAAACCCGGCCCGCTGTCTTCGACCTGCAAGGTCATCTTGCCGCCCGTTGCCGTCGGGGTCACCTGCACGTGCACCCGGATATGACCGCTGTTCAATTGCGCCAGCCGCTCATTGCGCAGGCGATAATACTGCGCAAACCCGTCGGCATCCCGCTTGAGCTGCGAATCCAGGCCCAGCACGCCATGCTCGAGGGCATTGGCATACAACTCGGCCATCACCGTGTAGAGCGCACCGCTCTGCTCACGCAGGCCGTGGATCTCCAACAATAATTGCAGCAGATACGGCAAGGGGTTGTAGCGCCTGAGCGTCTGCGCGCGAAATTCGAAACTCACCGACCAATTGAGCGGGCACGACTGGCCGCTGTCGGAGTACATCGGCTCAGCCACGCGCAGCGGTTGGCCGGACAGCAAAGTGATTTCAACCATGCTGACGTCGTCCCGTGCCTCACCGCGAAACGCCGCCAGCGCCTGCTCGATGTCCTCGAACAAGCGGTCGGGCTCGCGGTTGGCGGCAAACACCTGCTGCAAACGCTCGGCGCCGAACAGCTGGTCATTGGCGTCGGCGGTGTCCAGCACACCATCGGAGAGCAGAAACACCCGGTCGCCCAGGGCCATGGGCCAGACTTCGGTGCTGTCATCGAATGCCTGGGCCGACAACACGCCCAACGGCAGATGCCGCGACATCAACGGCGTGCGCTTGCCGCTGGCGACCTCATGCACATAGCCCTCGGGCATGCCACCGTTCCACACCTCCACCACGCGCCGCTCGGTGCTCAGGCACAACAGCGTGGCGCAGCAGAACATGTCCACCGGGAGGATGCGCTTGAGCTTGGCGTTCATCTCGCGCAGGGTCTGCGCCAGCCCATAGCCCTTGGCGGTCATGCCATAAAACACTTCGGCCAGGGGCATGGCACCAATGGCCGCCGGCAGGCCGTGGCCGGTGAAATCGCCGAGCAATACGTGCATGTCGCCGGACGGCGTATACGCGGCCAGCAGCAAGTCACCATTGAACAGCGCATAAGGCGATTGCAGGTAGCGGATATTCGGCGCCGCGTTGATGCACCCCGAATGCGCAACCTTGTCGAACACCGCCTTGGCGGCGCGCTGCTCAAGCAACAGGTAGTCATGGTGCCGGGCGATCTGGTCACGCTGCTGCAACACCGTGGCTTGCAGGCGCCGCAGGCGGTCCATGGCGTTGATCTTGGCGGCCAGAATCACCGGGTTATAGGGTTTGGGCAGAAAGTCATCGCCGCCGGCATCCAGGCACTCGGCCAGGGCGGCACTTTCGCGCAGGGAGGTCAGAAAGATAACGGGGACCAGTTGCTCCCCCGCCAGCTGCTTGATCCACCGCGCCGCGAGAAACCCGTCCATCACCGGCATCATGGCGTCCATCAGCACCAGCTGCGGACGCTCGCGCGCGAAGGTTTCAACAGCTTCCTCGCCATTGGTCGCGGTGAGCACGTGATGCCCCTGGCGCCGCACAATGGTCGACAACAACAGCAAGTCGGCGGCACTGTCTTCGGCAATCAGGATGGTCAGCGGCTCGGATAAGGGGGCCAGGACTCTCACGAGATATCGAACAGCTTGTCGAAATTGGAGATGGCGAGGATCTTGCGCACGTCAGGGTTGCTGTTGATCACGCCGACATCCGACTCATCGCCCCCCGCATGGTCCCTCAGCAACAGCAGCATCCCCAGGGCCGAGCTGTCCATATAAGTGGTTTCTTTGAGGTCGACGACATACGCCTGCGGCACCTCGTAGAAACGCTCATAAGCCTCGCGAAACGCCTGGTGGCTGCCGAAATCGAACCGACCCTTGATGGCGATCGTCAACTTCTTCCCATCCAGGGATACATCTGACTCGATAGACATGTGACTGCTTCCTTGTCGTTGGCACTAAACACAAGGTGTAGCAGGTGAACCCGATCTGGGCAACACAGCAAATCGTGAAGGGGTCGCCCCCGGCGTTGTGCAGGCACCTTGCGGGCACGCCTGCGCCCACCTTTAGTCCTGCGTTTGGCGGGGAAGGCGCTGGGACAGTTCATCGAGCAGCTTCTGCTCACGCTTGTCCTCAAGGGCCCGCGCTTCATCGAGGTAGCGCTGCACCAGCTTGCGCAACCCTTCGACGCGGGCGAATGCCGCTTGCCAGCTTTCACGCGCTTTATCGAGGTTGTTCTGGTGCCAGGCCAGGCTCTGACGCTGTTGGCCGACGGCGGTTTCCAGCTGATTGAGAAAGCCCTGATACCCCATCAACCATTGGCCCGACACGCCCTTGCCGCCGCGTTCGATCCATTGCTGCTGGTATTCGCTGCGAAAGCGCTCGAGGTCGCCCAGCTTGCTTTCGGCCAGGCGTACCTGGCCCTGGAAATAGCCCAGGCGCTGCACGGCGGTTTTTTCGGCCTTTTCGGCCATTTCCACCACCGGGGCCAGGCGCGCGGCGCGGCTGTTGGCCATGGGTTAGCCGCCTGGCGCGGGGGCGAAGATGGACTGCAGATGCGCTTCGCTTTCGCCCATGCTGATCTTGTCGCTCAGCCCCTGGCGCAGGTAAGTCACCAATTGCGGTTGCAGAGCAATGGCCAGGTCGGTCTCGCGGTCGCCACCGGCCACGTAGGCACCGACGCTGATCAGGTCGCGGCTCTGCTGATAACGTGACCACAGCTGCTTGAAGTACTGCGCGCGCGCCATGTGCTCCGGCGTGACCACCGCCGGCATCACCCGGCTGATGGACGCTTCGATATCGATGGCCGGGTAGTGCCCTTCTTCCGCCAGGCGCCGCGACAGCACGATATGCCCATCGAGCACGCCCCGCGCCGAGTCGGCAATCGGGTCCTGCTGGTCATCGCCTTCGGACAGCACGGTGTAGAACGCGGTGATCGAGCCCCCACCGGCCTCGGCATTACCGGCCCGCTCCACCAATTTTGGCAGCTTGGCGAACACCGACGGCGGGTAACCCTTGGTCGCCGGGGGCTCACCGATGGCCAGGGCGATCTCGCGCTGGGCCTGGGCAAAACGAGTGAGCGAGTCCATCAGCAACAGGACGTTCTTGCCCTTGTCGCGAAAATATTCGGCGATGCGCGTGCAGTACATCGCCGCACGCAAGCGCATCAGCGGTGCGTCATCGGCCGGCGAGGCGACCACCACCGAGCGCTTGAGGCCTTCTTCACCGAGGCTGTGTTCAATGAATTCCTTGACCTCGCGGCCACGCTCGCCGATCAGCCCGACCACGATGATGTCGGCCTCGGTAAAGCGCGTCATCATGCCCAGCAACACCGATTTACCCACACCGGTACCGGCGAACAGGCCCAGGCGCTGGCCGCGACCGACCGTCAATAAACCGTTGATGCTGCGAATGCCCACGTCCAGCGGCACGCTGATGGGGTTTCGGTTGAGCGGGTTGATGGTGGGGCCATCCATCGGCACCCAGTCCTCGGCCTTCACGCCGCCTTTGCCATCCAGCGCGCGACCGGCGCCATCGAGTACGCGGCCAAGCATGCTCATGCCCATTGGCAAGCGCCCGGTGTCTGCCAGGGGCACTACGCGGGCACCGGGGGCGATGCCGGCGAGGCTGCCCACCGGCATCAGGAAAATCTTGTTGCCGGAAAAGCCCATTACTTCGGCTTCGACCTGCACCGGATGGTAGCTGTCGTCGTTGATCACCATGCAGCGGCTGCCCATGGCGGCACGCAAACCCTCGGCTTCAAGGGTCAGGCCGACCATGCGCAGCAGGCGCCCTTCAAGGATCGGCTGGCCCGGCAATTGGGTAGCCTCGGCGTAGCCACCCAAGCGCTTGGCGAAGCTGGTGCGATCAAGGCGCATCGGTGGCGTCCAGGTCAACGCTCAGGTCAGGCTCGGCCGGATGCAGCGACTGTTCATGGGATTGGTCGAGCAGCTTGGTCATGATCTGGCTGATGCGGGTTTCCACCGTGGCATCGATCCGGCTGTGTTCGGTCTCGACGCGGCAACCGCCCGGCAGCAGCGCGGCGTCCTCGACGATGCGCCAGGTTTCTTCATGGCGCTCGCGCAAGGCTTTGACCTGCTCGAAATCCTGCGGGTTGATGTACAGCCGCACATTGCCGACACCCAGTGGCAGCAGCTTGAGGGCTTCGCGCATCACGCTTTCGATCTGGCTGGAATCCAGCGCCAGTTCACGCTGGATCACTTGGCGCGTGATGTGCTGCACCAGGCCGACCATGGTTTTTTCCAGCTGCGCATCCTGTTCGGCGATGGGGTCGAACAGGTTGCCCATCAAGCGCTCAAGGCTCGCCAATTTGGCGCTGAGGGCCTGCTCGGCTTCCTGGCGGACCTTGAGGGTGGTGCTGCGAAAGCCGTCTTTTTCACCGGCCGTGAAGCCTTCGTTGTAAGCCTCCTGGCGGATGCTTTCCAACTCTTCAAGGGTCAGCGGCTGGACTTCTTCCAGCGGCACTTCTTCCATCTGCGCCGGTGGTGGTTCCTCCACCGGTTCCGGCTCTGGTTCGGGCACGTGGGGGTCGAAGCTGGGCAACGACCAGATGTCGAACCCGCCGACATCCCGCGCGCGAATCAGATCGCTGGGCGTCTCATCTTTGTTCGACATGCTGGGCGCCTTAAATCATTTCTTCGCCGCCCTTCCCACCGAGAACGATTTCTCCGGCTTCGGCCATACGGCGGGCAATGGTGAGAATTTCTTTTTGCGCGGTTTCCACGTCGCTGACGCGCACCGGGCCCTTGGCTTCCAGGTCGTCGCGCAACAGTTCGGAAGCGCGCTTGGACATGTTCTTGAAGATCTTCTCCTGCACGTTCTCGTCCGAGCCCTTGAGGGCCAGCACCAATACGTCGGAGGACACTTCGCGCAACAACGCCTGGATGCCACGGTCGTCGACATCGGCAAGGTTGTTGAACACGAACATCAGGTCTTCGATCTGGCCGGACAAGGTGTCGTCGATCTCGCGGATCGAGTCCATCAACTGGCCTTCGACCGAGCTGTCGAGGAAGTTCATGATGTCGGCCGCACGCTTGATGCCGCCCAGGGTGGTACGCGAGGCATTCGAGTTGCCCGAGAATTGCTTCTCGAGAATCGTGTTGAGTTCTTTGAGTGCCGCCGGCTGCACGGTGTTCAGCGACGAGACGCGCAGGATGATGTCCAGGCGCACTTTATGGTCGAAGTGGCCCAGCACTTCACCGGCCTGGTCCGGGTCCAGATAGGCCACGACGATGGCCTGGATCTGCGGGTGTTCGTAGCGGATCACGTCGGCGACCGCGCGCGGCTCCATCCACTTCAGGCTGTCGAGGCCACTGGTGTTGCCGCCCAGCAGGATGCGGTCGATCAGGCCGTTGGCCTTGTCTTCGCCCAAGGCCGAGGTGAGCATTTTGCGGATATAGCTGTCGGAGCCGACGCCCAGGCTGGTCTGGTCGCCGACGATCTCGACGAACTCGCTCATCACCTGTTCGACTTGCTCGCGGTGCACATTGCGCATTTGCGCCATGGCCACGCCTACGCGCTGGACCTCTTTGGGCCCCATGTGGCGCAGCACTTGGGCAGCATCGGTTTCGCCCAGCGACAGCAGCAACACGGCGGCTTTGTCGACACGGGAGAGCTTGGCCACAGCGACTCGATCATTCATCAGCGTTAATCCACTCTTTCACGACCTGGGCCACACGGCCCGGGTCTTCTGCCACCAGACTCTTGATTGCGTTCAACTGAGCGTCATAGCCTTCGCTCGGGCTTGGCAACAGGATGCTTTGCGGCCCGCCCAGGCTGACCCGGTCGTTGGCCAGCTCGCCGTCCAGGCCACCCATGCCGCCCAATTCGACGTCGCTGCCGGCCAGGGCCAGTTGCTTCTTGCCATGGCCGGTGATGTTGTTGAGCACCGGACGCAGCACGCCGAACACCAGCACCAGGATGAACAACACCCCCAGCACTTGCTTAAGGATGTCCCAGAACCACGGCTGGGTGTAGAAGGCCGGGTCGGCAAGCACTTCGCCGCGTTCGGCGGAGAACGGCATGTTGATCACGCTGACGCTGTCGCCACGGCTGGCGTCGAAGCCGACGGCGTCCTGCACCAGGCGGGTGAAGCGCGCCAATTCATCGGCGGTCCATGGCGCACGGGTGACGGCACCGTCAGCGGCGTCGACCTTGACCTGGTCATCGACCACCACCGACACCGACAGGCGATTGATCTTGCCCTGCTGCTGCTTGGTGTGGCTGATGGAGCGGTCGAGCTCGAAGTTCTTGGTGGACTGGTTACGCTTGTCCGCCGGGTATGGCGCGAGCATCGGCTGGCCGGTGGCCGGGTCCATGATCTGCTGACCGTTGGCGTCCAGCAGCGGTTGACCCGCGGCAATCGCGCCGGCGGTGGCAGCGGCGCCGCCGGTGGTCTGCGGTGCGGAAGCCGGCGACGGTGGCTGGTTGCTCAAGGCACCGGGCACACCTTGCGGGCCATTGCTGGCGGTGCGTTGTTCGCTGGTGGACTGCTCGCTGCGCAGGGCCGGCTGGTCCGGATTGAATTGCTCGGAGGTCGATTCGACCGCGCTGAAGTCCACGTCGGCGGACACTTCAGCCTTGTAGCGGTCGTTGCCCAGTACCGGTTGCAGGATGTTATGCACGCGCTGGGTGAGCATGCTTTCCATGCGACGGCTGTAGTCGAACTGCTTGCCGGCCTGGGTCAGCGCGGAGTTTTCGGCCATGTCGGACAGCAGGTTGCCCTTCTGGTCGACCACGGTGATTTGCGACTTGCTCAACTCGGGAACGCTGGTGGCCACCAGGTTGACGATCGCCAACACCTGGCCAGGCTCCAGGGAGCGGCCGGAAAACAGTTCGACCAGTACCGAGGCGCTTGGCTTGCGCTCATCACGCACGAACACCGAGCTTTTCGGAATCGCCAGGTGCACACGGGCACCCTTGACGTTATTCAGGCTGGAGATGGTACGCGCCAGCTCGCCTTCCAGGCCGCGACGGTAGCGGGTGGCTTCCATGAACTGGCTGGTACCCAGGCCCTGGTCCTTGTCGAGAATCTCAAAACCGATGTTGCTGTCGGACGGCGTGACGCCGGCAGCCGCCAGCTTCATGCGCGCACGCGCCACATCATCGGCCTTGACCAGCAAGGCGCCGGAGTTGGGTTCCACGGTGTAGGCGATGTCGGCGGCGGCGAGGGTTTCCATGATCTGCTTGGAATCCATGCCCGCCAGGCTGCCGTACAGCGGCCGGTAATCAGGTTGCTGCGACCACAGCACCACGGCAAAACCAATCGCCACGCTGGCAGCCAGGCCGACCATCAGGCCCACCTGACGCAACATGGTCATTTCGGAGAGGTTTTCCAGGAACGACAGGCCAAACAGCGGCGGCTTGCCGTCTGTCTTGGCGGGTACGTTGTCGACTGCTTCTGCCATGACTTAAATCTCGCCCTTAAACCGGCATCTGCATGATGTCTTGATAAGCCTGAACCAGCTTGTTGCGCACTTGGGTCAAGGCCTGGAAGGAGACACTGGCCTTTTGCGAGGCGACCATCACGTCGGTGAGGTCCACGCCGCTTTTACCGATCTCGAACGCCGTCGCCAACTGGCTGGAAGCCTGCTGGGTATCACTGACTTTATTGATTGCCTGACCGAGCATGTCGGCGAAACTGCTTTGGCCCAATTCCGGCGCAGACGCGACAGATTTCGGTTGAGCCATGGCATCCATCTGCATGGAGCGCATATCCAACATCAACCGATTGAACTCAATACCCTGGCTCATGAACTTCTCTCTCCGACGACCCGCAATTTTTTGACACTACGCAGCGGTTACCAGGGGGAGGTGCAACAAGGGTGCCAGCTCTGAAGCAACTCGTAAGAAAAGGCGACAAAGATTGTCGACTTTGTTACCGCACGTTTTTTTGTAGGAGCGAGCCTGCTCGCGAAACACTCATGGACGCCGCGAACATCCAGGAAGCACGCGTTATCGTTGACGTTTTTCGCGAGCAAGCTCGCTCCTACAAAAAACGGCATTGGCGCGAAATCAGGTGGCGAACAGATACGCTTCCACATCCATCCCGGCGTCGCGCATCTGCGCCAGCTTATAGCGCAGGGTGCGCGGGCTGATGCCGAGGCGCTCGGCCGCTTCCTTGCGGCGGCCGCGCTCGGCGCGCAGGGTGTCGATGATCATCTGGAATTCACGGCGGCGCAGGTCATCGCCCAGGGCGCCGGCCGATTCTGTGTCGGCGAGGATGGGTGCCGGCGCCAGACTCGGCAACGGCGCTACACCGTTGCCCATGGCCAGGCAGAAATCCTGGGGCTGGATCAGGCCGCCCTGCTGCAGGATCAGCGCGCGCTGGATCGCATTGTCCAGCTCGCGCACATTGCCGGGCCATGGATAAGCGACCAGGCAGGCCTGGGCCTCAGCCGAGAGCCGCGCCTGGGCGTGCTTCATTTTTTTGACGTGGTTGTTCAGCAGGCGCTCGGCCAGGGGAATGATATCCGCCGGGCGTTCGCGCAACGGGCGCCAGGCCAGCGGGAACACCGACAGGCGGTAGAACAAGTCTTCACGAAACCGCCCCGCTGCCACTTCTGCGGCCAGGTCGCGGTTGGTGGTGGCGACCACGCGGATATCCAACTGGATCGGCTTGCGCGCGCCCACCCGCTCCACTTCGCGCTCCTGCAACACGCGCAGCAACTTGGCTTGCAGGCCCAGGGGCATTTCCGAAATTTCGTCGAGCAGAATGGTGCCGCCGTCGGCCTGTTCAAACTTGCCAGCCTGGGCCGCGATGGCGCCGGTGAACGAGCCCTTCTCATGGCCGAACAGGGTGGCTTCGAGCATATTGTCCGGAATCGCCGCGCAGTTGATCGCGATAAACGGTTGCTGGGCCCGACTGGATTGCTGGTGGATATAACGCGCCAACACTTCCTTGCCGGTGCCGGACTCGCCCGAGATCAATACGGTGGAATCGCTGCGCGCCACACGGGCCGCCAGCTCCAGTAACTGCGCACTGGCCGGTTCGAAGGCAATCGGACCGTCGCCCTCCGCCACCGGGATGACGCCCAGCGCGTGCCGCGCCACCAACTCGATCAACGCCTTGGGCTCGAACGGCTTGACCAGATAGTCCGCCGCGCCCTGGCGCATGGCGTCCACGGCCCGCTCCACGGCGCCATGAGCGGTCATCAGCAGCACCGGCAATTGCGGCTGGCGCGCGCGCAACAGGCCGAGCAATTGGTGGCCGTCCATGCCGGGCATGTTCACATCGCTGACCACCAGGCTGAAGGTTTCCCGCTCAACCGCCTCCAAGGCCTCCTCGGCAGAGCCGACCGCGCGGTAGTCATGGCCCGCCAACAGCAGCGTGTCAGCCAATGCTTCACGCAAGGCGCGATCGTCTTCAACCAACAAAACCTTGATAGTCATGATCCTTTTACTCCGCGCTTGCCGCGCTGGAAAACAGCGGCAAGGTCATCAATGCACAGGTGCCGCGGCCCAACCGGGAGCGCAACTGCAATTCTCCCTGATGTGCACGCGCCACTGCCTTGACCACGGTCAGGCCCAGGCCGGTGCCGTTGGTCTTGGTGGTAAAAAAAGGTTCGCCCAAGCGTTGCAGCACGTCCGGCGCTATGCCGCTGCCACTGTCGCTGATGCACAGGCGCAGGGTTTGCCCACGGCTATACAGGTGCACCTTGAGGCGCGCACTCGGGCCGCTGGCCTGGGTGGCGTTTTCGATCAGATTGAGCAGCGCGCCGACCAGGGTGTCGCGATTGCACAGCAACTCGCCGTGGTGGCTGTCGCACTGCCAGCGCAGGCTGGCGCCCTCGATATGCGTGGCCGCTGCCGCTTGCAGGGCCTGCATCAAGCCGGCCGGGGTGAGGCGGTCGGTCAACGGCAACTCGCCGCGGGCAAACACCAGCATGTCGCGCACTTGATGCTCCAACTCGTGCAGACGCTCTTTCAGGCGCCCGGCAAAGCGCTGGTGGGTGGCCGCCGGCAATTGCTCATCAGTCAAATGACTGGCGTAGATCAACGCCGCCGACAGCGGCGTGCGGATCTGATGCGCCAGGGAAGCGACCATCCGCCCCAACGACGACAAACGTTCATGACGCGCCAGTTGGTCTTGCAGGTGACGGGTTTCCGTCAGGTCGTTGAGCAGCACCAGTTGACCCGGTTCGGCATCCAAAGATCGGGTGGCGATGGACAGGCGACGCCCGTCTTTAAGGGACACTTCGTGGCCGTCATCATCACGCGGCGCGAAGCAGCGGGTGATGACGTGGCGCCACAGCTCGCCTTCCAGAGGCAGACCGAGCAGGTCGCAGGCTGCCGGGTTGGCTTCGCGCACACGGCCCTGGTCATCGATGACGATCACGCCACCGGGCAACAGCGAGAGCAAATTCTGCAGGCGGTTGGCCAAGCGTTCTTTTTCCGCCAATTCCTGCATGCGCTGGGCGCTGACCACCGCGAGTTCGCCTTTAAGCTCGGACACCCGGGCTTCAAGCAGACTGTAGGAATCGGTCAGTTGGTTCGACATCTGGCTGAACTGCGAGAACGCCTGTTCCAGACCCTGGCGGATCGGCGGTTCTACAGGCGAAACCAGCCCCTGGATGGCAGGGGCCGGCAATACTTGGGCGGCGTGGGGCATCATGCTCTCTCGCTTGGCTGACCGTCAGTTAAACGGAACGTTACGAGGGCTATAGCAATACCCGTGCCGAAAAAAAACCGGCTAAAAATCAATCAGTTGAAAAACAGGCGTCAATCATCCGCCTGTTCGTCACCTTCTTTGCGGCTCATACCGTACTTGCGCATCTTTTCCACCAGGGTGGTACGGCGGATGCGCAGACGCTCGGCGGCACGCGCGACGATGCCGTTGGCGTCGTCCAACGCCTGTTGGATCAGGCCTTGTTCCAGGTTGCCGAGGTAGTCCTTCAAATCGAGGCCTTCCGGCGGCAACATGGCCGTGGTACCGAAGTCCGGGCTATGGCCGTTGATCGCCACGCGCTCTTCCATGTCACTGCGCAGGCTGTCGACCATCTGCTCGTCTTCGTCGTCGACGTAGCGAAATTTCTTCGGCAATTCGACCACGCCGATCACCCCATAGGGGTGCATGATCGCCATGCGTTCCACCAGGTTGGCCAGCTCGCGAACGTTGCCCGGCCAGGCGTGGCGGCACAGCGACATGATTGCGGCAGAGTTGAAACGGATGGAGCCGCGTTTTTCATGCTCCATGCGCGAGATCAGTTCGTTCATCAACAGCGGGATGTCTTCCACGCGCTCACGCAGCGGCGCCATCTCGATAGGGAATACGTTGAGGCGGTAGTACAGGTCTTCGCGGAAGCTGCCGACCTCGATCATGCTTTCGAGGTTCTTGTGGGTGGCGGCGATGATGCGCACATCCACGCTCTGGGTCTTGTTGCTGCCCACGCGCTCGAAGGTGCGCTCCTGCAACACGCGCAGCAACTTGACCTGCATCGGCAGCGGCATGTCGCCGATCTCATCGAGAAACAGCGTGCCGCCATTGGCCAGCTCGAAGCGCCCGGCACGGCTGGTGATCGCGCCGGTAAAGGCGCCCTTCTCGTGGCCGAACAATTCGCTTTCCAGCAGCTCTGCCGGGATCGCCCCGCAGTTGACCGGCACGAAGGGTCCGTCGCGGCGCTTGGAATGATAGTGCAGGTTGCGCGCAACCACTTCCTTGCCGGTGCCGGACTCGCCCAGGATCAGCACGCTGGCGTCGGTGTCGGCCACTTGCTGCATCATCTGGCGCACGTGCTGGATCGCCCGGCTGGTGCCGACGAGGCTGCGAAACAGGTTGGGTTCACGGTGGCGGCCGCGCTCGCGGGCCTGGTCGTACATCTCGCGATAGACCTGGGCGCGGTGCAGGGAATCGAGCAATTTGCTGTAGCTGGGCGGCATTTCCAGGGTGGAAAGCACCCGGCGGCGCTGGTCTTCAGGCAGGTCGACAGAAGAAATATCGCCCATCAGTAACACCGGAAGGAACTCATCCCAGGTTGACAGTGTCTTTAACAAGCCCAAAACAGCGCCAGGAGCGTTTACCGTCCCGATAAGCACACAAATGACGTCACGGCTCGACGCCAACGAGCTGACCGCCTGCTGCCAATCGTGGCTACCGCAGGGCAAATTTTCTTCACCGAGAAAATTTAAAATCACCGCTAAATCGCGGCGGCGAACGCTATCGTCATCGATCAGCAGAATTCTGGTTTCACGCCACATGCAATAGCAACTTCCCTAGTAAAACTTCCTGCCCAGGAATTACGGGCAATCAAGACGTCTGTAAGATTTATTACTTAATAGACGTCTGAAATCTGAATACAGCACTAGTTAAGTCAAAAATGTTGGCACAGTCAAATATATGACGCGCCGTTCGGACTAACCGCGCCCCTATCAGCCGAACAGATGGTAAACCTTTGACGCATTTTTCGCTTGGTTGATCTGCGACATCTCTTCGAAAATCGCCTGGCGCTCGCCGGTCGTCACCTCAAGCAGCTGCTGGTAAACCGCCAACAGACTCTCCAGCTTTTCCCGCAACGCACTTTCGTCCACCGGCGCTTCGCTGAGCACGTCATCAATCACGTTGCGACAGCCCAGGTCCAGTTCACCGATAGCGTCCCAGTTACGCTCCGCCAGCGCGCCTATCAGCGCCTCACGGGTTTCATCAATGCGTTGCAGTGCGTGGCTCATGACGTGTTCCTCAAGGCCGATGGCCTTATTGTGCGGCGCCTTGGGGTGCAGCGATGGCATCCCAGCCTTCCTTGACGGTAATCAGCAGTTTGGCGACTTCGTCGATCATGTCGGCGTCGTTGTGCAGATTGGCTTCCATCAGGCGGTTGGTCATGTAGACGTACAGCCCTTCCAACTGCTGCACATATTCCTTGTTGCCGCCCTTTTCGGCATCCAGGCCATCACGCAGACCAATCAGGATGTCGGTGGCCTTGCCCACCATCAGCCCCTTCTGGGCGATGTCGCCGCGCGCCAGCGCGCCTTTGGCCTGGGCCATACGGTCAAGCCCGCCCTCCATCAGCATCTGCACCAGGCGATGCGGGCTGGCTTCAGAGATTTGCGCGTGGGAATTGACCTTCTGGTATTGGCGAAGGGCTCTCATGGGATTCATGTTTCTACCTCGTGACAGGCAACAGCGAGAAGGGTTGCAGTAACCATTATGTCGACGTAATCGCAAAAAACTTTAACCCGCCGGCCTTGGAAAAAACAAAGCCCAGGTCAACCGACCCGGGCTTTTTCATGCGCATTCAATCAGCTGTCGCTGCTTTGCGATTTACTGATCGCATTGAGCGTACCGAGGATGCTGTTGCTCTGCTGGCGCAACTGCGCCACCAGGGTATCCATGGCGGTGTATTTGCGCGTCAGGGCATCCTGCAGGGTGGTCAGGCGCTCATCCAGAGAGGTCTGTTGCTTGGTCAGATCCTTCAGGCTGTCGGCCAGCGACGTGGTGCGCGTCGCCAGGATCCCCGTGGTGGGCTTGGCATAGGCGTCGGTCGCAGCCGTCAGGCGCGCCAGCAGACCGGTCTTGCCGCTGAAGATACTGTTGATATCCGCAGGATTGCTCAGTACCGCCTTGTCCCACTGCTTGCTGTCAATGCTTAGTGCACCGGTGTCCTGGTCGGTCGTGACGCCAAACTGCGCCAGGGACTTCAAGGTGCCGTTCCCGGACAGCGCGTTGAACTCGTTGCGAATCGCCCCCTGCAAGGTGCGCATGGTCGAGTCGCCAGTCAGGGTCGCCGCGATGGAGTTACCGGCGGCATCCTTGGTTACCTTGGTCTCGGCGTTCATGGCCTTGAGCAAAGCGTTATAGGTGTCGACGAAACCCTTGACCCCGGACTTCAGGGAGGTGGCGCTGGTGGACACGGAAATGGTCACCGCCGTGCGATCCGGATTTTCTTTATTCGGATCGTTGGCAAGAACGGTCGGCGAGACGCTGAGCAGCTTGATGCTCACGCCACTCACCGCATCAGTAATGCTGTTGGTCTTGGATTCGGCAGCAATACTATCAATGGTGTACTTGGCATTCTGCGGAGGAGTCACCACGGTATAGCCGGTATCCACCCCCGAGTTACCCGACATGGTCAAGTCCGAACCGACCCCGGCGTTGGTGGACGTCAGGATCAGGCGCGAACCGTTGGAGTCCGTCAGGATGTTCGCGCTCAGGCCGGCCGTGCCGAACTGTGAGTTGATCGAGTCACGCACCTGTTGCAGCGTCGCACCCGCCGGCACGCTCAAGTCGAAGTTCTTGCCCGACTGGCTGATCGTCAGCTTCGTTGCGCTGGTGGTGTTATTCACCACGGTCGACGCGCCACCGGCAAAACTTTTGGTCGACAGCTTCGAAGGCGTTGCCAACTGATTGACCACCAGCGAGAAGCTGCCGTTGGCGGCGCCCGGGTTGGCCGTCATGGTGGCGACCTTTTCATCCGAAGAGCTACCGCTCAGGCCAGTAAAGCTGTTGTCGGTGCTCATGCTGGTCAGCGCACCACGAAAGGCGTCCAGGGCAGCCTGGATCTTGCCGATCGAAGAAAGCTGGGTGGTCGCCTTCTGCGACTGGAGGTTGATCTGCGCCTGTTTCGGCGCACGCTCGGCATCCACCAGGGATTTCACAATCGCCTGGGTGTCGAAGCCCGACCCCACGCCAGTAATCGTTGTACCCGCCATCATCATTCTCCTGTTGCGGTGGCTGCCGTTATCTTGACGAACAACGCTTCAAGACCTGACAGCAACAAGTTTCATGCCAGCTCAAGCCTTGTCGTCAAACAACACATGACTGGCGCTGGACAAGCTTTGCGCCAGCTTCAACGCGGTTTCCGAGGGGATCTGGCGGATGACTTCACCGGTATCGGTGGCAATCACCTTGACCACAACCCTGTGGGTGGAATCGTCAATGGAAAAATCCAGATTGCGCTGGGCCGCTTGTACGAATTCTTTAATATCGGTGACCGCTTTTTCCAGATCGCCCTTCTGGGACTTATCTGCGGCTGGCGCGGCCGGCTCAACCTTGCTCTTGTCTTTGTCGGCAACCACAGGCGCCATGGAGGCTTGAACGGCCTGCGGCGGATAAGACAAGTTCAGCTTCACATTCATGTCCATGTCCAATCTCCTCTGACTGGAAAAGACGAAAGGGCACGTAAACGCGCCCTTCCGTCAGTCACCAAGCGCTGTGATTACTGAAGCAGCTTCAGTACAGCGGATGGCAGCTGGTTAGCCTGCGACAGGATCGCAGTGGAAGCCGACTGCAGGGTTTGCTGCTTGGTCAGTTCGGCGGCTTCGGAAGCGAAGTCGACGTCCTGGATGGTGCTACGAGCAGCGGTGGTGTTTTTCTGGATGTTGGACAGGTTGTCTACAGTGCTGGTCAGACGGTTCTGTACAGCGCCCAGGCCCGAACGGGAGCTGGAGATGGTAGCGATGGCCTGGTCGATCACGGAAACAGCGTTCTGAGCCTTGGTGGCGTCGGTCACGTCGGTCTGCGATACGGAGGTCTTGGCCGAGGCAGCGGAAGTCGCGGCACCGAATACACCCGTCACACCGGCACCTTCCAGGGAGTAGCCCTTGGAAGAGTTCAAGGTGACAGCACCGGTAGCGATAACGCCATCGGCCAGGGCAACACCGGCACCGTAGGCACCGGAACCGTCTTTGGTAGCAACTTCGATGGTGCCGGCAGCAGTCGAAGCGCTGAAGGCCAGGCTCTCACCGGTGTCGGATTTAACCGACAGAGTGCCTTTGGATTCATCGTAGTTAACGCTGATACCCAGTTTGGCCGAGTTCGACTTCAGTTGGTCAGCCAGGTTGGCAGTGCTGCTCACACCAATGAACGTGGTGGCTTGGCCGCCAACGGTCATGGTGAACGAAGCTGGCGCTGCGGCTGCGCCTGCGGCAACAGTGAACTGAGCTTCAGTGCTGGCGGTAGCGCTCAGGCCACCGACGGCGCCATTGAGCTGTGCCGCGATGGTCTTGGCGGAAGCAGCAGCTGCGATGTTGACAGTTTTAGTCTCGCCGTTACCGGTGACAGCAATGTCGCCACCTGCAACACCAGCACCTGGAGCGACGCCCAAGCTTTTGATCTGCTGCGAACCGATGTTGTTGGCTGCAACGTTGTCCAGGCTCAGGTTGATGGTTTCGTTAGCGTTGGCGCCAACCTGGATAGCTTTGGTACCGTACGAACCGTCCAGCAGCTTCTGGCCACCGAAAGTGGTGGTTTGCGAGATACGGGTCAGTTCCGAAGTCAGAGCCTGGTATTCGTCGTTGTTCGACTTACGGTCGTCGGTGCTCAGGGAGCCGGTAGCCGAAGACAGGGCCAGGGTACGCATTTTTTGCAGAATGTCGGTCGAAGCCTGCATTGCGCCTTCAGCGGTTTGCGCGATGGAGATACCATCGTTGGCGTTCTTGACTGCTTGACCCAGGCCATTGATCTGGCTGGTCATACGGTTGGAGATACCCAGGCCAGCTGCGTCGTCTTTAGCGCTGTTGATACGCAGGCCGGAAGACAGGCGCTGCATGGAAGTGGCCAGGGCGCCGCCGGCTTTGTTCAGGTTGCCCTGAGTAGTGATGGAAGCAATGTTGGTGTTTACTGTTAAAGCCATGACGAAATCCTCGATGGATGGATACTGCGGCTTCCGGCCCTGGCAACCGCCGGGTGTGGCCTGAGAACCTACGTAATAGTTATCGTCGTGGTAGCCGGTTGCTTGAGGGTTTTTTTGATTTTTTTTACTAGCCCTGTGCCAGCCCTTGCAATTCAAGGGGTTAGGACGCTGTATAAGCGTGGCTTTTCGGGATACCTCAACGGTCTTGTGACTGCGGAGCAGCCCAGCGGGAGCAAGCTCCCTCGCCACAATAAAAACGCCGATGATCTTTCGATCATCGGCGTTTTTTTACGCGCCCCTCAAAGGGTCATGGGCGATACAGAATCGCCGAGCCCCAGGACAGGCCCACACCAAAACCGCTGATTGCCACGCGCTTCCAGGTGGCGTCCATCACGTGCTTTTCCAGCAGCAACGGAATGCTCGACGACACGGTATTGCCGGTCTCGACCATGTCCTTGATGAACTTGTCCACCGGCGCATCTTCAAAACGACGCGCCACAGCGTCAACGATGGCCGCACTGCCCTGGTGAATGCAGAACGCATCGATGTCATCGGCCTTGAGGTCCGACTCATCGAGCAACTCGTGCAAATGCGCCGGGACTTTGAGCAAGGCGAAGTTGAACACCTGGCGACCGTTCATGAAGAACACCCCGTCGCTGACCTTCAGGTGCGGTGCGCCGGAGCCGTCGGTGCCGAACTTGGATTTACCCAGCAACCATGGCGCGTCTTCGCCCATCCAGGTGGCGGTGGCGGCATCGCCGAACAGCATGGTGGTGTTGCGATCTTCCGGATCGACGATTTTCGAATACGGGTCGGCGGTGATCAGCAGGCCGTTTTTCAGGCCGGTGGCTTCCATGAAGCCCTTCATCGCGTAGATGCCATACACATAGCCGGAACAACCCAGGGAAATATCGAACGCGGCCACGTGGGTCGGCAGGCCCAGTTTGTCCTGGACGATGGCGGCGGTGTGGGGCAGCCCTTCTTCGTCGCCGTTCTGGGTGACGACGATCACCGCGTCGATGGACTCGCGCTTCAAGTCCGGGTTGTTGGCAAACAGAGCGTTGACCGCTTCGACACACAGGTCTGAGGTTTCCTGCGCGGCTTCCTTGCGCGGCAGGAACGCCGACCCGATCTTGCCGATGATGAATTCTTCATCCTTGGCGAATTTGGCACCCTGGGCGTAGTTATCGATACCGTCCGCCGGCACGTAACTGGCGATGCTTTTTATGCCAATCATTGTGGCTTCCCAATACTAAATAGCTGGAGAACACCCCAGGGCCTGTGCCCGGAGTGCTGACAATAAAAGGGGGATAACCCCATAAAAATTCGCTGAAAGCCGTCCCGCAAGGACCCTGTGACGACTTATCCTTTTCACACGATACAGTGAAGATGCGCTTTATGACTCACAGGTCACTCAATTTTGTGCGCTTTATGCAAAACCCCGCAACATTTCTGCCGCCAGAAACGACAACGGCCTCCCCTGTCGCCAGAGGAGGCCGCTTGCCGAACGCGCCCATTACATGCGGCTGAACAGGCTCAATTGGGAAATCTTCACAAACGCCAACTGGGAGGCCTGCAACATGGTCTGCTGCAGCGTCAGATTGATCGCTGCCTCACCCATATCGACGTTGGCCAAGTCGCTCATGGTGCTGGTATTGGCGATACCTACGCTGGTGTTTTCGCTGGTCTGAATATCCAGGGCATTGCCCCGCGCACCGATGGAACCGCGTACGTTGGTGATCTGGGAACTGGAGTTGGCGAGGTTGCCAATGGACGCGTCCAGCACGTCCTTGAGCTTGATGGTCGCCGCAGGATTGCCATCAGCCGGCAGTTCCAGCGCTTTGCGCAGTTGCCCAAGGGTATCCAGCGCATTCTGGGTTTTCTGGGTATTGGCCCCCACGGAAAACTGGTCGCCCGGCTGCGGCGGCCCGGCACTGACATCAAAGGTCACGCCAGCGGCCGTTACCGTGGTACCGCCGCCGGTATCGCCCGTGGCAATGGACTTGCTGTCGCTCGAGTAGGGCTGTGCATACACCTCATAGGCGGTTGCGCTGGTGAACTTGATCAGTGCGCCGCTGTTGGTCGGAAACGTGCTGGTGTAGGCCGCCTGGCTGGATACGCGGGCCCCGGTCAGTTGCGCGGTGGAAACATTGCCGGGCGTACGCGAGACGCTGAAGGTATCCGGCTTGGCCTCCAGGCTGAAGGAGCGGTCCTTGACCAGCGCATCGGAGTTGGCGCCTGGCGCCACGTCCCCCAGGTTAAGGGTTATGTCGAACTTCACCCCACGCAAGGCCACGCTGGAGCTGCCTTCCTTGGTTGAGTCGAAGGTACCGTTGCCGGCAATCTCCGAGGTCACATCGTTACCGTTCTTGTCGGCGACTTTGTATTGCGTGCTGCTGGTAAAGGTCAGTTTGTACGGCTGGCCGTCGGCGAACTTGCCGGCGTAGTCGCTGCTCGACGTCACCAACCCGGCCGACAGCGCCACTTTGTTGTCGTTGACCGTCGGCGGCACGGTCTGCGGCACGGGGGCCAGCCACGTGGCCTGGGTACGGCTGGAGTTGGCCGCGCCTTCCAGGATGGTCTTGCCGGTATCACCTGCATTGACCCTCAGGGTATTGGAGACCTGCAGGCTCAGCGGCGTTTCATCGCCCTGATAGCTGTAAGTGCCATCGTTGTTGCGGCTGTACGGCGGGGTCTGGGTCTTGGAGCCGGAAAACAGGTAGTTACCGGACGAGTCCTTGCTGTTGAGCAAGCCCAGGACCTGATCTTCAATCGCGCCGACTTCACTGGCAATCGAACGTCGATCGGCGTCGCTCACCGAGCCGCCGGCACGCAGGGCCAGTTGCGTGGCGCGCTGCAATGCATCGTCGATCGAGCCCAACACGCTTTCTTCGTTGGTCAGCGAGTTCTTCAGGTTGGTGATGTTGCCATTGAACTGGCCCAGCATGTCTTTCTGCTGTTGCAGCAGCAACAACCGCGCCGCCGCCACCGGATCATCCGCCGCGGTTTGCACGCGCACGCCGGAACTGGCTTGTTCCTGGGCCTTGACCACGCCGGAATAGTTATCCGAATACTTGGCCGAGCTGGTTTCGAAATATTGAGCAGTGGAAATACGCATCGTCCCAGACTCCCTTAAAGACTATTGATCAGCGTGCTGAAGGTTTCTTGCGCAGCCTTGATGATCTGCGAGGACGCGGTGTAGTACTGCTGGAACTTGATCATATCGCCCGCCTCTTCATCCAGGTTGACCTGGGACACCGAGTTGCGCGCATCCTGGTTGGCCTTGAGCAAGGCGCCGGTGGCGGTAGTGTCGGTATTGGCCGAAGCGGCCTTGGCGCCGACGGTCGAGACCAGCCGGCTGTTCGCCGCCACCAGGCTCACGCCGCCGCCACTGCCATCGGACAAGCCGACCGTCACCTTGGTCTGCAAATCGAGCAACGCCTGGGCGTTGCGGTTATCCGACTTGCCCGAGGCGTTGAAGGAAAACGTGGTGCTGTCACCATCGGCGGGCGAACCGCCGACAGTGGTATCGAACTTGAAGCTCTTGGCCGGCACCAGCGGTGCGCCGTTGGCATCACGCATCGGCACGTCGACCGTGATCTTGTTGCCCTGGCCCGGAACGATAGTGCCGGTGCCGATCGGCTTGCCCTGGGCGTCATTGAGCGTGTAGCCCTGAGTGCCGTCGGCGGCCGGCTTGCCGAACACCATCTTCACCGGCATCGAATGTTCAATGCCGGTACGCAGTTGCGCGGTGTCGGCGCCGCCATGAATATCGATCGGCACGGTCAGGGTCGGCGGCGTAAAAGTGCCCCTGCCCTGGTTGGTCTTGCTGCCCTCGCCCAGCAAGGGCGCGGCGAATGCGATTTTGTTGGCGTCGGTCAGCGCGGTGCCGATGTTTGCCGCGCCACTGGCCGTTGGGCTGACCTTGAAACTGTCCCCCGCCGCTATCGGCCCCTTGCCATCCAGGGCCAGCGTGAAGCCGTCGATCACCGGCGGCGGCGCAGTGTTGGTGTCGAACGCGCCCATGGCTTTGCCATCGGAACGCACGACGTTGTAGTTGTTGCCGCTGGTGAAGGTCACCTTATAGTCGTAAGTCGACAGCTTGCTGGTGTCGCTGATGCTCACGTTCAAGTTGCCGGAGCCAGTGCTGTTACCCATCCCGCCCTGACTGCGCTGGGCAATGGCGGCCGCGCTGTTGATGTCTTTGAACAGCGACGACCCGAAGTCACCGTTCAGGTCCAGGCCCTGCCCCAGTTGGCTGTTGACGGTATCGGCAGTCGCCAGGGCGATACGCCCCAGGTCATTGATGGCCGGCATCAGGGCATCGCTGCGATAACGCAACAGGCCGCCGATGCTGCCACCGCTGAGCACGTTGCCCAAATCGATCGCCGTACCGCCGCCGGCATTGAGCACGATGGTGTACTGGCTTGGGTCGCTGTTGCTCGAGACCGCAGAGATCGTGTTGGACTGATCGCCCAACACCAGGGATTGGCCGGTGCCGGTGCTGACGCTGAACACGCCATTTTTTTCACTGGTGGTCACGCCGACCAGTTCATTGAGCGAGCGCACTGCTTCATTGCGCGCATCCAGCAGGTTGGCCGGGGCGCTGTTGCTGGAGCCTTGAGCCAGGGTGATCTGCTTGTTGAGCGAAGCAATCGAGGAGGTTAACTGGTTAACCTGATCGCTCATGGTGCCCAACTGGCCATTGATCGACTGCTTTTGTTCGTTCAACTGGGTGGAAATCGAGTTGAAACGGTTGCTCAGGGTCTGGGCGCTGGTCAGCAGCACTTGCCGGGCGGACACATCGCTGGGGTTGGCCGCCGAGGTCTGCACAGCGGCGAAGAACGCACTGAGCACCGAGGACATGCCGGTGGTTTTGTCCGACAGGGTCTTATCAATGGCGCTGGCCTGGCTGGAATAAGCCTTGGCATCGTTATTGAGCGCGGTGCTGTTCTGGTAGGCCGCATCGAGGAACTCGTTATACACCCGACGCACATCCGCCAGGGTCGTGCCGCTGCCGATGTA
The DNA here is from genome assembly GCF_030147005.1 of Pseudomonas sp. Lineage (GTDB taxonomy): Bacteria > Pseudomonadota > Gammaproteobacteria > Pseudomonadales > Pseudomonadaceae > Aquipseudomonas. The sequence goes on from NZ_JASLAW010000017.1 coordinate 23,876, forward strand.
AATACCGCCGTACGGGTTGCTGGCATTGGCACTTTGCGTGGTCTGCTGACGCGAATAACCCGAGGTGTTGGCGTTGGCAATGTTATTACTCAAGACCGACAACGATCCTTGAGCGGCATTGAGCCCTGACATCCCAATATTGAGCAAACTCATGGTTCAGACCTTATAAATGTGTGGTTGCGCCAGCGGCAGCGTAGTTCTGGTAACTGTTCATGTTTTTGGCGATCTGCGAAATCTTGCTGGCGTAGGCCGGGTCGGTTGCGTATCCGGCCTTTTGCAACTCGCGTACAAACTGTTCAGGGTTGTCGGCCGATTTCAGCACTTCTTTATAGCGATCATTGCTTTGCAGCAGCGTCACGAGGTCATGGAAGCTGTCTTGATAGGAGCTGTAGGAACGGAACTGCGCCGTTTCCTTGACCATCGCACCGTCGCGAAACTCGCTGGTGATCGCGCGAGCCTGGTCGCCCTGCCAGCTCCGGCCGGCCTTGATGCCGAACAGGTTGTGGCTGCTGCTGCCGTCTTCGGCGCGCATCACCGATTTGCCCCAACCGGTTTCCAGAGCGGCCTGGGCCACCAGGTACTTCGGATCGATGCCAATGCGCGCGGCCGCGGCCTCGGCCATCGGCAGCATGGTGGCGACGAATTCATCCTGCGAGCTGAAGGCTTTTTTCGCCGGCGCAAGCGGTGGCTGAGCGATGGCGCGGCCGTAGACCTGCATCTTCCCGCTCGGCACGGCAAAGGTACGTGCCGAACTGTTGATCACGTTGTCATCGGCGACACTGTTGCGCAGTGGCGCGGCTTTGGCGTCGACCTGGGTGCTTGGCACGATGCCCGCGAGCAGGCGGTCGGTCAGTTTGCTCGGCAAAGCGATGCGTCGCTGGTTCATCAGCTCCATGTCATTGCTGTGCGACGCAACGGCACCGGCCTGTGGCTCGGCTACGCGATACGCCCACAATGGACGCTGCCCGTTGGAGCGCCCCAACGGCCCTTCGGCCTGGGTACCGGCGGCGATTTCTGTCGGTACATCGACCTTCTTCGCCGTTTCAGCCGCAGCCGGGCCTTGCAAGGTGGCCGCCTGGGCTTCCACCGGTTTGTTCTTCTGCATCTGGCGCATCAGCACGTCGGCCAGGCCGATGCCCCCGCCTTCGCGAGACATCGACACCGCCAGTTGCTGGTCGTACATTTCCTGGTACTGCTTGGCCGCCGGGGTGTTCATCGGGTTGTCTTTGCCCAGGGCGTCGGTGGCCGAACGCATGGACTTGAGCATTTCGCTCAAAAACAACGACTCGAACTCCTGCGCGACTTTGCGCATGTTGCCTTCGCTGTTCTTGTCGGCACCGACCTTGAGCTGGTTAAGCCGGTTCAAGTCGGAGTAAGAGCCCGAGTCCGCCGTGCTGCTGATGCCGCTTTTGCGCATATCCATGGCCATTGCCTCAGATCACGATCAGGTCGGCTTGCAAGGCGCCGGCCTGTTTCAAAGCTTCAAGGATCGCCATCAAGTCGCCGGGCGCCGCGCCCACCTGGTTCACCGCGCGGACGATCTCATCCAGGGTGGTACCGGGGCCGAACTTGAACATCGGCTTGGCTTCCTGCTGGGCATTCACGCGTGAACGCGGCACTACCGCAGTCTGGCCGTTGGACAAGGGCCCCGGCTGGCTGACGATCGGGTCTTCGGTAATGGTCACGGTCAGGCTGCCGTGGGTCACCGCCGCCGGCGAGACTTTGACGTTCTGGCCGATCACGATAGTGCCGGTGCGCGAGTTGATGATGACTTTGGCGACCGCCTGGCCGGGGTCAACCTCAAGGTTTTCGAGGATCGACAGGTAGTCCACGCGCTGGCTTGGGTCCAACGGTGCGGTCACGCGCACCGAGCCGCCATCGATGGCCTGGGCAACGCCAGGGCCGAGCATGTCGTTGATCTTGTCGACCACGCGCTTGGCGGTGGTGAAGTCGGACCGGTTGAGGTTCAAGGTCAGGCTGTTGCCCTGGTTGAAACCACTCGGCACGGTGCGTTCAACCGTTGCGCCACCCGGGATGCGACCGGCCGATGGCACGTTGACGGTGATCTTTGAACCGTCGCGGCCCTCGGCATCAAACCCGCCGACCACCAGGTTGCCCTGGGCGATGGCGTAGACGTTGCCGTCGATACCCTTGAGGGGCGTCATCAGCAAGGTGCCGCCACGCAGGCTTTTGGAGTTACCGATGGACGACACGGTGATGTCCACCACCTGGCCCGGCTTGGAGAACGCCGGCAGGTCGGCGCTGATCGACACCGCCGCGACGTTTTTCAGCTGCACGTTGCCCGAACCCGCCGGCACCTTGATGCCGAACTGCGAGAGCATGTTGTTGAAGGTCTGCAGGGTGAACGGGGTCTGGGTGGTCTGGTCGCCCGTGCCGTTAAGCCCCACCACCAGGCCATAGCCGATCAACTGGTTGGAACGCACGCCGGAAATGCTGGCGATGTCCTTCAGGCGTTCGGCCTGGGCCACAGCGCTTAAGGCAAGCAAGAGTGCCGTCGCCATCAGCTGTTTGAAGTTCAAAGTGGCCACCTAGAAAGGGAACAACGGGCTAAGGAAGAAACGGTCGAACCAGCCCGGCTGGCTTGCATCAGCAAACGAACCGGTACCCGAGTAGGTAATGCGTGCATCGGCAATGCGCGTCGACGGCACGGTGTTGTCGGTGGAAATGTCATCGGCGCGAACCATGCCGGCAATGCGCACCAGCTCGTCACCGGTGTTGAGGGTCATCCACTTTTCACCGCGTATGGCGATGATGCCGTTGGGCAATACATCGGCCACGGTCACGGTGATCGAGCCGGTCAGGCTGTTGCCCTGCCCTGCCGCGCTCTTGCCGTTGGTGGCGCGGTCGCCGCTGTAACCGGCGTCCAGGCTCAGGTCACCGCCGCCCAGCGGGTTATTGGTGTTGAGGCCACCGCCGAACAGCGAGGTCAGGCCGATGCTGGTTTTGCTGTTCTTGCCGATCTGCGAGTTGGCGTTCTTGCTGGCCTGGGTCTTCTCGTTCAGGGTGATGGTGATGATGTCACCGACCCGGAACGCCTTGCGGTCGCTGTACAGGTTCTGCTCGAAACCGGCCTGATAGATCGAGCCGTTGTTGGCGGCCGCCGGCAATGGCGTGCGCGGCAACACCGGCGCGTAGTACGGGTCATTGGGCTTTGGCGACGGGGCGACACAGCCCGCGAGCACGGCAATCCCACTCAATGCCAAAACGGAAACATAGCGATTCATGACCCTTACCTCATGGTGTTGCAGGCGCCGTCAAGAGCGCCCCAGACTTGATTACAGATTCTGCGTTACGAACGAAAGCATCTGGTCGGCGGTGGAGATCACCTTGGAGTTCATCTCGTAGGCGCGCTGGGTGGTGATCATGTTGACCATCTCCTCAACCGTGCTCACGTTGGAGGTTTCCAGGGTGCTTTGCAGCGTGGTGCCAAAACCGTTCAGGCCAGGGGTGCCGATTTGCGGCGCGCCGCTGGAGGCGGTTTCCAGGAACAGGTTGTTGCCCATGGCCTGCAGGCCGGCCGGGTTGATGAAGTCGGCGGTTTGCAGGTTGCCGATCACTTGCGAGGCCGGGTTGCCGGCCACCGTGATGGACACGGTGCCGTCGTTGCCCACGGTGAAGGTCTTGGCATCGGCCGGCACAATCACTGCCGGCTCCAGGGCGAAGCCGTTGGCGGTGACCATTTGGCCGTTGGAATCCAGGTGGAAGGTACCGTCACGGGTATAGGACGTTGTGCCATCCGGTTGCAGGATCTGGAAGAAGCCACGGCCATTGATCGCCATGTCCAGCGGCTGACCGGTCTGCTGCAGGTTACCGGCGCTGAAGTTTTTCTGGGTGCCGACGATCTGCACACCGGTACCCAGTTGCAGGCCCGACGGCAGTTCGCTGTCCTGGGTCGACTGGGCGCCTGGCTGTTTCTTGATCTGATAGAGCAAGTCCTGGAACTCGGCGCGATCACGTTTGAAACCCGTGGTCGACACGTTCGCCAGGTTGTTGGAAATGGTCGTCAGGTTGGTGTCCTGGGCGGACAGGCCTGTCTTGGCAACCCATAGAGCCGGAAGCATGCTGTTCTCCTTCGTGCGCCTGTATGTTGGCGCCGTGCTGCACTGTTTATATAAAAGCCAACTAAGGCTATTAGCTCATCTGCAAGACGCGCGTCATGGCCTGGTCGTCTTCTTTAGCGGTGTTCATCATCTTGATGTGCAGCTCGAACTGCTTGGAAAGCGCCAGTACCGCCGTCATTTCTTCCACGGCGTTGACGTTGCTCGCCTGCAGGAAGCCTGAGGTCAGCTTGACGTTCGCGTCGGCCTGGGCCGGCTGGCCATCCTTGGTGTGGATGGTGCCGTCCAGGCCTTTGTTCATGTTCTTGAGGTCGGGCTGAACCAGCTTGATGCGGTCCACTTCCGCCATCACCCGCGGGCCTTCGCCCATGGCGCGGATGCTGATGGTGCCGTCGGCGCCCACTTCGATTTTCTGCTGCGGCGGCACCGCGATCGGGCCGCCGTTGCCCATGATCGGCATACCGTTGCCGGCGCGCAGCACGCCCAGTGCATCCACGTTCATGCTGGCGCTGCGCACGTAGGCTTCGCCGCCATCCGGGGTTTGCACGGCCATCCAGCCGTCGCCGCTGACGGCCACGTCCAGGTCACGGCCGGTTTCGATCATCGCGCCGGGCGTGAAGTCGGTCGCCGGGCGTTCGGTCAGGGCAAAGGCCCGCGCCGGAAAGCTGTCACCGAACACCGGCATCGACCGCGCCTGTTCCAGGTCACGCTGGAAACCGTTGGTGGAGATGTTCGCCAGATTGTTGGCATGGGCCTTCTGCGCCAGAGCATTCTGGCTGGCGCCGGTCATTGCCACGTAAAGGTATTTGTCCACGCTCTATCCTCTTTCTGACGGACGCTTGCCGCCCACCGCTGCACTGATGAGGCTTAAGCAATTTGCGAACCAACTTTTAAAAAGAAGGTGAAGTCCAGGCGGGGCGGGGGTTTGCGGATAGGTCTCGGGAAATGAGTGCGGGTAATAGTCGAAAAAACGGCGGACTACTGCCGCTAACGGCAAGCACCGGCCCTGAAGGTGCCAGAGAACCCATGTGGGAGCGGGCTTGGGTATGTTGAGCAGCTTATTACTTGTCGGTCTTGAGGACTTCGTAATCGCGCAGCTTATTGGCGATGGTGGTGTGTGACACCCCCAACCGTTTGCCCAACTGGCGGCTGCTCGGGTGCTCGGCATACAGGCTTTCCAGTACAGCCTTTTCGAAGCGTCCGACGATGTCGTCCAGGCCCCCTTCCAGCGAGAAATCGCCAAGCGGCTGACGCACGCCGTAATCCGGCAAGCGAATGTGCTCAAGCTTGACGGTTCCGCCTTCGCACAACGAAACCGCCTGGAACAGCACGTTTTCCAACTGGCGCACATTGCCCGGCCAGCGATAGTGGCTGAGCTTGTCCATCGCGGCGGGCGCTAACTTGGGCAGCGGGCAGCCGATCTGCCGGCTGGCTTGATCAAGGAAGTGCTCGACCAGCGGCCCGAGGCCGTCAAGGCATTCGCGCAAGGGCGGGATATGCAGCGAAAGTACGTTCAAGCGGTGATACAAGTCCTGGCGAAATTCGCCACGTGCGCACAGCTCGGACAAGTCGACCTGGGTGGCACAGATCACCCGCACGTCGAGGTACACCTCTTCATCGCTGCCGACGCGACGAAAGCAGCCGTCCTGCAAAAAGCGCAGCAGTTTCACCTGCAGGCGCGCGCTCATTTCCCCCACACCATCGAGAAACAACGTACCACCTGCCGTCAGCTCCAACAGCCCGAGCTTGCCTTCGGCCCGTGCGCCTTCGAATGCGCCGGGGCCGTAGCCGAACAGCTCGGTCTCGGCCATCGACTCCGGCAATCCCGCGCAATTGAGCGCCATCAAGGGTGACTGGCCACGCGGGCTGGCAAGGTGACAGGCACGGGCCAGCAACTCTTTACCGGTACCGGTTTCGCCTTCTATTAATAGAGGCGCATCCAGCGGCGCCATGCGCCGGGCTTCGCGAACCACGGCGGCCATCACCTTGGAACTCTGAAAGATGCTGTCGAAGCCGCGCAGTTCCTGCTTGCGCACGTTGTAGATACGCTCGCCAACCCGGTCGGCGCGGTGCAGGGTCAACACCGCGCCGGCCATGGCTTCGCTGTCATCGTGCTCGGAGGATTGCAGTGGCGCGATGTCCGCCAGGAACACATCGCCCTTGACCTTGACCCGCAGCCCGTTGATCCGCGACTTGCTGGCGCGCACCAGCTCCGGCAAGTCGAAGTCTTCGGCGTAACGCGACAAGGGAATACCCGGCACTTCATCCACCCGCACGCCAAGCAACTGTGCCGCCGCACGGTTGGCCGCCACGATGGAGCCGCCCATGTCGATGGACAGCACTGGAAACTCCAGGGCGCCCAGCAGGGCATTAAGCTCCATGTGCCGACGCTCGCTGGGCATCAGCCCTACCCTTTTCACGCCGAATACCCCGGCTATCGCCTCGAACTGCGGGCGCAACGCCTGGAACTGCATGTTCACAAGGTTCGGGCAGAACAGGTAGATGGCATTGCCATGCTCACCGCCGACCTCGCCCTTGGCGACGTTCACGCCGTACTCCACCAGCAGGTTGAGGATGTCCCGCAGGATGCCGATGCGGTTCTGGCAATGCACTTTGATACGCATGAAGAGGCCCGAAAAATGGATAGGCGCCGCGTCTTTTTGTCGCTGGGCGCAGATAGTCGTCAAGATTATGTGACACCACGTGGGCTTTTCCCAGCCCATTGCAGCGATGAACGACGCATCCGTAACGAATACTTTACGAGTTACGGTAATTTTTCCTACTCGAAGGCCTTTGAAAGCGGTGGAAACCTGCCTCGCACGGGTTATCAATAGAGACACAGCAGGACATAACAAGAACGAATGCTTAGCAGGAGAGCCGTATGAAGCAGACGCACTACGTGGCCCGCGAGCCCGATGCGCAAGGTTTTATCCACTACCCGCCGGAAGAGCACGCGGTGTGGAACACCCTGATCACGCGCCAGTTGAAGGTGATCGAGGGCCGTGCCTGCCAGGAATACCTGGACGGTATCGACAAGCTTGGCCTGCCCCTGGATCGCATCCCGCAACTGGGCGAGATCAACAAAGTGCTGGCCGACACCACCGGCTGGCAAGTCGCCCGCGTGCCGGCGCTGATCCCTTTCCAGACCTTCTTCGAATTGCTCGCCAGCAAGCAGTTTCCGGTGGCGACCTTTATTCGTACCCGCGAAGAACTGGACTACCTGCAAGAGCCGGATATTTTCCATGAGATTTTCGGCCACTGCCCGCTGCTGACCAACCCCTGGTTCGCTGAATTCACCCACACCTACGGCAAGCTCGGCCTGGCGGCCACCAAGGAGCAACGGGTGTACCTGGCGCGCCTGTACTGGATGACCATCGAGTTTGGCCTGGTGGATACGCCCGAAGGTCGGCGTATCTACGGTGGCGGCATTCTGTCGTCGCCCAAGGAAAGCGTGTATTGCTTGTCGGACGAACCCGAACACCAGGCGTTCGACCCACTGGAAGCGATGCGCACGCCGTATCGCATCGACATCCTGCAGCCGCTGTACTTCGTGCTGCCCGAGCTCAAGCGCCTGTTCGACGTGGCGCAGGAAGACATCATGGGCATGGTCGAGCGCGGCATGCAGCTGGGCCTGCATGCACCGAAATTTCCACCTAAACCCAAAGCGGCTTGATCCTCACGTTTTGAGGCCAGGTGAGTCTTTTCCCTGGCCACGCGTTGCTTTAGGGTGACGCCCACTGACCTTCAATCCTTCGAATTCAGGACACCTCCATGACCACCTTGAACCAAGCCCATTGCGAAGCCTGCCGCGCCGATGCCCCGCAAGTCAGCGATGAAGAACTGCCGGTGCTGATCAAACAGATCCCGGACTGGAACATCGAAGTGCGCGACGGCGTGATGCAGTTGGAAAAGGTTTTCCTGTTCAAGAACTTCAAGTTCGCCCTGGCCTTCACCAATGCCGTGGGTGAAATCTCCGAAGCCGAAGGCCATCACCCCGGCCTGCTCACCGAATGGGGCAAAGTCACCGTGACCTGGTGGAGCCACTCCATCAAGGGCCTGCACCGCAACGACTTCATCATGGCCGCGCGCACCGATGAAGTGGCCCAGAGCGCCGAGGGCCGCAAGTAATGCACTTCGATGCGATTGGCCGCGTACCCGGCGACCCGATCCTCGGGTTGATGGACCTGTACGCCCAGGATGCCAACCCGAACAAATTCGACCTGGGCGTGGGCGTCTACAAAGACGACCAAGGCCTGACGCCAATCCCCCACTCGGTAAAACTCGCCGAGCAGCGCTTGGTCGATAGCCAAACCACCAAGACCTACATCGGCGGTCACGGCGATGCAGCGTTCGGCACACTGATCAGCGAACTGGTGCTCGGCGCCGATTCGGCCCTGATCGCCGAACGTCGTGCCGGCGCCACCCAGACGCCGGGCGGCACCGGTGCCCTGCGCCTGAGCGCCGACTTTATCGCCCACAGCCTGCCCGGCCGTGGCGTGTGGCTGAGCAACCCGACCTGGCCGATCCACGAAACCATCTTTGCCAAAGCCGGGCTCAAGGTCAGTCATTACCCTTACGTGGGCAGCGACAACCGCCTGGATGTAGCCGCGATGCTGGCCACCCTGTCCAGCGTGCCCCAGGGCGATGTGGTGCTGCTGCACGCCTGCTGCCATAACCCGACCGGGTTCGACCTGTCCCAGGATGACTGGCGCCAGGTGCTGCAGATTGTGCGCGAGCGCCAGTTGCTGCCGCTGATCGACTTTGCCTACCAAGGCTTTGGCGACGGCCTGGAGCAAGACGCTTGGGCGGTGCGCTTGTTCGCCGCTGAACTGCCGGAAGTATTGATCACCAGTTCGTGCTCGAAGAACTTTGGCTTGTATCGCGACCGCGTCGGCGCATTGATCGTGTGCGCGGCGGACGTCGAGAAGCTCACGGACGTGCGCAGCCAGCTCGCCAATACGGCGCGCAACCTGTGGTCGACGCCGCCGGATCATGGTGCAGCCGTGGTCGCCACCATCCTCGGTGATGCCGAGCTGAGAAAACAGTGGAGCGACGAAGTCGAAGCCATGCGTACGCGCATTGCGCAGTTGCGCGCCGGGCTGGTGGAAGCGCTGGCGCCCCACGGCCTGGCTGAGCGGTTTGCGCATATCGGGACGCAACGCGGAATGTTTTCCTATACCGGCCTGAGTGCCGAGCAGGTCAAGCAACTGCGCGAGAAGCACAGTGTGTATATGGTCAGTTCGGGACGGGCCAATGTGGCGGGGGTTGATGCCACACGCCTGACCTTGCTGGCCCAGGCCATCGCCGACGTGTGCAACTGACGAAACCGAGGCTGACTGCGGGAGGAGGCTTGCCCTAATGCCGGTCAGTTAAGCGCTAAAGCAGAAAAACCTGCGACCTGTGGCGAGGGAGCTTGCTCCCGTTGGGGCGCGAAGCGGCCCCAAAAATGGGACTGCTACGCAGTCCAGCGGGAGCAAGCTCCCTCGC
>NZ_JASLAW010000018.1 GCF_030147005.1 Pseudomonas sp.
TGGCGAGGGAGCTTGCTCCCGCTGGACTGCGTAGCAGTCCATTTTCCGGGGCCGCTTCGCGCTCCAGCGGGAGCAAGCTCCCTCGCCGCAGGTTCAGCGTTGCATCCAAAATTATAGATACGGCTATGGGCGGGGCGCCGATGTGCTGCCTTGCATCGCGGCACAGGTCAGTGGCAATACCTCCCGGTTTGACCGCGTGCCGCTTCACAGCGCAGCCAGTACCGCCTCCAGTTTTTCCTGATCCCTGGCAAATTGCCGAATCCCCTCGGCCAGCTTTTCGGTGGCCATCGCATCTTCATTCGAGGCCCAGCGAAATTGCGCTTCAGTCATCAGCGTCTGACGCGGCTCACCTTTGGCGCCTGGGGCCAGTTTGCGTTCCAGCGGGCCGTTATCCTCATCCAGCTGTTGCAGCAGTTGCGGGCTGACGGTCAGGCGATCGCAACCGGCCAATTGCTCGATCTGGCTCAACGTGCGAAAGCTTGCACCCATCACCACGGTGTCGATGTTGTTGGCCTTGTAGTAGTTGTAGATACGCGTCACCGACTGCACGCCAGGGTCTTGCGCGCCGGTGTAGTCCAGGCCGGTGTGCGTGCGGTACCAGTCGTAGATGCGGCCCACGAACGGTGAAATGAGGAACACGCCGGCATCGGCGCAGGCCTGGGCCTGGGCGAAGGAAAACAGCAGGGTCAGGTTGGTCTGGATGCCGGCTTTTTCCAGGCGTTCGGCGGCGCGAATACCTTCCCAGGTGGACGCCAGTTTGATCAGCACCCGATCCCGACCGATGCCGGCCTGGTCATAGAGGGCGATCAACTGATTGGCTTTGGCCCACAGCGCCTCTTCATCGAAGGACAACCGTGCGTCGACTTCTGTGGAGATGCGTCCCGGAATTATCTTGAGAATGCCGCAGCCCACCGCCACGGAAAACTGATCGCAGGCCAGGCCCAGGTCACCCTTGGCCTGGCCGACCGCGCTGCGCAGGATGTCGCCGTAATGCTCGATGGCCGAGGCCTTGAGCAGCAGCGACGGGTTAGTGGTGGCATCCACCGGGCGCAGGCGGCTGATGGCTTCCAGGTCGCCGGTGTCGCAGACCACGGTGGTGAATTGCTTGAGTTGTTCGAGCTTGGATGTCATGAGTGCAGGCCTCCAGGAATGTTGGCTAGAACCCCTGTTTTACCATGTCCCGGACGTCTTGTTTACCTTACGGGTTCCAGGTCTGCGCAGCGTTGGCGTCCGGTATTGGCGGTGTTGTCTGTGTTGCTGCCTTGTGTTGAATACATCCACCGCAACAACGAATGCCGCCCGCTGATCCCCAGCTTGATCGCTGCGCGTTTGAGGTAGCTTTCGATCGTGTTGACCTTCAGCGCCAGCTCTTCGGCCAACTCCGGCGCGGTGCGCCCGGCCAGCAGGCCCACGCACACTTCCAGTTCGCGGTTGGACAGGGTCAACCCCGATTGCACCAGTCGCTCCTGGATGCGTCGGTGCAAGGTCTCGATGCCCTGGTTTTGCGGTTTCACCGGCGCATTGTCCGGAGGGCATGGCTGGATCGCGCTGATGTGTTTTTCGACCATGGGCAGCAACAGTGTGGACAAGTCCTCCAGCATGCTGCGCTCTTGGGCCGAGAAGCTTTCGGACTGGTGCGAGCGGTATACCGACAATACGTACCGAACATCGTCCTTGCGGCGGGTGAGGTGCAGTTGAGCGGCTGGTTGTTCCTCGCCTAACGCCACCGTCGAATCGGTATAGACCGGGCTTATCCTGCGGCGGGTGTGGCCTTCGGCGTTCACTTGCAACTGCGTAATGTGCGTGGCGTCCACGGCCAATTGGGTGAGGATCAGGTCATGCAGCATACGGGGGAAATGGCGACTGCCGGTGCTGGCGATGACCTTGCCTATATGGGGGAACAGCTGTGCGTTCATCAATTCGTCCATGAGTTTCGGGTGCAGACATTCGGCCATAGCGACGGGGTTCAAGAGGCTAGCCAATGCGAATAACCTGCAGTAATAATGCTGCCCGCCGAAACCTATGCTAGTACAGCCTGACGGAACGGTGGGGATCCAATCGCTAAAAAAACGGATTAAAACCCATAATGTTGATGAGGTTTGCCGGCCGCCGTTGTGGGTAATTCCGATGCCGGGGTAGTGGCCGTCCTACGGCAGTCACGGAATTTGCATATGCAGTGGCAGGTAAAAATTCGCCGGTTTTCGTCTCACTCCTATCGTTCACGGAGTCCGGAGGGTTTGAAGATAAGGTTTTCGATACCACGAGCGTAAACCTATGGCGACTATCCCTTCAGGCCCCAGTAATACCTTCCAGGCTGTCGAGGCCTTCCAGCATCGAGATGAGCGCGGCGGCACTATCAAGCACAACGGCTTAACGTCCAAGTCACCTGAAGACGCCTCCAAGCGGCTCTGGCGCCAGAGCCCCGGCTGGTCGGACAAGAATGGCGATGGTCGTTATGACGTCACCTATGAATTTCGCACGCCTGCCGCAGACAAGAACAAAACCCAGTTCAATAAAACCGGGTTCACCCATGTATTGGAAAATCAGCGGCAACAGACGCGGCTGAGTCTGCAGTCCATTGCAGACGTGGCGAACGTCAGGTTTACCGAGGGCGCGAAAACAGCCGGCAGCGAGGGCCATCTCACCATCGGCAATTACGGTGACAGCGTCGATACCGAGGGCAACTCCTACAAAGACAATTCCCATGCGGTATTGCCCCAACTTAACAACGCCCATAGCGGCGATGTCTGGTTCGTGGTTAAAGATGGCGATAAAACCATCCCGAATGCCGCGTTGGGCAATGCGGGGCGCTATGCAATTATTCACGAGCTGGGACACGCCATGGGGCTGGGCCACCCGGGTGATTACGATGGCAGCCTGAAAAAAGACCAAGTGAGTCATCACGAAGACTCTCAAAGCCACACCGTCATGAGTTACCGGGGTGAGCGTACCGGTTATATGAACCACGGCGGCCTGCGCGTATCGGCGCCGATGCTTGACGATATCACCGCCTACCAGGACAAATACGGCGCCAACCACGAAACCCGCAAAGACGACACGACCTACGGTTTCAACTCCAATACGGATCGGGACTTCCTCAGCGTGAAATCGGCCAAGGATAAAAGGGTGGCGGCCATTTGGGACGGCGGCGGCAACGACACGCTGGACTTTTCCGGCTACACGCAAGACCAGCGAATCAGCTTGAAGGACGGGACGTTCTCCGATGTCGGTGGCCTCAAGGGCAATGTGGGTATCGCTTACAACGCGATCATCGAAAACGCCATCGGCGGCTCCGGCAACGATTTGCTGGTGGGCAATGAGGTGGCCAACGAACTCAAGGGCGGCGATGGCAATGACCGGCTGTACGGTGCAGGCGGGGCGGACACGTTGTGGGGGGGCAAGGGCAAGGACGAATTCGTCTTTGGAAAAATCAGTGACTCCACCCAGGCTGCGCCTGACCGGATCAAGGACTTCGTCAGCGGTGAGGACAGGGTCGATGTGTCAGGCATCAGAGCCTCCCTGGGCGACACGCCACTGACCTTCGTCAGCGCTTTTTCCGGCGCCGTCGGTGAAGCCATGGTGACTTACGACCCTGTGCTGAAGATGAGCACCCTGGAAATTTCCGGTACGCCGAATGAGCCGTACTTCGTGCTCATCGTAGAGGGCCAATTGCGGCGCGGTGATATCGTCAGTTAAAGGTGCAGGGGCCAGGCATTCTTTGCTTTCACGCCTGTGCATTGCCCTGCGCAATCCCCTCGCGCAGCAGTGCCTCAAACACCCGCTGCACCCGTGGCTCATCACTGTGGGCCACGTTGAACCGCATCAAGTCCCGGTGAGCCGGGTCGTAGCCAAACAGTGTGCCGGGCGCCAGCACCATGCTGCGCTTCAAGGCTTCCTGGGCCAGCCGTTCGCCGTTGACCCCGGGCGGCAGGCGCGCCCAGATAAACATGCCGCCTTCATATGCCATCGGCAGTTCGCAGCCGCAACGCTTGAGCCATTGTTCCACGCGCCCACCGGCTTCCATCAGGCGCTGGACCATGCGCTTGCGGTGCTTGGCATAGCTGCCTTCGCTGAGCATGCGGTACACGATCTGCTCGAACAGCTCCGAGGTCACGCCGCCGCTCATCAACTTCATATTGGTCAGGTTGGCGGCCAGTTGCGGCGCGGCCACCACATAACTGACGCGGGTATTGGCACTGAGGATCTTCGAGAACCCAGACAAGTAAGTGACCTGATCCAGCCCGGCGACGGCGGCCAGGCGTGGCGGCGGGTTGGGGTGCAGGTCACCGTAGAGATCATCCTCGACGATGTGGCAGTGATACTGCTGGGTCAGTTGCAGCAGGCGAAACGCCTGGCTGGGGCTGAAGGAGTGGCCGGTGGGGTTATGCAAAACGCTGGTGGTCAGGTACAGGCTGGGACGGTGTTCGGCCAGCAGGTGTTCGAGGGCGGTGAAGTCGAAGCCATCGGGGCGGCGTTCAAGGGTCACCACCTTGACGCCATGCAGGGCCAGGTTGGCGTGGAAGTTGAAGTAGCATGGCGCGTCCAGCAGCACCGTGTCGCCGGGACGCACCAGCAGGCGCATGAGCATGTCCAGGCCTTGCACGGTGTTGGGCGTGGTAATGATCTGTTCCACCGGCGCCGACAGGCCTTCGCCGTGCAGTTTCTGTTGCAACGCCTGGCGCAACGGCAGCAGCCCGGCCGGCGTGCCGAGCCCTGCGATGCGCAGCGACGGCGCGCGCACCACGCTGCGCATGGCTTGACGTATGGCTTCGCCGTTCAGCCAGTCCTCCGGCAAGTGCCCGCCACCGGGGCGCAGCTCGCCGCTGGCGGTGACCAGAGGGCGGCGTAACACGCTGAGCAGGTCCTGGGGCAGCAGGTCGACCCAGGTCACCGAAGCCGGGCGCGCGCTGTCCATCGCCACGAAATAGCCACGGCCCTGGCTGGAGGTGAGCAGGTTGCGCCCGCGCAGACGGTCCAGGGCCTCATTGAGGGTGAACTTGCTGACACCGAGGGTTTGGGTCAACTCACGCACCGACGGTAATTTGCTGCCGGGAGCCCATTCCCCTGCCTCGATGGCCTGGCTGAAGGCCTCCACGATCTGTTGGACCTTGGGGGTGCCTTCCACAAAGGCGATGGCGGATACCAACATGAAGCGTCCTTATGTTTGCCGGTACTTTTACCGGTGAAGTCAGGCCGGATTAGGCATCACTTTACCTGCCTGGCGCAATGCCATTCCCCTAGACTGCCCGCCATCTCGCCAGGAGTTGGCGAAATTTCCTATACGCGAGCAATGGATTTCGCATCTTCATGAAGACTTATATGTGTGCACCCTGCGGTTTTATGTACGTAGAAGAACTGGGTATTCCGGAGGACGGAATACCCGCCGGCACCCCTTGGGAAGAGGTGCCTGAAGAGTGGACATGCCCGGATTGCGGCGTGACCAAGGCCGATTTCATGGCCATCGAACTTGCTGACGCTGTAAACGCCTGACCCTCCATCAACGAAAGGAATCGCTCCATGGAAAGCAAACTGATCAACCCCACCGTGCCGTTCTGTACCGGTGTGGCCCACCAGAAATACCTGGCCGCCGAACAGGGCCTGCAAGCTGCCATCGAAGGGCAGTGCACCCATTGGTATGTCGACGGCAGCCTGTTCGGCGAAATGGTCGACGACTGGACCGATGCCCGCATTGAAAGCCTGCTGGCGCAGATCGCCGCCAGCGGCGTCAAGCCGATCTTTCATGGCAACTTTAAGGCGCCGCTGGGCAGTGACGTCGAGGCCTTCCGCGTGGCCGCGGTGGCCTATGTAAAGCAAGAAATCGATATCGCCAGTCGCCTGGGCGCGCCGTTGATCATTCACGGTGGCTGCATTGTCGAGCCGAAAATGGTGCTCAAGGCTAAAAAAGTCGCCCTGGAGCATTACCTCAAGTCAGTACAGGAACTGGCCACTTACGCTGCGCAAAAGGGCACGGATATCTACCTGGAAAACCTGTCCAACTACGTCAACTATCGTCCGTTCCACTACATCTTTACCCATGAAGCGGAATATGCGTTTGTGTTCGAGCGCCTGCAAGCCCACGCCAACGTGTATTTCTTCCTCGATGCCGGCCACGCCAACATCGAGAACGGCCTGCCGGCGGCCGTGGTGCGCAAGTATCACCACCTGATCAAGGGGATTTCCTTCAGTAACAACAACGGCGTGCAAGACCAGCACTTCGGTATTCATGACGGCAACTGCGACTACGCCGACGTCATGCAGGCCGTGGTCGAAACCAACTGGAAAGGCCTGGTGGCGTTCGAAACCCGCAACCAGACCGCCAAGGCGGCCCTGGCCGACCTGGCCTTGATGTACCGCGAATCCCTGACGACCGAAATCGCGGTCGCCTGATGTCAACCAAGGGGCGTGCGCGTGAGGCGTGCGCTCCGTCGTTGCAGTTCTATCCATTCAAGGTCCCGGGCCATGACAAGTGCGTTAACGCTGTCTTCGTTTCTCTACTTCCTGTTGTTTTGCGCCACCATGACCTTCAGCCCCGGCCCCATGACTTTGCTGTTGTTGAGCCTGGGCTTGAAGGACGGGCTGCGCAGTTCGATCCCGGCGCAGATCGGCGCCAGTGTGTCGTACCTGATTTCGATCCTGATCTTTGCCGTGGGCTTTTCGGAACTGATCAAAGGCAACCTCGCCATTACCCAGACCATCCAGTTTGTCGGTGTGGCCTACATCCTTTACCTGGCCTACAAGCAGTGGACCAGCAGCGGCGTGTCGATCGCCCAGCCCGGCGCGGTGGAGGGCTCGCGCAGCCTGTTCGGCAAGGGTTTGCTGACCGGCTTTTCCAATCCCAAGACCATCATCATGTTCAGCGCCGTATTCCCGCAGTTCGCCGGGGCAGGGGAGCACAGCTCGGCGGCGGATATCGCCATCCTCGGCTTGACCTTCCTGCTGCTGCAATTTGCCAGCGGCTGCTTGTACTGCTATTTCGGCCAGCGCATCAAACACGTGCTGGAAAACCCCAAGCGGCGCGTGCTGTTGCAGCGGATCACGGCGGTGATGTTGCTTGGCGTGGCATTGATGCTGGCCCGTGGATTTTCGCACTGAGGCATTGCCTGCAAGCATAGTGGCTATTTGCCGTTACCCTGTTAGACTTCAGGCATTCACCCAGGATGCCCCCACCATGTCAGCCGTCGGAGGAAATGGACTTCCGCTCGTTTCGCGCTTGTACAAATCCCGCATCCTGGGCATGACGCTCGGCTTTGTGTGCGTGGCGTTTGCCATGTACCCGCTGAACCCCTCCCCCTGGGTATGGGCCTGGATGCTGATCAACGCGTTTGTCTGGCCGCACCTGGCGTTTCAAGCGTCCTTGCGTGCCGCTCATGGGCTGCGCAGTGAGCGTCGCAACCTGTTGTTCGATTCCTTCTGCGGCGGGTTCTGGGTCGGCGCGATGCATTTCAACCCGCTGCCCAGCGTCACCACGCTGTCGATGATGAGCATGAACAACGTCGCCATCGGCGGGCCGCGCTTCATGCTGGCGGGGTGGGGGGCCCAGGCACTGGGCATCGCCTCGGCGCTGCTGGTGTTCGCGCCCGGTTTTATCGCCGTGACCACCCAGGCCCAACTGTATGCCTGCCTGCCGATCCTGACCCTGTATCCACTGGCCCTGGGCTGGCTCTGCTACCGCCAGGCCGTGACGTTGGCGCGGCACAAGGGCGAGTTGTTGGCCTTGAGCCGTACCGACAGCCTGTCGGGTTTGCTCAACCACGGGGCCTGGAAAGACCAGTTGGAAATCGAATTCCAACGTTGCCGCCGTGGCCCGGCAGGCGCGGCCATCGCGCTGATCGATATCGACCACTTCAAAATCATCAACGACACCTATGGCCATGTCACCGGCGATATCGTCCTGCGGGGGTTGAGCAAAGTGTTGCGCCAGAACCTGCGCGCCACCGACGTTGCCGGGCGCTACGGCGGCGATGAGTTCTGCGTGATCCTGCCGGACATGCCCCTCAACCGCGCCACTGAAGTGATGGACGCCCTGCGTGATCGCTTCAACGCTCTGGCCTACGCCCAAGACCCGACCTTGCGGGCCAGCTTGAGTATCGGCCTGGCGCCGTATCAGTCCAGTCATGCCGACTCCACCCGTTGGCTCAACGATGCCGACCAGGCCTTGTACGAAGCCAAAAGCAGCGGGCGCAACCGGGTCAGCTCGGTGCAGGGGGCTTGGTTGCGATCCGTTTAGTGGGGTAGGGTGTGGCGGCACTCCTCTAACAAAAACAAGGATCGGTTCATGCTCTTCACCTTCCCCCGTACCCTTCTGGCCGCCACCCTGGCCTTGTCCTTCGCCGTGCCGGCTTACAGCGCCGAACCCCACAGGCAGATCCAGGCGGACGCCGAACAGTACAAGGCCGAGGCCCTGAAACTGCTGGAGCGCCTGGTGAATATC
This sequence comes from Pseudomonas sp., assembly GCF_030147005.1. Lineage (GTDB taxonomy): Bacteria > Pseudomonadota > Gammaproteobacteria > Pseudomonadales > Pseudomonadaceae > Aquipseudomonas. The sequence continues at coordinate 8,432 of NZ_JASLAW010000018.1, forward strand.
GACTCCGGCTCCGGTTACGAGCCGGGCCTGACCCAGGTGCGCGACATTGCCGTGGATGAATTGAAACAGCTGGGTTTCAGCATTCAATTGGTACCTGACAAGGCCGCCAACAACAGCCATGTGGTTGCCACGCTCAAGGGCACCGGCAAGGCCAAAATCCTGTTGATGGCGCACATGGACACCGTATTCAAGGAAGGCTCGGCCGCCGAACGCCCGTTCCACATCAAGGACGGACGCGCCTATGGCCCCGGCGTGATGGACGACAAAGGTGGCATCGTCGCCGGCATCTACGCGCTGAAAGTCCTGAAAAACCAGGGCTTCAAGGACTATGCGCAAATCACCTTCCTGCTCGACGCCAGTGAAGAAACCGGCTCCGACGCCGCCTCCGAACTGATCCGCACCACCGCCAAGGGCCACGACGTGACCCTCAACCTGGAACCCGGCCGCCCAGCCGACGGCCTGGTGGTCTGGCGTAAAGGCAGCGCCACTGCCGTGGTCGAAGTCAAAGGCAAAGCCGCCCACGCCGGCGTCGCTCCTGAATTGGGGCGCAACGCTGCCATGGAAGTCGCGCACCAGATCCTGCAACTGGGCAAGCTGGGGGATGAGGAAAAGAAAACCACCATCAACTTCACTGTGCTCAAGGCCGGCGACCGCACCAACGTCATCCCCGACCAAGCCACCGCCAAGGCCGACGTGCGCGCCGCGTTACCGGAAGAGTTCGACCGCATCGAGAAGGACCTGGCGCGGGTTTCAGCGGACAAACTGATCCCCGAAACCGAAGTGAAGACCAGCCTGCAACGCGGGCTGCCGCCGATGCCCCAAACGGCGGAATCGGACAAGCTGGTCGCGATTGCCCAGGGCATCTATGGGGAGTTGGGTAAAACCTTGACCATTGAAGGCAGCGGCGGCGCGGCGGATGCAAGCTTGTCGGCCGGGGTAGGGACGCCGACATTGGATGGGTTTGGGATCGTGGGCGGGAATATTCACACGCCTGAGGAATATGCCGAGGTGGAGAGTGTGGTGCCTCGGGTGTATTTATTGAGTCGGATGATCATGGAGCTGGCCAAGCGCTGAATAGGGCATGCACCTGTGGCGAGGGAGCTTGCTCGCGCTGGGCTGCATAGCAGCCCCACACCCGGTATCGGTTATCTACCTGAAGAAATTCATCAACCGGACAGGGGCCGCTTCGCGGCTCAGCGCGAGCAAGCTCGCTCGCCACAAGGGGGTGTTTTTCAGGGGGGGGTGGTGTTTTTACCAGGTTGATTGGTCTTCGCGGCTGGCTTTTTGAGGTCGTCTTTCCAGACATCGTTGGCGGTAGAACGTGATCCGGTACTGCTGGTCGCGGGTGCATTCAGGCACTTCAAGCCTGCCGCTGGGGCCGATGGTGCGGTGCAGCGGCGCGCCAAGGGGCGTGCCGTCCGGTGCAATGGCCTGCAGCGTCACCGGCGTGTTGCCGATGGGCACGAACCGGGTGCTCTCGAACATGTGCACCAGGGTCAGCCCACCCTGGGCCTTGCATTGAGCGGCTGTGCGACTGGGCGTGTCGGAAGAGATCGGCGCGACCAGTGCGACGTCTTCGCCAACCTTGAACACCTGCTCCACTTCCAGTGCGCAAGCGCTGAAAAAGCTGTCGGCCCAGTCGTCAAACGTATTCAGGCAACTGCGGAAATCCCGGATAACGCCCTCAACATCCGGTGCTTTGGGGTCCATGGGGGTCAGCACGAAGCTGGCAATCGCCGGAATCAAAAGAACGCCCCGAGAACCTGGGCATTAACGAAAAAAACCATCTGCAATCCCTCGCACTGTTTGATCAGGCGAGGGACTTTGCAGCGGTTTGCAGGGCAGGGGAGTAGAGCTTATCCGGCAGTTACGTGGGAAGTTTCAGCAACCCTGTCGCGCAGCACCAGGCTGCACAGCGCCGGCAGGAACAGCAGCGTCAACACCGTGCCCACCAATACTCCGCCGATCAGCACATAGGCCAGGGATGACCAGAACACCGACAGTGTCAGCGGGATGAACGCCAGCGCCGCCGCCAGTGCGGTGAGGATCACCGGCCGCGCTCGGCGCACGGTGGCTTCGACGATGGCTTCACGTATCGGCATGCCGTGGTCCTGGTTCTGGCGAATCTGGTCGGTGAAGATCAGCGTGTTGCGCATCAGAATCCCGCCGATGCCGATCAGCCCCAGAATCGCGTTGAACCCGAACGGCTGGTTGAACAGCAGCAAGGTCGGCACCGCGCCGATCAGGCCCAGCGGCGCGGTGGCGAAGACCATGAGCATCACGCCGAAGGAGCGCACCTGGAACATGATCACCGTGAGGGTCAGCAGGATCATGATCGGGAACAGCGCCGCCAGGGCGACGTTGGCCTTGGCGCTTTCTTCCACCGGGCCGCCGATGTCGATCCGGTAGCCGGCGGGCAGTTTGCCAATCAGTGGCTGCAGGTCTTTGTACACGGCCATTTCCACATCGGGCGGTTGTACGACGTCGATGATGTCGGCGCGCACTTCCACCGTGGTGGCGCGGTTGCGGCGCTTGAGGATCGGTTCTTCCATCACTGCCTGGAAATGCCCGACCTGGGCCAGCGGCACCGACGTGCCGGCGCTGTTGGTCAGGGTCATGTTGTTGAGGTTGCCGAGGTCTTCACGTTGGCTGCCCTGGGCGCGGGCCACCACCGACACGGTGCGGTTGCCTTCGCGCACTTCGGTGATCGGGTTGCCGCTGAGCAGCGCGTTGAGCTGGGACTTGACCTCGTCGGGCGTGAAGCCGAGCAGGCGCAGACGATCCTGGTCCAGCACCAGGCGGTAACCGCTGGTGCGCTCGCCCCACTCAAGGAAAGCGTCCCTGGTCAGGGTGTTGTCGGCAACCACTTGCCGTACTTGCTCGGACAGCTCGCGCAGCACGTCCAGGTTCGGCCCGGACACTCGGAACACCACCGGGAACGGCACCGGCGGGCCGAACACCAATTGTGTGACGCGCACCCGCGCCGCTGGAAACTCACCGGCAGCGATGCGCTCTCGCATGCGCACTTTCAATGCGTCGCGCGCGTGAGAGTCCGGGGTTTGCACGATCAACTTGGCGAACGCCGGGTCCGGCAGTTCAGGGTTCAATGACAGGAAAAAGCGCGGTGCACCGCCGCCCACATAGGTGTCGACCATGCTCGTCTGCGGCTCCTGCAGCAGGGCTTTCTCCACCTGCGCCGCCACCGCTTCAGTGCTTTTGAACGCACTGCCGGGGGGCATGTACACCTCCAGAATCAGTTCTGAACGGTCGGAGTCGGGGAAGAATTGTTTCTTCACCACCGCCATGCCCAGGCCGCACAGCACAAACGCCGCCACCACCAGCCCGGTCACCAGCCAGCGCCCGCGCACGCAGGTCTCCACCAGGCTGCGCAGTTTCTGGTAGTAGCGCCCGGCATAAATCGCATCATGCCCGCCAGGCACAGGTTTGATCTGCGGCAACAGCTTCACGCCCAGATACGGGGTGAACACCACCGCCACCAGCCAGGATGAAATCAGCGCAAAGCCAACGATCCAGAAGATATTCCCCGCGTACTCGCCCGCACCGGAGCGCGCGAAGCCCACGGGTAAAAAGCCGATAATCGTCACCAGCGTACCGGTCAGCATGGGCGCCGCCGTGGAACTCCAGGCATAGGTGGCCGCATGGATGCGGTCGAAGCCTTCTTCGAGTTTGACCACCATCATCTCGATGGCGATGATCGCGTCGTCCACCAGCAGGCCGAGGGAAATGATCAGCGCGCCGAGGGTGACGCGGTCAAATTCCCGGCCGGTGACGAGCATGATCACGAACACGATCGACAGCGTCAGCGGCACTGCAGCCGCCACCACCAGCCCCACACGAAAGCCCAGGGCCAACAGGCTGATCAGCATCACCACAGCCAGGGCGACGAAGAATTTGAGCATGAACTCGTTCACCGCCAGGCTGATGTTTTTCGCCTGATCGGACACCTTGGCAAAATTCACGCCCAGGGGCAGGTCGGCCTGGATTCGGGCTTCCTGGGCCAGCAGGCTCTTGTCCAGTTCGAGTCCGTTCCAATGCTTCTGCATGATCACGCCGAGCATCAGCGCCGGGTCGCCCTGGTGGCGAATGCGGTAGCTGGGCGGGTCTTCATAGCCACGCCGGACCGTCGCCACATCGGCGATGCGCAGCACGCGGCCATTGACTTGCAAAGGTACATTCTCGATCAGCGCCAGGCTGTCGAAGGCGCCATCGATGCGGATGTAGGCGCGGGCGCCGGCGGTTTCGACGAAGCCCGAGGGCGCCACGGCGTTTTGTGCGGCAAGGGCGGCGAAGATCTGTTCGGGCTTGATGCCCAGGGTCGCCAGGCGCTCATAGGAGAACTCGACAAACACGCGCTGGGCCTGCTCGCCGAGGATATTGACCTTCTTCACCCCCGGCAGGTTGAGCAGGCCCTGGCGCAGCTCTTCGGCCATTTGCACCTGCTGGCGATGGGGCAGGTGTTCGGCCTCCAGGGCGTACAGCGCAAAGTAGACATCCGAATACTCATCGTTGAAAAACGGCCCGATCACGCCCTTGGGCAGGTTCGCGGCCTCGTCGCTGAGCTTTTTGCGGGTCTGGTAGAACAGGTCCTGTATCTCGCTCGGGCGCGTGGATTCAAGGAAGGTCATGCGCATTGAGACAAAACCCGGTTGGGCGATGGTCTCGACGCGGTCATAGTAATCAAGCTCCTGCAGACGCTTTTCCAGGCGGTCGGCCACTTGTTCCTGCATTTCCTCGGCGGTGGCGCCGGGCCAGGCGGCGGTGATGGTCATGACCTTGACAGTGAACGACGGATCTTCGGCGCGCCCCAGTTTGCCGAACGAGAAGATCCCCGCAGCGATAATCGCGATGATCAGAAACAGCGTGACGGCGCGGTGCTTGACCGCCAGTTCCGAGAGGTTGATTGCACGCATGCTCATTGGTCCTGTTTGCGGTTGAGGGCCAGCGCCTGGGCGGGCAGCAGACGTACCCGGTCACCGCTGTGCAGCAGGTGCGCGCCGAGGGCGACGATGGTTTGGCCGGGCGTTACGCCGCTGTCGAGCAGGGCTTCTTCCTGGCCGAGACTGGCGACTTTCACCGGGGCGAAGCTGAGCGTGTTGTCGTCACCGATCAGCCACACGCCGGTGCCGTGCCCCGCGTCCTGCAACGCACCGATGGGCACGCGGGTTTGCTGGGCCTGGCCGTCACCTTGCAAGCGCACGGTGATGGTGGAACCGAGGGCGAAACGCTCGACCGCGCCGTGCAGCACATAGCGCGCGCGGTAGGTGCGGGTGGTGGGGTCGGCGCTGGCGGACAGCTCGCGCAAGGTGGCGGTAACCGCCTGGTCCGGGGCGCCGAAAGGGAATGCCAGGGCGTTTTGCGCGGCTCGGGCGCGCTGCTGTTCCGGCAGGTTGACGATGGCTTCGCGGGCGCCGTCATGGGCCAGACGAGCCACGATCTGCCCTTCGGCCACCACCTGGCCGCGATCAGCCAGAACGTCGGTGATGATGCCGTCGCCATCGGCCTTGAGCACGGAATACGTGCGGCGGTTTTCGATCTGGCTGGCATCCGATTGCGCCGCCGCCAGTTCGGCTTCGGCGACACGCAAGTTGGTCGCCGACTGGTCGAAGATCTGCCGCGACACCGCGCCGGTGCTGGCCAGGCGCTGGTAGCGGTTTTCATCGTCACGGCGCTGGCGCAATTGAGCCTGGGCGGCAGTGACGCGGTTTTTTGCCGAGCGCAACGCCAGTTCGAAATCGCCGATATCCAGCACAAGCAGCGTGTCGCCACGGGAGACATGCTGGCCGGGATCGACCTTGCGTTCGATCACTTTGCCACTGACCCGAAAGCCCAGGTTGCTTTCGGTGCGGGCCGCAACCACACCGGTATACGCGCTTTGCTGGGTGCCGCCAGCCTCGACCTTGACGGCCAGAACCGGACGCGGCGGGGAGACTTGGGCGGCGTTGTCGGCCTGGCTGTTGCAGCCGCTGAGGCACATCAGCAAAGCCAGGGGCGTGAAAAGGCGCAGGTGGAGAGGGGGCATGGCGAACTCCAGGGTGAGCATGAGCGTGAGCAAAGGTAAAAAATTATGGACATAATTTTTCGTCCATATTATGGTCGAAATATAATTTAATCCAGCCCCCGGATATTCCCCATGGCAAACGCCCCGGCACCCTCACGTCGCTTGTTGTTCTTACTGGTTGCCCTTACGGCGCTGGGTGAAGTCTCGACGCAATTGATCATCCCGGGCCTGGGCGCCATCGAGCAGGCGCTGGCGGCGCCGCAAGGTTCGGCGTTGATGGCACTGTCGGCGTTTGTTGCCGCATTCGGCCTGGGACAGTTGCTGTTCGGGCCGCTGTCGGATCGTATCGGCCGCCGCCCGGTATTGATCGCCGGCCTCACGCTGTATGTGCTGGCAACGCTGGCGATGCTGCTGGTCACTGACATTCAGCAATTTATCGCCGCCCGCGTGCTGCAAGGCCTGGGGGCATGCGCCGCGCTGGTGCTGGCGCGCACCGTGGTACGTGATGTGTGGAAAACCGAAGCGGGCCCGGCTTTGGCGCTGACCGTGATCGGCATGCTCTATGCCATCGTCGTGGCGCCGATGGCGGGCGGCTTGCTGATCAAACTGTTCGGCTGGCACGCGCCCATCGTCCTCGCATTGGTCATCGGCAGCGTCGTATTGCTGCTGGCGGTGTTGGTCTTTCGCGAGAGCAACCATTACCTCGATCCCAAGGCCGCGCATTGGCGCACCCTCGGCGGGCAATACCTGGATTTGCTCAAGAGCCGCCAGTACCGCGCCTACGCTGTCGCCTTGGGGTGCACCTACGGCGCCATGTTTGCGGTGATTGCCGGTTCGTCGGCGGTGTTTATCAACCTGCTGGGTCTGAGCAGCCTGGAGTACGGCATCAACTTTGGCCTGATCGTGTCGATGTTGATCGTCGGTGCCACCTATACCCGGCGCACTATCCTGCGCCATGGACCGCAGCGGATTGTGACGATGGGCGTGACGCTGGTTGCCGCCGGTGGGGTGCTGGCACTGGTGATTTATGCGGTGTTCGGACTCTCGGTGGTTGGTTTGGACCTGCCGATTGCCCTGGTCACACTTGGCGGTGGGCTGGTGCTGCCCGGTGCGGTCACGGGCGGGGTGATGCCGAACGCCCATCGTGCAGGGTTGGCGGCGGGGTTGATGGGGTTTGCGCAGATGTTCGGGGCCACCTGCAGCGGCGTGCTGTTGAGCCAGCTACGGGATGGCAGCGCGACGCCGATGATCGTGATTCAAGCTGCCTTTGCAGTTGCGGCCTTTGTCGCCTTCCACTTGTTTCGCCAGCGCGCGACCAAGGCACTGTCCTATACGTAGAACGATCAAGGCCGCGTTCGCCGGCTAGTGCTCCACAGCCCTGGGACTTATGGTGTAGGCACTTTGGAGGTACACCATGAAAAAACTGATCGGTATCTACACCAGCCCGCGCGCCCATTGGGTGGGCGACGGCTTTCCGGTACGCACGCTGTTTTCCTACGACACCATGGGCAAACACATCAGCCCATTCCTGTTGCTGGACCACGCCGGCCCGGCCGATTTCACGCCCACCGAAACCCGGCGCGGCGTCGGCCAGCACCCGCATCGCGGCTTTGAAACGGTGACCATCGTGTATGACGGAGAAGTCGAACACCGCGATTCCACCGGTGCCGGCGGCAAGATCGGCCCTGGCGATGTGCAATGGATGACGGCGGCCAAAGGCATTCTCCATGAAGAGTTCCACTCTGCCGCCTTTGCCCGCCAGGGCGGGGCGCTGGAAATGGTGCAACTGTGGGTCAACTTGCCAGCCAAGGACAAAATGGCTGACGCCGGTTACCAGACCATCGTCGATGGCGACATCCCGGTATTGCCGCTGGCGGACGACGCGGGGCAACTGCGTTTGATCGCCGGTGAATTCGCCGGCACTCAAGGGCCTGCCCGTACCTTCACGCCGATTGACGTGTGGGACTTGCGCCTCAATGCCGGTAAGACGGTTACGTTGGACTTGCACGCCGGGCGCAACACCGCGCTGGTGATCCTGAGCGGGACCGTCCGGGTCAATGGCGAGGAAGTCGCGCGCCAGGGGCAGTTGGCGTTGTTCGAGCGTGACGGTGATCGCATCACTCTGGAGTCGAACGACGACGCCAAGGTGCTGTTGCTCAGCGGCGAGCCGATCGACGAGCCCATCGTCGGCCACGGTCCGTTCGTGATGAACACCGAGCAGGAAATCCACCAGGCCTTTGCCGACTTCCAGTCGGGCCAGTTCGGGCGGATGCCGGGCTGAATGGCAGTCAGTCAAGTGCCAGGGCGTACAACCGTGACTTGTGGCGAGGGAGCTTGCTCCCGCTGGACTGCGCGGCAGTCCGATGTTCTTGGGCCGCTTCGCGACCCAGCGTGAGCAGGCTCTCTGGCCACAGTACAGTGCTGCGTAAAATCCACCAGGCCTTTGCCGACTTCCAGTCGGGCCAGTTCGGGCGGATGCAGAGCTGAATGGCAGTCAGTCAAGTGCCAGGGCGGACAACCGTGACTTGTGGCGAGGGAGCTTGCCCCCGCTGGACTGCGCGGCAGTCCGATGTTCTTGGGCCGCTTGGCGACCCGGCTGGAGCAGGCTCTCTGGCCACAGTACAGTGCTGCGTAAAATCCACCAGGCCTTTGCCGACTTCCAGTCGGGCCAGTTCGGGCGGATGCAGGGCTGAATGGCAGTCAGTCAAGTGCCAGGGCGGACAATCGTGACTTGTGGCGAGGGAGCTTGCTCCCGCTGGACTGCGCAGCAGTCCGATGTTCTTGGGCCGCTTCGCGACCCGGCGGGAGCAGGCTCTCTGGCCACAGTACAGTGCTGCGTATGGACTGACTGGCATTAGGGCAAGCCCCATCCTGCATTTTGCTTTCGCGCTATACCCGCCGTCTTCATTTCATGCGATCTTCTCGGCATTCGCCCTGGAGTCGTCTGGATGCCCTCATTTATCGCTGCTAACCCGATGGTGTGCGCCCTGGCGCTGATCCTTATCGACATTGCCGTTTGGCGCCTTATCTCCCCCCACCTCGCCAACTGGAAACTCGCGGCGCGGCTGGTGATCTTTGCGGTATTCAGCGCGGTGTTGTTCAACGACGGCATGAACCCCATGCAATCGGCGCCCTACGTCGACGACACCGCCCGGCACCTGGCGGCCACGGCGTTGCAGATCGGCTGGTGGCTGTTCGCGGCGCGCACGCTCACGGTCTTGCTCGGCGCGGTGATGATGCAGCGGGTCGGTCACACCGGGCGCTTGTTGCAGGACCTGATGGGCGCGGTGATTTTCCTGATCGCGATCATCGCCGCCATGGCGTACGTGCTCGACCTGCCGGTCAAGGGCGTCCTCGCCACCTCCGGCGCCGTGGCGATCATCGTCGGCCTGGCGCTGCAAAGCACTCTCAGCGACGTGTTTTCCGGGATCGTCCTCAACACCACCAAGCCTTATCAGATCGACGACTGGATCTCCATCGACGGCACCGAAGGCCGCGTCACCGATATCGATTGGCGCGCCACGCGCTTGCAGACGTCCCAGGGCAGCCTGGCGGTGATCCCCAATTCGCTGGCGGCCAAGGCCAAGATCATCAACTTTTCGCGCCCGGCGGACATGTTCGGCCTGGCGGTCAGCCTGCAAGTGAGCCCCCATTCGCGTCCGCAAACGGTGATCGAGGCGCTTGAGCGGGCGATGCAGGGCTGCCGCGCGTTGTTGGCCAAGCCGGCGCCCAGCGTGGCGTTCAAGGCCTCGGCCAGTGGCGGCGTGGAGTATGAAATCAGCGGCTTCGTCCCCGCCATGGGCCTCAAGCGCGAGGTGCGCAACCAGCTTTACGACCTGGCATTCCGGCACTTGCAGGCGGCGGGCGTGGGGCTGTTGTCCGCCACCGAAGGCAGCACGCCGACCACGGTCTCCGGCGCGCGGGCATTGCTTGAGCGCTCGTCGATCTTTTCCACGTTGCGCCAGGAAGAAAAAGACACCTTCAGCCAGAACATGACCCTGCACACCTACCGCGCCGGCGACATGATCTTGCCGGCGGGGGAGGTCAGCGATCACCTGTTCATCATCGAGTCCGGGGTCGTCTCGGTGATGCTGATCAAGGGCGGGCACACGTTCGAGGCCGGGCGCATGGGGCCGGGGGAGGTGATCGGCGAGTCCGGCATTCTGAGCGACCAGGCCGCGCTGGCGGACTTCACGGCCAACACTTACTGCACGCTGTACCGCATCGAAAACGAATACCTCAAGCCTTGCCTGGACGCACGGCATGACATCGGCGAAGCCATGAAGGCGCTGCTGGACTTTCGCGTGCATGCCGCCCAGGCGCTGACGGAGGAAGCGCCGGTAGTGCCGGTGAAGAAGGGCTTCCTGCAGTGGTTGAGGAACCGTGGCCTGTAGATTGGTCACCTGTTCTTCGCCCGGATTGGCTATTTCTCCAGAACGCCCAGGTGACTAATCTGGGCGCCAATTCCCACCGTTCTGGAGTTCCACCATGCAAACCCGTACCGATTTCTACACCGCTTCCCCGGACGCCATGAAGGCCATGCTTGCCCTGGAAGCAGCGGTCGGCAAACTGTCCATCGAACTGCCGCTGCTGGAACTGGTGCGCCTGCGCGTCTCGCAAATCAACGGCTGCGCGTTCTGCCTCGACATGCACACTGCTGACGCACGCAAGGGCGGTGAAACCGAGCGCCGTCTGTACACGCTGTCGGCCTGGCGTGAAACGCCGTTCTTCACCCCGCGTGAACGCGCCGCCCTGGCTTGGGCCGAAAGCCTGACCCTGCTCAGCCAGACCCACGCGCCGGACGAAGACTTCGACGCCCTGGCGGCCGAGTTCAGCCCCCAGGAGCAGGTCGACCTGAGCGTGGCCATCGCCACTATCAACAGTTGGAACCGCCTGGCGGTGGGTTTCCGCAAGATGCCCAAGTAAGCGTTCAGCCGGACTTGAAATAGCCACGCGGCGTGGTGCCGGTCATGCCTTTGAAGAAGGCGATCAACGCACTGTCGCTGGCAAAGCCCAGTTCAAAGGCGCAGTAGCCCAGGCTGCGCCCAGTGGCGAGCAGTTCGATCACCCGCATCAGACGCCACTGTTGGCGCCACTGCTGATACCCCAGGCCGGTTTCCTTGAGGAAAATCCGGCCGATGGTTTTGGTGCTGGCGCCAATGTGCTTTTCCAGCGTCTGCAGAGTAGGGGGCAAGCGGTCCAGCTGGGCCAGCAACGGCGCCAGGCGCTTGTCCCGGGGCAAAGGCAAAAGCAGTGGCTGTTCGGCAGCGTGGCGGATTTCGTCGAGACACAGGCCGAGCAAATGCGCAGGACGGCCCGTGTGCCAATCGGTCTCGAACGGGGCCATGGCCATCGGCTCCAGCACCGCCCTGAGCAGGGCGCTCACTTCGATCACCCGCACCTGCGCCGGCAACTGCTCGGCCAGGGCCGCGCTCACATACACCGAACGGTAATCCACGGCCTGCTGCATCACTGCGCGATGGGGCAGGCCGCCGGGTATCCACGCCGCACGCGTGGGTGGCAGCAGGCACAGTTGATTGTCCAAGGTGATACGCGTGCAGCCTTGCTGAGTGAACAGCAGTTGCCCGCGCTGGTGCCGATGCAGCCCGGAGTCGTGGTTGCCCAGTACCGCGGCAATACCGATCACGGGGGCCGCGAAAGCGTCGGGATTGAAAGACGCGGTGGCCTCAAGCCAAGCCATGGGATGTCCGATTTCAAGGGTAAAGTGTCGAAGTCCTGATAATACCCCAGGCGCCGCGCTCTAGAATCCCTGCGGTGTGTTTAGGGATGGATCTGGTGATGAAGTCGAAAAATCTGCTGATACTGGTCATGGTCCTGCTGATGTTCCCGCAGTTGGCGCAGACCTTGTACAGCCCGGCCCTGGGCGATATCGGCCGGGCTTTTGCTGTCGCGCCCGAACGGGCGGGGCAGACGCTGTCGGTGTACTTCCTGGCCTTCGCCGTAGGCGTGGTGGTGTGGGGGCGTTTGAGCGATCGTTGGGGGCGCCGGCCTGTCATGTTGACCGGGCTTGCGGTCTACGCGGGGGCCATGGCCCTGGCCTTGAACGCGGCAACATTCAACGCCTTGCTCCTGGCGCAGGCCGCTGGCGCCTTCGGGGCTGCGGTCGGATCGGTGGTCACGCAGACGCTGTTGCGCGACCGTTTCCACGGTGCCGAATTGGCCCAGGTATTTTCCGCGATGGGGATGGCGCTGGCGGCAAGCCCTGCCATCGGATTGTTCAGCGGTGCGAGTCTGGTCGAGCTCTTCGGTTATCGCGGCGTGCTCGGTGGGTTATTGCTGTTAGCGCTGGTGTTATGGGGCTGGAGCCTGTGGGCCTTGCCGGAAACGCGTCCGGCCTCGCTGCCCACGACCGCCCTTGGTGAAACATTCGGCCTGATGCTCAAGGATGCCGGAATCTGGCGCTCGGTGGGGTTGGTCGCGGCGTTCAATATTGCGCTGTTCAGCTATTACAGCGTGGGGCCGTTTATCTTCGCGCAACAAGGGCGCTCCACTGCCGAGTTCGGCTACAGCGGCGTGCTGCTGGCGCTGGGGTCTGGCCTGGGCGCGTGGCTGAATAAAATTCTGCTCAAACGTGGGATGGGCAGCGATCATCTGGTGTTCGTCGCTGCGTTGGTGGCGGTGGTCGGCAGTCTCTTGGTGTTAGCCCTGCAACACAGTGCCTTGCTGGTATGGCCGATGCTGCTGGTGGTGCTGGCATTCGGCATGGCAATCCCCAACGTGCTCGGGGCGGCGCTGGTCGATTATCGAGATCGTCTTGGCACCGCTGGCGCACTGTTTGGCTTGTTGTATTACCTGGTGATTGGCAGCGGGCTGGGGCTGGTGGCCTGGGCTCAGGATCTGGGCTGGAGCCTGCTGGTGTGCGGCCTGGCGGCGTTGTGGCTGGCAACGCCGCGGGTTTTCAGAAGTTGACCGATGCGCTCAGGCGCGCTGTCAGCGGTGCGCCCTGGAACAAATAGTCATCGCCCATGTACTCGCCGGCGTCGCGCCAGTAGCGTTTGTCGAAGAGGTTGTCGACACTCAGGCGAAACACCGTTTCATAGCCATCGAACCGGGTGGTATAGCGGCTGCCGATATTGACCACCGCATAATCGCCCACCTCCACATTGCCGTTGCGGTTGGCGTACTTCTTGGCGCTGTATTGCACACCGCCGAGCACCGCCAGGCCATCGACCCACGGCAACGCATAGTCGCCGTACACGCTGGCGCGCAGCGTGGGCACGTTGATCGCCTGGTGGCCTTCATAGTCCGGCGTGCCGCTGCCATTCACCCGTGCCCGAATGGCCGCCACGCTGGTGGCGATCTGCAGGCGCTCGGTGGCCCAGCCGTTGGCGGAGACTTCGATCCCGGTGTTTTTCTGCTCGCCCTGTTGCACGTAGACGAACTCGCCACTTTCCGGCTTCGCATACTGATAAGCCTGACGCGTCTGGAACACAGCGGCGGCGAAGCTGATGCGGCGCCAGTCGTATTTCACCCCGGCTTCGATCTGGCGCGATACCGTTGGCGCCAGTGTTTCGTCTGGGTTTTCTGCGAACCACGGCGCGGTTCCGCCCAGGGAGAGGCCCTTGCTGTAGCTGGTGTACAGCGAAACGCTTTCCACCGGTTTGTAGATCAATGAGGCCTGGGGCAGGAACACGTACTGTTGGGTGTGGCGTGTCGGGTTGCCGGTGACGCCGTCGAAGGCTGTTTCATCCAGGCGTACTTCGCGGCCACCAAGGATGGTCTGCCATTGTTCGTTGAAGCGGATGCGGTCGGTGACGAACACCCCGTACTGGCGGCTGTCGAGGTTGCGGTGACTGTCGTTCAACGGTTTATCAGTCGGCGGGAAGCTCGGCGCATCTGCGTCGATATTGGCGGTGCCAATCAGCTCATTGACCGACTTGCGCTTGTCGACCACCCGGCGAAACGCGCTGGTGCCGAAGGTCAGTTCATGGCCGATGCCGGCGGTGTCGAACAGGCCGGTCAGGGTGGCCTGGACTTCATCGTCGCGCCGCGTATCGTCGGGGCTGCGGTAGTCATAGACGTCGTAGTTGCCTTCGGGGCTGAAGTAGTTCGGCACGCTTGCCGAGCAGCTGGTCGACCCGTAGCAGCCCCACGCAAACGAGCTGTAGTCATCAATCACCACCTTGCTGCGCGCCGCGCTGACACTGCCTTTCCACTGATCGCTGAAGCGGTATTCAAATTTGCCGTTGAGGTTCAGCGAATCGATACCCACCTGCTTGCCCCCGGTCTGATGCCCCAGCAGCTTTTTCGGTGAAGCGTCGTGAGGCACTTCAGTGCCGCCCAGCAATTGATACCCCGGCACCGAGCGCTGCTGTTTGTTCTGGTATTCGGCATCCAGTTGCAGCACGGCATCCGGGCTGATGTTCCAGTCGAACGCCAGGGACACAAAATCACGCTGGCCGTTGGCGTGTTCGACATAGGCATTGAGGTCTTCATGGGCGACGTTGGCGCGCAGGCCGAATTGTTGCTCACTGCCGAACCAGCCGCCGACATCGGTGGCGACATAACCACTGCCGCGATCATCGGTGGACACCGTTACCGAGCGCACGTCCTCGGGGCGCTTGGTCACGTAGTTGATCACACCGGCGGGCTCGGAAATACCGCTCTGCAACCCTGCCAGGCCCTTGAGCACTTCCACCTGTTGCTTGTTTTCCAGCGCGACGTTCTGCTCACCGGTGATGGTGCGCCCATTGATCTTGTAGCTGCTCGCCGCATTCAGCGAAAACCCGCGCACCACGAAGTTTTCGTAGTAGCCGATGGGCGCGTAGCTGTCGCCCACCGAAGCGTCGTTGCGCAACACCTCGCTGAGCAGGCGGGCCTGCTGGTCCTGGATCAGCGCGGCGTTGATCACGCTGATCGAGGCGGGCGTATCGAGCAGGGGCGCCGCATCGAAGCCGCCGACCGAGGCGGTTTCAGAGCGATAACCGGACTCTTCCTGGCCCTGAACCTTCACCGCCGGCAGTTCGATCTGCGTCGCCAGGCTGTTACCGATGCCGCCACTGAGCAGCAGTCCGAGGGCGAAACGTGAAGTAACGACGGGACGAAGACGCAAAACCATTGGGCAAGGCCTTAAAGCGCTGGGCGGGGGGCGCATAAGCTAGGGGGAAGTGCCGAATTTTACAAGTTATCGAATACGGACTCGGTCCAATGCGGGAAGGGCGACGCGCCGATTTGACTTGCTCCCGATAGCGGTGTGGCAGTCAGCTCATCTATAGCTGATATACGCAACCGGAAGAAAGCTCCCCCACAGTTTGGATGCATCAAGCCTGGGGTTCGGTAAGCACCTTGCGAAAAGTCTCCACCAATGGGCGCAAGTTGATCCGATGCCACGCCGCCCACAGCGGTGTGGTGTAGCTCAGCCACGGCAGTTCGCGCAACACCACGCCTGGCGGTGCGTTGCGGCTCAGGCCTTTCTGTACCATCGCCACGCCCAGCCCGGATGCCACCAGGCCCAATGCGGTGAAGGGCTCGCTGGCTTCCATGGGAATCCGGGGCGTGAAACCGGCGCGGATGCACGCGGCCACAAAGTCGTCGGCCGGGTTGGCGCCGGGTTTGCGTTGCACACCGATCCATTGCTGCTCGGCCAGGTGTTCAGGCAACAACGCCTGCTGTTGCGCCAGCGGGTGATGTTCGGGCAAGGCCAACAGCATCGGGTCATCGAGCACCTGCCGGGCGGTCAGGTCCGGATCGTCGGCCGCCGGCGGTTCGCCCACCAGGGCAATGTCCAGGCTGCGTTGGCGCAGGCCTTCCAACTGTTCGAGGGAGGGCAGGTTATACAGCTTGATATGCACGTTAGGCCGGTCATCACGCAGAATGCGCAACGCATTGGGCAGTACACCGGCGTGCATCGCGTTCTCGATATAGCCGATGCACAAACCGCCTTCTTCACCCCGGCCCAGGCGCTTGCCCAAGGACTCCAGGCGATTGGCGTGGGTCAGCAGTGCCTTGGTTTCGGCGAGGAAGGTCTGGCCGTCGCGGGTCAGGCGGATACGTTGCTGGCTGCGCTCGAACAACGTCAGGCCCAGGCGCTCTTCAAGCTGGGCGATCTGCCGACTCAAAGGCGACTGGGAGATATGCAGGCGCTCGGCGGCGCGGCCGACGTGTTCCTCTTCGGCGACCACTTCAAAATAGCGCAGCTGGCGTAGATCAATCATGTAAGACCTATCGGGACTCAAGTTCGTCGCAGTATGTCTTGGACGGTCCGATCTGTGCAATCTAGGATCTGCTCAACGGTCAACACGACCTTGAACCGATTGAGGAACCCATCATGAGCTTGAAAGACACACTGCCCGGCGTATTGGGCTTTGGCACCGCACCGCTGGGCAATATGTTCCGCGCCATTCCCGAAGACGAAGCCCAGGCCACCGTCGAAGCCGCCTGGAATCAGGGCGTGCGTTATTTCGATACCGCGCCGTTCTACGGTTCGGGCTTGTCGGAAATGCGCTTGGGCCAGGCCCTGTCCAAGTACAACCGCGACGACTACGTGCTCAGCACCAAAGTCGGCCGCGTGATTCTCGACGAAGTCGAAGACAGCGCCCGCGACCTGGGCGAGAAAAGCGGGGTGTTCGAACATGGCCGTCGGAACAAAATGCTCAATGACTACAGCGCCGACGCCACCCTTCGCTCGATCGAAGACAGCCTTGAGCGCCTGCGCACCGACCGGTTGGACATCGTGTGGATTCACGATATCGCCCAGGACTTCTACGGCGACCAGTGGCTGGAATACTTCAACCAGGCCCGCACCGGCGCCTTCAAGGTGCTCACGCGTTTGCGCGAGGAGGGCGTGATCAAAGCCTGGGGCCTGGGTGTGAACCGCGTCGAACCGTGCGAGTTGACCCTGGACCTGGCTGAAGCCCAGCCCGATGGTTTCCTGTTGGCCGGCCGCTACACACTGCTGGACCACGACCGTGCCTTGCAGCGCCTGATGGACGCGGCACTCGCACAGCATGTTGAGATCGTGGTCGGTGGCCCCTACAGCTCCGGCATCCTCGCCGGCGGCGCGCACTTTGAATACCAGCAGGCCAGCCCGGCGATCATCGGCAAAGTCGAGCAGATCAAGGCGATTGCCCAGGCATTTGGCGTGAGCGTCAAGGCCGCCGCGCTGCAGTTTTCCCTGGCACACCCGGCCGTGGCTGCGGTGATTCCCGGTGCCAGTCGTCCGGGGCGTATTGCCGAAGACGTGGCGGCGTTGTCAGAACAGATTCCAGCAGCCTTCTGGCAGGCGTTGCGCGATGCGCAGTTGATTTCGCTTCGTGCGCCTCTGCCGCTTTAACTTCAGGAGTTCACCCATGAAAATCGATGTAAGCGGCAAAGTAGCGATCGTCAGCGGCAGCACGGCCGGGATCGGCCTGGGCATCAGCCTGGCACTGGCGCAGTCCGGCGCCACCGTGGTGGTGATCGGGCGTGATTCCGGGAAGGTTGACGATGCGTTGGCCAGCATTCGCCAAGCGGTGCCGGGCGCCGATCTGCGCGGCCTGGTGGCCGACCTGAGCACGGCCGAAGGCGCCGAAAAACTGTTCGCCGCCGAACCCCGCGCCGACATCCTGGTCAACAACCTGGGCATCTTCAATGATGTGGATTTCTTCGAAGCACCGGACAGTGAATGGACGCGTTTCTATGAGGTCAACGTGATCTCCGGCGTGCGCCTGGCGCGGCATTACGTGCCGGGCATGGTCGAGGAGGGCTGGGGGCGGGTGATCTTTGTGTCGTCCGAATCCGGTGTGGCGACTCCGGCGGACATGATCAATTACGGCGTGACCAAAAGCGCCAATCTGGCGGTGTCCCATGGCCTGGCCAAGCGTCTGGCGGGTACCGGCGTGACGGTCAATGCAATTCTGCCGGGGCCGACGTTTACCGATGGCCTTGAACAGATGCTCAAGGAGGCCACGCAACAATCCGGGCGCACCGCGCGAGACGAGGCCGATGTGTTCGTGCGCAATGCGCGGCCCACTTCGATCATCCAGCGCGCTGCGAATGTGGATGAAGTGGCCAACCTGGTGGCGTACATTGCTTCACCCTTGTCGTCTGCCACTACCGGCGCCGCGTTGCGGGTTGATGGTGGTGTTGTCGACAGCATGGCGATCTGAATTTTTTAATGCTCTGGAGTATTTACCGTGGCAACAGCGTCTTCTGTGATTGAAATCCCTGCGTCGGCGGACCAGGTCTGGACACTGATCGGCGGCTTCAACAGCCTGCCTGACTGGCTGCCCTTTATCGCCAAGAGCGAGCCAGGCGAAGGCGGCCGTGTGCGTCACCTGCACACCGCTGATGGCGGCCAGATAGTCGAACGGCTGCAAACCTTCGACAATGTGGCACGAACCTATAGCTACACCATTGAACAATCGCCGTTTCCGGTGAGCGCCTACCTGGCAACCTTGCAGGTCGAAGCGTTGACTGAAACGTCGGCGAAAGTGACCTGGTCCGGGGTGTTCACGCCGGCCGCGGGCACCACGGAGGAAGCGGTGCAAGCGTTGTTCGCCGGCGTGTACAGCGATGGTCTGGAGACCCTGCGCGCCAACTTCCCCGGCTGATGCTGATCCATTGGTGGGGGCAGTTGTAGCGCTGCAGCGAGGCTGCGAAAGCGGTGGTTCAGGCGATGAAGACGGTGACTGTGCCGGCCCCTTCGCGGCCTCGCTGGGGCGCGACAACTCCCACATTTGAACGGTGCCGTTACTGAGCGCTGCGCTTGTCGCGATGTCCCTGCAGACCAAAATCCCCCCAACACAGCCAATCCCCTGTGGGAGTTGTCGAGCTGCAGCGAGGCTGCGAAAGCGGTGGTTCAGGCGATGAAGAGGGTAACTGTGCCGGCCCCTTCGCGGCCTCGATGGGGGCGCGACAACTCCCACATTTGAACGGTGCCGTTATTGAGCGCTGCGCTTGTCGCGATGTCCCTGCAGACCAAAATCCCCCAACACAGCCAATCCCTTGTGGGAGTTGTCGAGCTGCGGCGAGGCTGCGAAAGCGGTGGTTCAGGCGATGAAGACGGTGACTGTGCCGGCCCCTTCGCGGCCTCGCTGGGGCGCGACCACTCACACATTTGAACGGTTCCGTTATTGAGCGCTGCGCTTGTCGCGATGTCCCTGCAGACCAAAATCCCCCAACACAGCCAATCCCCTGTGGGAGTTGTCAGCTTTAACGAGGCTGCGAAAGGGGTGGTTCAGGCGATGAAGACGGTGACTGTGCCGGCCCCTTCGCGGCCTCGCTGGGGCGCGACAATTCCCACATTTGAACGGTGCCGTTACTGAGCGCTGCGCTTGTCGCGATGTCCCTGCAGACCAAAATCCCCCAACACAGCCAATCCCCTGTGGGAGTTGTCGAGCTGCAGCGAGGCTGCGAAAGCGGTGGTTCAGGCGATGAAGAGGGTAACTGTGCCGGCCCCTTCGCGGCCTCG
>NZ_JASLAW010000053.1 GCF_030147005.1 Pseudomonas sp.
CTTAGTGCTGGTGCAATGAATAACGCGACAGGCCTGTGATCAGGCCTGTCGCGCTACAGCAAATGGGCAGGGTGAAATCAAGCGACGAATCGCCCTCACGCGGCCAATGGCTTGCTCGTCATGGATTTTTTATGAGCCGCTTTCATGGCTTCCATCTCAGCCCCGAGATCGTCCAGCATCGCTTTGCCCAGCAGTTTCCTGGCTTGGGGGAACATCTCGGTTTCTTCTTCTTCGATGTGGTGTTCCAGCAACTCTTTGACCACTTTGACGCGACCCGAAAACTCGGTGGAGGACGGATCGGTTTGCTTCAGATCAGGCAGCACCAGCGAGTCCACGGTGCGGTGCTCTTCCTTGGCTTCGTGGTACATGATGTCTTGTTCCTTGCCGCCGGCTTTCCTGAAAGCAGGGTAGAGAATTTCTTCTTCCAGCTTTGTATGCAGGGTGATTTCCATCTCCAGCTTGGCCAGTAACTCGGTGCGTTTTTTCACCCCGCGTTCGGTGGATTCGCTCAGTTGGGTCAGCAGGGTCTTGACGCGTTCATGGTCGGCTTTGAGAAGGTCGATGGCATTCATGTGGAACCTCACGGGTAGTAGTCGGGCATGTCGAAACGCACGCCTCGTACCTGAGGTATTGCATCACCCGTACCAACTTATGCGTCTAAAAAATAATCTTCAAAATCAAATAGATAGCGGCGGATGCCCGGTTCGTTGTCGTGCAGCTTGCATGATCGGCTCGTGCAGGGATTGCACAACGCATACACAACGCACAACCGCAGCCGCTGTTGCAGTGGGCGCCTGAACAATCCAATGGAACCCTTGGCGCATTTGCTTGACCTAACCCTTAGACTTCAGGAGGTGAAGCATGCAAATTGAATATATCTGGATTGTGTTGGCGGTGATTCTGCTGCTCTTGGAACTGTGGGCGATTAACGTCGTATTGCGTAGCACCGGGGGCTGGGAGACCAAGGGGTTGTGGGTGGTGGTGCTGATCTTCGTACCGCTGCTGGGGCTGATTGCCTGGGCGATGTTCGGGCCCAAGCGTGAGATGGCTGAACACCGTAAAGGGTGAAGCGCAAGCGCAACGTAGCAACGCATCAAATAATGCTCCGTGTCGAAAGACCGGAGCATTTTTTTATACCCATACGAAATGAAAATTTATTGCGGACGAATATATAAAACCTGTCAAGGTTGACAGTATCAAAATGCGGGTGCGTACGTATATTTGAAACTGTTTGCAGTTTCCGCCGCGAGAGTGATCAGAGCCAAGTCAGGACTAAAAAGTGCATGCTGGCCAGATTGATGAAAAACCAACATTACACTCGGTGAGCGCGTGCCACAAAGACGTGAGAGTTCCGCAAGCGGTCGTTAATCTGTTGCAGACAGTAGTGTGTTTTCCAGCAACGAAAGCCCTTGCGGCCGCAGTTTAATAAAGTAAGCAGTGTGCTCATTGGCAGTAAAATTCCATTCATTTAAGAGGACGCTCAAATGGAAGTTGATAGAAGAAATGTTAAAAAGTACCTTATTGAAAATCTCTCAAGCATACTGGGAGTTGATAAGAATACGCTTGATCTTGACGCCTCGTTTGACGACTTTGGGGACGAGGCTGAGTACAAGATTGAAGTTCTCCAGTTTTTGGAAACCGTGTATGACTTTGAAATTGACGAGGAGCAAGGCGCAGAGATCAATACCGTGCGACAGGCGATAGAGTTCGTGGAGTCAAGCGGCGTTGTGTAGCCACGATAGCTGTTTGAAAACGTTTGCATATCAATATAAACGCTCTTGCAGCCAGCAAACAGGCGCCCATGGGGCGCCTGTTTACATTGGAGCAACCTCAGCCAGCGACAGCCTTGGCAATCGCCTCATTGAACGCCGGCAAATCGTCCGGCGTGCGCGAGGTAATCAAAGTCCAGCCATTGGCGTTGCATTCCTGCACCTGAGCATCGACCACGCTGGCGGCGCCGGCGTTTTCCAGGTCGATACGCACGCTTTTGTACGCCGTCAGGGTCTTGCCTTTGATCACGCCAGCGTCGATCAGCGTCCACGGGCCGTGGCAGATCGCAGCAATGGTTTTGCCGGCCTGGGCGAACTCATTGATCAAGCGCAGCGCGGCGGTATCCTGGCGCAGGGTGTCGGCATTTACCGTGCCGCCGGGGATGACCAGCGCATCGAAATCGCCGCCGACCACATCCGACAGTTGCACGTCGGATTCCACGGTCTGGTCCTTTTCCGTATCGCCCACGAATGTCTGGGTGATGCCGCCTTTGCTGGAGGCGTGCGTGACCGTTGCGCCATAGCCACGCAGGGCCTCCAGTGGCTTGAGCAGCTCATCGCGCTCGATACCGGTGTTGGACGTGATGATCAGGATTTTCTTACCGTTGAGTTGCGCACTCATAAGCGGATATCTCCTGTGTGGGTGAGTGGATTACTTGGCGTATTTGCTTTGCAGCTCCTTGGCCTTTTGCAGGTGAGCTTCAAGGGTTGGCAGGGTCTTGGTGGCGAAAGCCTTCAGCTCGGCGTTGTCCGAGGAAGTCGATTCTTTCTTGAACAGTTCGACGGTCTTTTCATGGGCCGCGACTTGGTTGTTGGCGTAGGCCTTGTCGAACGATTCATCGCGCATTTCCAGGATGGCTTTCTTCGCCTTGTCGGTCAGGGCGGCGTCATCCGGCACTTCGATATCGAGCTTTTTCGCCAGTGCCATCAGTTCCTGATTGGCCTTGGTATGGTCAGTAATCATATGTTGCGCGAAGGTTTTCACGTCTGCCGAGCTGCTTTTTTCCAGCGCCAGCTTGCCGGCTTCCACTTCGGTGATACCGCCCTGGGCGGCATTGTCGACAAAGTCGTTGGAGGTGGCGGCCATCGCGGTGGAAATCGAGCCTGCAACCAGCGCGAAGGTCATGCCCATTTGTTTCATCAGTCGAGTCGTCATGGTGTCTCTCCTTGGGAAATGGCGTGATGCCGTTACCTGACTATTGAACCGAGGCGCGCGCAAAAGGTTTAAATTTTTTTGCACGTATTGACCCAACGGCCAGATGGGGCAATTTCCTTGAACTAATCCAAATTCCCAGGGTTCTGCTGCATAGGGCCGCCGCTGTGGGTGGCCTGTTATTTTCAGGAGAATGCACCGTGACCGATCACAAGCCCGCCGATAAAACCCCAGCCCCGATCAGTTCTGAAGACGCGCAAAAGGGTAATGCCGACGGCGCTAAAGGGCAGACCCTGGAGCGTCCCAATCCCAAAACTGAAACCATCGACAAAGTGGTGACGCCGACCTCGATCAAGGACATCGAGCGCCAGACAGATGCGATCAACGAGCAGCTCAACAAGGGGCAGTAAGCATGGCCCGTTCCATCAGCGCGGCCGAATTGGGCATTGAGCTCAAGCCTTGCGATGACAGCAGCCTGTTCAAGTGGTTTATCGCCAGCTTTCTGATGGGCAAGCGCATTCAGGCGCCCATTGCCGCGCAAGCCTACAAGGTGATCGTTGAACAGGAGGGCCGCGACACCGCGCAAAAATTGCAGCACTGCACGTCGCGGGAGCTGGTCGCGATGTTGGGGCGGGCGCATTACGTACGCTACGACGAAACCACTGCCCAGCGCCTGTTGGACCTGAGCGCCAAGCTCAATGCCGACTACAGCGGCAAGATCACCCGGATTCTCCAGGCCAGCGATAGCCGTCAAGCGTTCGAAAAGCGTCTGGGTGAGTTCGATGGCGTCGGCCCCAAGACCATCGAGATTTTTATGCGCGATGCCGCCACGGTGCTGTTTTGACAGCACCGCTGTATGTGGGCTGCGCCGGCTGGAGCCTGCCCCGTGAACACTGGCCGGCCTTCGCCGAGCAGGGCACGCATTTGCAGCGCTACGCCTCGCGTTTCAACGCGGTGGAAATCAACAGCTCGTTTTATCGACCCCACTTGCCGAAAACCTATGAGCGTTGGCGCGAGTCGGTGCCTGCGGGGTTTCGTTTTTCAGTCAAGGTGCCAAAGCGGATCACCCACGAACTGCGCCTGCAGCAGTGCGAAACCGCCTTGGACGAGTTTCTTGCGCAATGCCTGCAACTGGATGAGACGCTGGGTTGCTTGTTGGTGCAGCTGCCTCCGTCCCTGAATTATGAGCCGCTGGTTGCCCGCGCTTTTTTCGAGGCGCTGCGCCAACGGTTTGCCGGTGCGGTGGTGCTGGAGCCGCGCCACGCCAGTTGGCTCGCCGCCGGGAGCTTGTTGCAAGCCTTCGAGATCGCTTGGGTCACCGCCGACCCCGCCGTCATTGCTGAGGGCGATGCCTGGCACGGCGTGCGTTATTGGCGCCTGCATGGCTCGCCGCGGATTTATCACAGCGCCTATGGGCACGAACGGGTGCAGGCGTATGCGCGATT
This sequence comes from Pseudomonas sp., assembly GCF_030147005.1. Taxonomy (GTDB): domain Bacteria; phylum Pseudomonadota; class Gammaproteobacteria; order Pseudomonadales; family Pseudomonadaceae; genus Aquipseudomonas. Next base: position 4,368 of record NZ_JASLAW010000053.1, read on the forward strand.
GTTGCGCGAGTCGGTTGAAGAGGGCATTCCCACCTGGTGCATTTTCGACAACACCGCCAGCGGCCACGCGGTCGCCGATGCTCTGGACCTACTCGACCTCCACCCGTCGCACCTCCAGGCCTAATTGCGCGTAGGCCTCGACACTCGGCGCATCCCACTCGGTAATCAGCGTATGGATACGGCTGCACGGCGCCACCACGAATGGCTCCACCGCGCCGAGTTTGTCTGAAGTGGTTACGGCCACCACATGGGATGCGCTGTCGAGCAAGGCTTGCTTGACCGCCACTTCAGAGAAATGCAGGGACGTTATGCCCACTTGCGGGTGCAGCGCGCAAACGCCGGTGAACAACAGGTCGGCCTTGATGCTCTGGATCAGGCGCACCGCTTCATGGCCACCGGTAGAAAGGGTCGCGGGGTTGAGTTGGCCGCCCGCCAGGATCATGGTCACATGCGGGTGGTCCGCCAGGGCGATGGCGATCATCGGCGATGGGCTGACCACGGTCAGGTGGATGGAGTGCGGCAATGACCGGGCGATCTGCAGGGTGGTGGAACCGGAATCGAACAGCACGATCTGGCCGTCCTCCACGTGTTCGGCAGCCAACTGTGCCAGGCGGCGCTTGGCCTCATTGGTTTCGCCGACACGGGTGAAAAAATCCTTGCCGGTGTCTTTTGGCCGGGGCAGGGCGCCGCCGTGTACGCGTTGCAGCAGGCCGGCGGCGGCGAGTTCGCCGAGATCGCGGCGAATAGTGTCCTGGGATACGGCGAAATGCTCGACCAATTCCGATGCCGTGACCTTACCGTCACGCTCCAGCAGCAGCAGAATCTTTTGTTTGCGCAGGGAGGGCAGGTCGATGGCGTGATGAGTGTTTTGCATGTTTGTGCGCTTTGTTGCGGGTTTTTGCAAGATTAAGCCCCGGCCGCCATAAACGCAACGGCTGGTTGCCTGTGCGTTCGCCAGTTACTCTCTGTGTTCAGTTCAGGCAGAGGTGCCCCGATGTCATTGATCACAACCATCGAAGATTTACGCAAGCTTGCGCAAAAGCGCGTACCCCGGATGTTCTACGACTACGCCGATTCCGGCTCCTGGACTGAGAGCACCTACCGCGCCAATGAAAGCGACTTTGCCCGTATCAAGTTCCGTCAGCGCGTGGCGCGCAATATCGATGAGCGTTCGATTCGCGCCAGCATGATTGGCCAGGACATGGCGATGCCGGTGGCCCTGGCGCCTACGGGCCTGGCGGGCATGCAGCATGCCGATGGCGAGATTCTTACCGCGCGCGCCGCCGCCGCTTTTGGCCTGCGCTATACCTTGTCGACCATGAGCATCTGTTCGCTGGAGGACATCGCCGAGCACGTCGGCCAGCCCTTTTGGTTCCAGTTGTATGTGATGCGCGACCGTGGGTTTATCGAGCGCTTGATCGAGCGTGCCAAGGCGGCGGGCGTTGACGCATTGGTGTTGACGCTGGACTTGCAGATCCTCGGGCAGCGTCACAAGGACTTGATCAACGGCTTGTCCGCGCCGCCCAAGCTGACCCTGCCGAACATCCTCAACATGCTGACCAAGCCGCGCTGGGTAATGGGCATGCTGGGCACCCAGCGACGTGGTTTCGGCAATATCGTCGGGCATGTGACGGGCGTGGCCGACATGAGTTCGCTGTCGGCGTGGACTGCCCAGCAGTTCGACCCGCGCCTGAGCTGGGACGATGTGGAATGGATCAAAAAATGCTGGGGCGGCAAGCTGATTATCAAGGGCATCCTCGATGTGGAGGATGCTCGCCTGGCAGCCAATGCCGGCGCCGATGCGTTGGTGGTGAGCAACCACGGCGGCCGCCAGCTTGATGGTGCGCCGTCGAGCATCAGCCAATTGCCGGCGATTGTCGAAGCGGTGGGCAATCAGATTGAAGTGTGGCTCGATGGCGGTATTCGCTCCGGCCAGGATGTTCTCAAGGCCATGGCACTGGGCGCCAAGGGCACCATGATCGGACGCCCGCATTTGTATGGCTTGGGGGCGATGGGCGAAGCGGGCGTGACTAAAGCGCTCGAGATCATCGCCCGTGAGCTGGATGTGTCGATGGCGCTGTGTGGCTATAACGATATACGCGATGTGAATCGCGAGATCTTGCTGCCCGGTACGTTTCCGAACGGCGTTTAATGCGCAAAAAAACCTTGGAAAGTAAAAAGAGTTGTCCACGAAAACCGTGGGTATCTCTGTGGATAACTTTGCAAGGGCCCGGCAGCGTTGGTGATTTGGGCTGCGGTCAATATTTGATCAACTTTCGGCGCGGGCCAATATGGGCAGGGTTTGCGCTTGACAGGCCTGAGCGGACCCAGTGCCGAAAAGCGCATTTATGAGTCGCTCACACGGCCTGTGGAGTGCGTGGCCACCGGTGATGGCATTGGCGTTTTCATCAGCTTGTCCAGCGCCAGGCCATAACTGCGACCGGCCAGGCTCATGCTGTTGTTATGGCTGGCACCCGGCACCAGTAACAGCCGCTTGGGTTCCCGGGCGGCGTCAAATAATTGCTGGCTGAAACGCGGTGGCACGTAGCGGTCATCGAGGCCATGCACCACCAGCAGAGGCATGTGGATATCGGCCATCTTGTCGATGGAATCGAATTTTTGCGACAGCAACCAGCGCACCGGCAATGAGGTGTTGGCAACGGCCGTGGCGACGTCCCCCAAGGAGGTGAACGTGGATTCGATCACCAGCCCGCGCACCGGCAGCGGTACCTGCTTGCTCAATTGCGCGGCGAGGTCGATGGCCACCGCACCCCCCAGGGAGTGCCCGTAGATCAGGCGTTTGCCGGGGTCTGGTTGCAAGATCTGGAAGCGCTCCCAGGCGATGCGCGCGTCTTCATACACCGTGGCTTCCGAAGGCAGGTCGCCCTGGCTTTTACCGAAACCGCGATAGTCGATGGCCAATACCGAATAGCCCAGCGCATGCAATTGTTCGATGCGAAACAGTTGGCCGGTGAGGTTCCAGCGCACGCCGTGCAAATACAGGATGGCGGGTGCGTCTTGCTTCGCGGCCGGGTACCACCAGCCATGGATGTTCTGGCCGGATTTGAATGCGGCGGGCTTGATATCGAACTCTTGCACGGCGTTGGGCAGGCCGGTGTACCAGCCTGCGGTGCCGGGCTCGATGCGAAACACCAGTTCGCGCTCCTTGTGTTGCAGCACGGCGCAGCCGACCGGCAGACCGACGATCAACACGGCCATGCACAGCAGCACAAGCCGACGCAGGCCCCGGCGGGGCATAGAACGAAATGACATGAAGGTTCCAGGGCAAAGACGAAACACGGGTTGTACCAGATGGCCCGGCGGGGCGAGAAATTAATGCGACGGCCGTGACCCAGGATTGCTTGCAAAGTGTTGCAGCGATGCAAGCGAGCGACCTGCTTGACGCTGCATGGCCTGCACGAGATGCTCCGCTTTTTGAAGCAAAGGCCCGACCATGGACAACAGCCCTGTGCGCATCACCGCCGAAGAAACCCTTTCGGACAACTGGTACCTTTTGAAGAAATACAGCTTCGACCTGCGCCTTCGCGACGGCAGCTGGCAAGCCCAGACCCGCGAGGTGTACGACCGAGGCAACGGTGCGACCATCCTGTTGTACAACCGCGAGCAGCGCACGGTGCTGCTGATCCGCCAGTTCCGCATGCCGACGTTCGTCAACGATCACGAAGGCTACCTGATCGAAGCGGCGGCCGGGCTGCTCGACAACGCCAGCCCCGAAGAGCGCATCCGCCTGGAAGCCGAGGAAGAAACCGGCTACCGCGTGGGGCATGTGGAGAAAATCTATGCGGCCTTCATGAGCCCGGGGTCGGTGACCGAGCGCATTCACTTCTTTACCGGCGAGTACCAAGCGGGCGACCGGGTCGGCGCCGGCGGCGGCCTGGCGGAAGAGGGCGAGGATATCGAAGTGCTGGAACTGGGATTCGAGCAGGCGCTGGGGATGGTGGCCAGTGGGGAGATTGTGGATGGCAAGACCATCATGTTGTTGCAGCATCTGGAGTTGCGGATGCTGAAAGAGCGCTGGTGAGCCGGATCGAGTAGGGCGATCAAAAGGTGGGAGGGGGCTTGCTCCCACACTGAATCCCATCAGGCCCGTTGAATAGCTTTTCACCCGGCAGATGCCATCCCGACTGACGGCTATTGTCGGAAATTTCCCACAGGAGTACAAATGTACTCCATGACAAACCTGACCCCCCGCCGTACCGCCATCCTGACCTTCATCCGCGACCGTATCGCGCAGCAAGGCCAGCCTCCCAGCCTCGCCGAGATCGCCGAGGCGTTCGGCTTTGCCTCGCGCAGCGTTGCCCGCAAGCATGTGGTGGCCTTGACCGAAGCCGGCTTTATCGAGGTCAACCCCAACCAGGCTCGCGGTATTCGTTTGCTCAACCAACCGCCGCGCCCCGAATGGCTGGACATTCCGGTGCTCGGCCGTGTGGCCGCGGGCCTGCCCATCGGCGCGGATGCCGAAGTGCACAATCGCCTGCAACTGGACCCCGCCACCTTCGCCAAAACCCCCGACTACCTGCTGCGCGTGCAGGGCGATTCGATGATCGAAGACGGCATTCTCGATGGCGACCTGGTGGGCGTGCGGCGCAGTGCCGAAGCCTTGAACGGGCAGATTGTGGTGGCGCGCCTGGACGGTGAAGTCACCATCAAGCGTTTCGAACGCAATGGCGACAAGGTGCGCCTGCTGCCCCGCAACCCGGCGTACCAGCCTATCGTGGTCGGGGCCGACCAGGACCTGGCCATCGAAGGGGTGTTCTGCGGCCTGGTGAGGCAAGGCTGATGGGCGCCGTGGTTGCCCTGGACTCGCTGTTCAATGGCGGGCGAGTCTGGAAGGGTCGGCCCGCCGCGCCACCGGCCAGTGTGCACCCCACCGGGCTGGCGGCGCTGGATGCGGTGCTGCCCAGCGGTGGCTGGCCGGAGGCGGCCTTGAGTGAAATCCTGATGGCCAAGGACGGCGTGGGCGAACTGCAACTGGTGCTGCCGACCCTGGCGCGCTTGTCGGCGATGGGTGAACGCATTGTGCTGGTGGCGCCGCCCTATACGCCGTACCCCCACGCCTGGCAGAACGCCGGGGTGGACGTGCGCCAGCTTGCGGTGATCCAGGCCCAGGAGCGCGATGCGCTGTGGGCGGTGGAACAATGCCTGCGCTCCGGCAGTTGCGGCGCGGTGTTGTGTTGGCCGCACAAGGCCGATGACCGCGCCTTGCGCCGTTTGCAGGTGGCGGCGGAAACCGGCCAGACCCTGGCGTTTGCCTGGCGCTCCTTGAGTGAAGCGATCAACCCATCGCCGGCCGCCTTGCGCCTGACGGTCGAGTCAAGGCCCGCCCAAGTGCGTGTGCTCAAATGCCGGGGCGGCTTGGCCCACCCGGCGCCGATTGCCCTGGCGGGGCACTGAGGTTGCCATGCGCTGGGTCTGTATCGTCTTCCCGCAATTGGCGCTGGACGGGGTGCTGCGCGCCCATCCCGAGCCCGATCAACCGCTGGCACTGCTGGCCGGTACGCCGCAGCGGCGCGTGCTGCAAACCGTCAATGCCGCCGCGCGCGCCCTGGGGTTACGCCCCGGCCAATCGCTGACGGCCGCGCATGCGCTGACCAAGACCTTTGCCTGTGCTGAATACGACCCGCTGGAAATCGAGCGCTGGCAGCAGTTTCTCGCCGCCTGGGCCTACCGCTTCAGTTCCCAGGTCAGCGTGTATTACCCGCGCGCCTTGCTGTTCGAGATCGAGTCGAGCCTGGGCCTGTTCGGGCCCTGGCCGCAGTTCGAAGCGCGCTTGCGCAAGGAGTTGACCGAACTGGGCTTTCGGCACCGCATCGTCGCCGCGCCCAACCCGGCGGCGGCGCGGGTGTTGGCCAATCGTTACGATGGCTTGGCGGTGGCCGACGACAGCGCCTTGATGCAGGCCCTGGCGCCACTGCCGATCGACCGCGCCGGCATGGATCCGCAGGCCGCCACCGCCTTGTCGCGCATGGGCCTGCGCACGTTGGCTCACGTGCAGGCGCTGCCCCGGCATACGCTGGCGCGCCGCTTTGATGCCAGCCTGCTCAAGCACCTTGACGCCCTGACCGGGCACAGGCCATTGGCCCTGGGTTTCTATCAGCCGCCGGACCAGTTCGATGTGCGCATCGAGTTGAATTTCGATGTGCAATCCCACCAGGCGCTGCTGTTTCCCTTGCGCCGCTTGACCGCTGACTTGTCCGCCTTCCTGTGCGGGCGTGACAGCGGCGTACAGCGTTTCGACCTGCACCTGGAACATGCCCTGGCACCGGACAGCGTGATCAAGGTCGGCCTGCTGAGCGCCGAGCGCGAGCCATCGATGCTGTTCGAACTGGCCCGGGGGCGATTGGAGCAAGTGCAAGTCACGGCGCCTGTGCGCGGGTTTCGCCTGGTAGCCCAGGACTTGCCGGTGTTCGTGCCGCAGCGCCAGGACCTGTTCGACGACCGCCCGCAACAGACCCTGCCCTGGGAGCAATTGCGCGAACGCCTGCGCGCGCGCCTGGGCGATGAAGCGGTGCAGGGCCTGCGCTTTCACGCCGACCATCGCCCGGAATGCGCCTGGCAAACCGCTGTCGACAGCCACCCATGCCCGACCTTGAACAAGGTGCGCCGCCCTGGCTGGCTGTTGAACCAACCGACCTTGCTGGCCGAGCAGGGCGTGCAGATCCTGATGGGCCCGGAACGCATCGAATCCGGCTGGTGGGATGGCGCCGATATCCGCCGCGACTATTACCTCATCCAGACCCGCGCCGGGCAGCAAGGCTGGGCTTACCGCACGGTGGGGCAACAGGACGGATTGTGGCTGCAAGGCTGGTTTGCATGAGTTACGCCGAGCTGCATTGCCTGTCCAACTTCAGTTTCCAGCGCGGCGCCTCCAGTGCGCTGGAACTCTTCGAGCGTGCCAAACGCCAAGGCTACAGCGCCCTGGCGATTACCGATGAATGCACGCTGTCGGGCATCGTGCGCGCCTGGCAGGCGGCAAAGGCGCTGGAGCTGCCGCTGATTATCGGCAGTGAGGTGCGCATCGAGAACGGGCCCAAACTGGTGCTGCTGGTGGAGAACCTGACCGGTTACCAGCACCTGTGCCGGTTGATTACCCTGGCCCGACGCCGCGCCGAAAAGGGCCGCTATCGCCTGCTGCATGAAGACTTCGAGCAACCGCTGCCCGGCCTGCTGGCGCTGTGGGTGGCACAAGACAGTGACACCCTGGCCAGCATCCAGTGGTTGCGCAATGTCTTCGCTGAACGCTTGTGGCTGGCGGTGCACTTGCATTGCGGGCAAGACGATGCGCGTCATCTGGAGCAGCGCCTGCAACTGGCGGCAAGCCTGCACATCCCGGCCGTCGCCTGCGGCGATGTGCACATGCATGCGCGTGGCCGCCGCGCCCTGCAAGACACCATGACCGCCATCCGTCATCACGTACCGGTGGCCGAAGCCGGCATGCATTTGCATCCCAATGGCGAGCGGCACCTGCGCAGTCTCGACGCCCTGGCCGCGCTGTACCCCCAGGCCCTACTCGACGAAACCCTCGCCATCGCGCAGCGCTGCACCTTCGACCTCGGCCAGTTGCGCTACCACTACCCACGCGAGCTGGTGCCCGCAGGCCATGACGCCGAATCCTGGCTGCGCACCCTTACCAAAGAAGGCATTGCCCAGCGCTGGCCCGAAGGCATCGACCCCAAGACCTTGCAGCAGATCAACCATGAACTGGAGTTGATCAGCGAACTGGGCTACGAAAGTTACTTCCTCACCGTGCACGACATTGTGCGCTTTGCCCGCAGCCGTTCGATCCTGTGCCAGGGGCGCGGTTCGGCGGCCAACTCGGCGGTGTGTTTTGCCCTGGGCATCACCGAGATCAACCCGAGCCTGAGCAACTTGCTGTTCGAGCGTTTCCTGTCCAAGGAGCGCAACGAGCCGCCGGATATCGATGTGGATTTTGAACACGAGCGCCGCGAAGAAGTGCTGCAATACGTGTTCCAGCGTTATGGCCGTACGCGTGCGGCGTTGACGGCGGTGGTCAGCACTTACCACGCGACCGGCGCGGTGCGCGATGTGGCCAAGGCCCTCGGGTTGCCGGCCGACCAGGTCAACGCGTTGGCCGAATGCTGCGGGCGCTGGAGTGACGACGCGCCGCCGTTGGAGCGCCTGCGCGAAAGCGGCTTCGACCCGGACAGCCCGCTGCTGCGCCGGGTATTGACCCTGACCCGGCAATTGATCGGCTTTCCCCGGCATTTGTCCCAGCATCCGGGCGGCTTCGTGATTTCCGAATACCCGCTGGACACGCTGGTGCCGGTGGAGAACGCCGCCATGGCCGAGCGCACCATCATCCAGTGGGACAAGGACGATCTCGACGCCGTCGGCCTGCTCAAGGTGGATATCCTCGCCCTGGGCATGCTCAGCGCGATCCGTCGCTGTTTCGATTTGCTGCGCCGCCATCGCCACCAGGACCTGAGCCTGGCAAGCATTCCCAAGGAAGACCCGGCCACCTACGCCATGATCAGCAAGGCCGACACCATCGGCGTGTTCCAGATCGAGTCGCGGGCGCAGATGTCGATGTTGCCCAGGCTCAAGCCGAAAACTTTCTATGACCTGGTGATCGAGGTCGCCATCGTGCGGCCGGGGCCGATTCAGGGCGGCATGGTGCATCCGTATTTGCGTCGCAGGAATAAAGAGGAAGAGGAAACCTACCCGTCGCCGGCATTGAAAGTGGTGCTGGAGCGCACCCTGGGCATCCCGTTGTTCCAGGAACAGGTGATGCAGATCGCCATGGTCGCCGCCGACTACAGCCCCGGCGAGGCCGACCAGTTACGCCGCTCCATGGCCGCCTGGAAACGCCACGGCGGCCTCGAACCGCATCAGCAGCGCCTGCGCGACGGCATGTTGAAAAACGGCTACACCGAAGCCTTTGCCGCGCAGATTTTCGAGCAGATCAAAGGCTTTGGCAGCTATGGTTTTCCCGAGTCCCACGCGGCCAGTTTTGCCTTGCTCACGTATGCCAGCTGCTGGCTCAAATGCCATGAGCCGGCGGCCTTTGCCTGCGCGCTGATCAACAGCTGGCCGATGGGTTTCTACAGCCCGGACCAAATCCTCCAGGACGCGCGCCGTCATCGCCTGCAGATCCGCCCGGTGGATGTGCAGGCCAGCGACTGGGATTGCAGCCTGGAACCCATCGACGGCCAACAACCGGCGATCCGCCTGGGCCTGCGCATGATCTCGGGGTTTTGCGAAGAGGATGGGCGGCGCATCGAGGCCGTGCGCCAGCACCGCGCATTCAGCGACATTGCCGACCTCGACGCCCGCGCCGGCCTGGATGCGCGGGCTCAAGCGTTGCTGGCGGATGCCGGCGCCTTGCGCGCATTAGCCGGTAACCGGCACCAGGCGCGCTGGGATGTGGCCGGTGTGCACAAGCAACTGGGCCTGTTTGCCGGCCTGCCGAGCCCCGATGAAGCGCTGGTGGCGTTGCCGCAACCCACGGTGGGCGAGGACTTGCACGCCGATTACGCCACGCTCGGCACCACCCTTGGCCCGCACCCGCTGGCGCTGCTGCGCGCGCAGTTGCGCAAGCTGCGCTGCCGCAGTTCCCAGGAACTGCTGGCCGTGGAACATGGGCGCAATGTGAGCGTCGCCGGGCTGGTCACCGGGCGCCAACGCCCCGGTACCGCCAGCGGCGTGACCTTCGTCACCCTGGAAGACGAATTCGGCAACCTCAATGTGGTGGTCTGGCGTGACCTGGCCGAACGTCAGCGCAAGGCATTGGTCGGCTCGCGTCTGCTCAAGGTGGACGGGCGCTGGGAGGCGGTGGGCGAGGTGCGGCATTTGATCGCCGGGCGCCTGACCGACTTGACGCCGCTGCTCGATGGCATTGTGGTGCGCAGCCGGGATTTCCACTGAGTCCGGTAGTTTATTCGGCCTAAATTCGACAAGATGAAACCATCTACCGCCGCCGCGCTCCAAAACTTGCAACTGCCTTCTCTTTGCCCAGAGCTCGATCATGCAATTTTTATCCAACCCACACGGCTGTGAAGGCTGGGCCGGTGAAATGGCCCAGCGGATTCGCGCGTTTGACTGGTCGACCACCGACCTTGGCCCGATTGATCGCTGGTCCACCAGCCTGGCCTGCACTGTGCAAATGATGCTCGCCTCACCCGTTCCCATGGTGATGCTGTGGGGGCGGGCGGGTTACATGATCTACAACGACAACTACTCGGTGTTCGCCGGCGGTCGCCATCCGTATTTGCTGGGTGCACCGGTGGAACTGGGTTGGCCGGAAGTGGCCGATTTCAACCGGCATGTGGTGGACACGTGCCTGGCCGGCGGCACCTTGTCGTTCAACAACAAGGAGCTGGTGTTGTCGCGCAACGGCAAACCGGAAACCTTGTGGCTGGACCTCTACTACAGCCCCGTGGCAGGTGACAATCAGCAACCGGCCGGGGTGCTGGCGATCGTGGTAGAAACCACTGAACTGGTGAAGTCCGAGCGGGTGCGTCAGGAGCTGACCCACAATCTGGAGCAGCGCGTGGCGGCCGAAGTGCAGGCGCGTTCCGCTGCCGAGGAGCAGTTGCGCCAGTCGCAGAAGCTGGAAGCGATTGGCGGCCTGACCGGCGGCGTGGCCCATGACTTCAACAACCTGCTGCAAGTGATCGCCGGTAACCTGCACCTGTTGGCTCGGCATGAACCGGACAACGCGCAGGTGCAACGGCGTGTCTCTGCCGCGATTGCGGCGGTGGAACGCGGTGCCACATTGTCCTCGCAACTGCTCGCGTTTGCCCGGCGTCAACCCTTGTCGCCGGCGGTGTACAACCCGCAACGTATCTACGCCGGCCTCGGTGAACTGCTGCAACGCGCCCTCGGCGAAACCATTCATATCGACGTGCAGTTGCCGCAGGATTCCTGGTGCATCAACGTCGACCGCAACCAGCTGGAAAACGCGCTGCTCAACCTGGCGATCAATGCCCGCGATGCCATGCACGGCGAGGGCGTGATTCGTATCACCGGCGAGAACATCATCCTCAACCCGGCCGAATGCGCAGGCAAAAGCATCAAGCCCGGCGAGTACGTGCGCCTGGCGGTCACCGACACCGGCGTTGGCATGCCGTCGACTGTGCTCAAGCGTGCGTTCGAACCCTTCTTCACCACCAAGCGCGAAGGGCAGGGCACGGGCCTGGGGCTGAGCATGGTGTTTGGCTTCGTCCGCCAAAGCGGCGGGCATGTCGACATCTGGAGCGAGGAGAACAAAGGCTCGGTGGTGCAGATGTATTTCCCGCGTAGCCTGGAACCGGAACATCTCGAACTGGACAGCGACGAGCAGTACCCCGGCACCGGCCAGGAAACCATTCTGGTGGTGGAGGACAATGAAGGCGTGCGCCTGACCGTGGTGGAATTGCTGCAACAGTCGGGCTACACGGTGCAGACGGCGGAGGACGGCGACCAAGCCATGGCCAAACTGCAGTCCGGCCTGCAACCGGAATTGATTTTTACCGATGTGGTGATGCCCGGCCGCATCAAGAGCATCGACCTGGCCAACTGGGCGCGTGAGCAGGTGCCGCCGATCCCGGTGCTGTTCACCTCCGGCCACACCCGCGACATTCTTTCTTCCAATCATCTGCTGAGCGCCGATATTCACCTGCTGAGCAAACCCTACAGCCCCGACGCCCTGACGCAACGGGTGCGCAGCGTGCTCACCGCCAGACAAGGTTGTTCATGACTTCACAGCGCGACATCCCCTCACCGACCGCCCAACACACCGGCTTCGTCCGGGTGCGCGGCGCCCGCGAACACAACTTGCGTAACGTCGATGTGGATATTCCCCGGGATGCCCTGGTGGTATTTACCGGCGTGTCCGGTTCCGGCAAGTCGTCCCTGGCGTTTTCCACCGTTTACGCCGAGGCCCAGCGCCGCTATTTCGAATCGGTGGCGCCTTATGCGCGACGCTTGATCGATCAGGTCGGCGTGCCGGATGTCGACAGTATCGAAGGCTTGCCGCCCGCCGTGGCCCTGCAACAGCAGCGCGGCACACCGAGTGCGCGTTCATCGGTGGGCAGTGTGACCACCTTGTCGAGCCTGATCCGCATGCTGTACTCGCGCGCCGGCAGCTACCCGCCGGGGCAGGCGATGCTGTACGCCGAGGACTTTTCGCCGAACTTGCCCCAGGGTGCGTGCCCGCAATGCCACGGCCTGGGCCGCGTGTATGAAGTGACCGAAGCGCTGATGGTGCCCGATCCGTCCCTGACCATTCGCCAGCGCGCGGTGGCCTCCTGGCCGTTGGCGTGGCAGGGCCAGAACCTGCGCGACATTCTCGTCACCCTGGGCTACGACGTGGATACCCCATGGCGCGAGCTGCCAAAAAAACAGCGCGACTGGATTTTGTTCACCGAAGAAACCCCCACCGTGCCGGTGTATGCGGGCTTTACCCCGGCGCAGATCCGCGACGCTTTGAAACGCAAGCTGGAGCCCAGTTACCAGGGCACCTTCAGCGGCGCGCGGCGCTACATCCTGCACACCTTCGCCCACACCCAAAGCGCGCTGATGAAAAAGCGCGTGTCGCAGTTCATGCAAGGCAGTGCCTGCCCGCTGTGCGAGGGCAAACGGCTGACCAAAGCGGCGCTGTCGGTGAAGTTTGCCGGGGTGGATATCGGTGAGCTGTCGCAACTATCCCTGACCCACCTGGCCGACTTGCTGCGGCCGGCGGCGGCGGGGCAGGACAAGATGAAATTGTCGGTGGAAAAACGCCTGGCGGCCCAACGTATCGCCCAGGATTTGCTCGAACGCGTGAGTACCTTGATCGACCTCGGGCTGGGCTATCTGTCCCTGGAGCGCAGCACGCCGACGCTGTCGTCCGGTGAGTTGCAGCGCTTGCGCCTGGCCACGCAGTTGGGCTCGCAACTGTTCGGGGTGATCTACGTGTTGGACGAGCCTTCCGCGGGCCTGCATCCGGCCGATGGCGAAGCCTTGTTCAGCGCACTGGCGCGTTTGAAAGCGGCCGGCAATTCGCTGTTTGTGGTCGAGCATGACCTAGAAACCATGCGCCGCGCCGACTGGCTGATCGATGTCGGCCCGGCCGCTGGCGAGCACGGCGGGCATGTCCTGTACAGCGGCCCGCCCGCAGGCTTGGCGGAGGTCGCCGCGTCGCAGACCCGTGAATACCTGTTTGCCGAACCGCGCCCGGCGAACCCGGCGCGGCGGGAACCCAGCGGCTGGCTGAAGCTGCAGGGCGTGACGCGTAATAACCTGAAGGACCTGACGGTGGATTTCCCGCTGGGCTGCTTCACGGCGGTGACCGGAATTTCCGGCTCGGGAAAGTCCAGCCTGGTCAGCCAGGCATTGTTGGAGCTGGTCAGCAGCGGCCTCGGGCGCGTGTTGGAAAGCGTCGACGAGCCGAGCCTGGAAGACGCAGCGCCTGCCCCCAGCGAGGGCCGCATCAGCGCCGGGCTCGAATATATCCGCCGTCTGGTGCAGGTGGACCAGAAACCCATCGGCCGTACGCCGCGTTCCAACCTGGCGACCTATACCGGGCTGTTCGACAACGTGCGCAAACTGTTCGCCGCCACGCCGGCTGCGAAGAAGCGCGGCTACGATGCCGGGCAGTTCTCCTTCAACGTCGCCAAGGGCCGTTGCCCGAACTGCGAAGGCGAGGGGTTTGTCAGCGTCGAATTGCTGTTCATGCCCAGCGTGTATGCGCCATGCCCGACCTGCCACGGTGCGCGATACAACCCCGAAACCCTGGCGGTCAAATGGCAAGGCCTGACCATCGCCCAAGTGCTGGGGTTGACGGTGGAACAGGCCGTCGACGTGTTTGCCGAACAACCCGGCGTGCTGCGCGCGCTGCAGGTACTGCGGGATATCGGCCTGGGCTATCTGCGCCTGGGCCAGCCCGCCACCGAGTTGTCGGGCGGAGAAGCGCAGCGCATCAAGCTGGCCACCGAACTGCAACGCAATGCGCGGGGCGCCACGTTATACGTGCTGGACGAGCCGACCACCGGGCTGCACCCCAAGGATGTCGACCGCTTGCTCAGCCAGCTCAACCAATTGGTGGAGGCGGGGCATACGGTGGTGGTGGTCGAGCATGAAATGCGTGTAGTAGCGCAGAGTGACTGGGTGATCGATATCGGCCCCGGAGCCGGGAATGAGGGTGGGAAGGTGGTTGCCAGTGGCACGCCGCAGGCCGTCGCCAAGAGCAAAACCAGCCGCACGGCAGCCTTCCTTGCACGCGAGCTCACCTAGCTTGCGTGCCTGGCCCACCCACTCGGCGCTCGACAGCTTCCCCATTTGAACTAACTTGATTGACGAGCCTTCTCACTCGGTACTCAAGCATGCGCACCTTATGGACGCGGTATCTGGCGTTGCTGGAAAACGACCTGAGCACACAGATTTTCGACAACGTGAAAAACCTGCTGGTGTGCGCACTGTTGTTCGCGGCTGGAACCAATACGCTGGTGGGCCAGCGAGCGTTGTTCATTGGCGTATTCGCATCCAACGTCGCCGGCTGGGGGCTGATTGTGCTGTCGACCTTGTTGATGCTGTTGAACGTCAGCGACGGCATTCGCCGCCTGGCCAAGTTGCGTTATCACGTGGCGCTGCAACTGTTGCTGGTCCTGATGTACCTGGTGGTCGCCGAGCGGGTGGTAGAGATTGTGTGGGGCTTTCGCGCCCAGTGACGTATTCTGCGCGGCTCGTTCACCACCGATCCAAAGAAGATGACAGGACAAGACATGCAGGCGCTGTTGGAGTCGATCCTTGACGAAGTGCGCCCTCTGATCGGCCTCGGCAAAGTCGCCGACTACATCCCCGCCCTGGCCGACGTGCCCGCCAACCAACTGGGCATTGCGGTATACGGCAACGATGGCGCGGCCTACTGCGCCGGCGATGCCGATACGCTGTTCTCGGTGCAGAGCATCTCCAAGGTGTTCAGCCTGGTGCAGGCCATCGACCACGGCGGCGAAAGCATCTGGGAACGCCTGGGCCACGAGCCTTCGGGGCAACCGTTCAACTCCATGGTGCAACTGGAATTCGAACGCGGCCGGCCGCGCAATCCTTTTATCAACGCCGGCGCGCTGGTGATCTGCGACATCAACCAATCGCGCTTCGCCGTGCCGATCCTGTCGATGCGCGATTTCGTGCGACGCCTGTCGGGCAACCCGCAGATCCTGGTCAACAGCGTCGTCGCCGACTCCGAAGCGCAGCACGGCGCGCGCAACGCGGCCATGGCCTACCTGATGAAATCCTTCGGCAACTTCCACAACGATGTGGACGCGGTGCTGCACAGTTACTTCAACTACTGCGCGCTGCAAATGAGCTGCCTGGACCTGGCCAGGGCATTCAGCTTCCTGGCCAACGAAGGCGTGAGTGCCCACAGCGGCGAGCAGATCCTGACCCCGCGCCAGACCAAACAGGTGAACTCAATCATGGCCACCAGCGGGCTGTATGACGAGGCGGGCAATTTTGCTTATCGAGTGGGGTTGCCGGGCAAGAGCGGAGTAGGCGGCGGGATCGTCGCGGTAGTGCCGGGGCAGTTTACCGTGTGCGTATGGTCGCCGGAATTGAACGCGGCGGGGAACTCGCTGGCGGGGATGAAGGCGCTGGAATTGTTGAGTGAGCGGATTGGGTGGTCGGTGTTTTGAGTGTGTAACCGGTTTTGATCGTTCCCGTGCAGAGTGAACTGACCCCACAAAGTTGGACAATCTATGCCTGAGCGGCCTGAGTAAGGTTGTGTCCAACCTTTGGGGGGCAGTTCAGAGCGTGGGAACGATCGGGCTCAAGTGCCTGGATGGGCTTCGTCCAGTACCTTCCCCGCCAACAGTTGTACGCCTTCGAGCATGCGACAGATGCCGAGTGCGACATTACGTTGAGCGCCATCGACTTCGAAGGCCAGGTGAGCGGCAATATCAATGATGGAGGCAGGCAGTACAGTGAAGAGTTTGCTTCGCGGGTTCATGCACGAGTCCTTTCGCACAGGGTGAGTGGCTGAGCCTGTCGATGATTAAATTCTGGTGAGGTTAACGCAATATGCGCGGTCAATAACCTGTGAGAACTGACAGTTGCGCACTCGAAAGTTTGCGGGTTAACGTCCTGTTAACAGCCCGGAGCAGGATGTCACGGGCCTTAAGCGGTTGCACTTTTCAGGGAAGAACAATTATGAATTCGTCAGTTATACGAGTTGCAATTTCCATTGCTGTTGTGACTGGTGCGTCGAGTTTGACCGTGCGCGCAGCAAATTATGTAAACCTGGCGCCCGCTGTGGGTGCTCAATGCATGGCTCTCGCGGTAAATGATTCAGGCACAGCAGTGGGTAACTGCTCACTCGGCAGTGCTTCGGCCGTGGCTCAATCCTTCGTTGCCAATGTCAACGGTTCAACCGCACAGCAAGGGTTATCAGCGCTCGCTCCTGGGCAAATCTGCACAGCAATGGGAGTTGCCAACAGTGGGACGATTTCCGGTCAATGCTTGGATGAGAACAACGTCAACTTTGCGGTGTCCTGGCAGGCAGCCACACCAACGGCCGCTCCGAAGCGACTCAGCCCACTTCCTTCCACGATACTTAATCCGCTCTTGCGGCCCGCAGATGTCTCAACAACGCCTACCGCAATGAATGAAAGAGGCGGGATTGTCGGCTCCAGTTTCAGCGCTCAAGGCCGAGGTACCGTGGTGATTTATGCTGCGACGGGCAATGGCACTGCCCAGAGGGTCTCCGACTTTGGAGACGACTGTGTTGCCAACTCGGTCAATTACACGCTGATCAACACCTACCCGAGCATAGCTATGAACTGCCCGAACAGTGCAGGTACGCTCAGCGGAACAATCGCCATACGTGGTAGTACTGGGTATACGAAACAGACGTTGCAGATACCGCCTGAAGCAAGTCTATGTACAGTCAAAGCCATCAACGACCAATCTCAAGTGCTGGGTACCTGTCTTTTTCCGAACTCCAGCACCAACGTACCCAAGACGGCCTTTTGGCCCTCCCCAACCAGCGCACCGCAGCTGTTGACCCTGCCGCAAAATGCCGCTAACTGGGCGATGGACCTCAACAACGCAGGCAAGGTTCTAGCTGCCAGGGGCGACAGCAGTGGCATCAGCCAGTCACTCTATTGGGACCCCGCTACTGGGAGTTTCGGTGTTCGGCCGATCGTCCCTCCTGTTGATGCCGTAACGACTCTCGCTGTGGAGCTTGCGGACGATAATACGGTCGTGCTTAACAGTACCAATGGTGATCAGTATGCAACAGGTTGTACTTGGCATCCTGAGAGGTCCATGCAGTGTTTGACTCCCATCGGTCTCGGGAAAAAGAACAACCTCTTGGCTATTTCGCAAAGTGGTGGTTATGCAGTTGGTGTCAGTAACGACGTCGAACAGAACGACAATGCGGTGGCAGTGGTACTGCCTTGACTTTCAGTTAACTGGCAAAAGGAGAACACCATGAAACTTAACGCCACCGCGAGCCTGCTGATCAGTTCCTTGTTCGTGGCTGCAATTCTGCATTCCGCTCAGGCTTACAGCGGTTTCAACAGGAAATATGAGGGTGGTGGGGGCGTACTGTCATCCGAAGACGGATCCCCAGTCGCTCAGTGGGCGCATGAAGTTTTCGGCCGTAAAAAGATCTATCCCCCGGTGCAAGGTACCTCCGTCAAAGAGGCTAATGCGCCTGGTGTCTATTCTTGTGATGGGTGGGGAAATCGTAGGGTGAATAGATTCCAGTGGGAGAAGTGTTGAGGCTGTAGGGTCATGACTTCGCCATGAACGCTCAGCCAAAAAAATGCGCCCCTGAGGGCGCATTTTTTTGTTCGGTCAGCTATCGCCTGTCAGGCAATCGCATCCCAAGCCCGATCACCTTTCTCGTCTTTGATTCGAGTTGGCAACCCCATCACATCCAGCGCTTTGAGGAACGGCTCAGCCGGCAGTTCCTCGACGTTGGCCATGTGCTTCACATCCCACTCGCCACGTGCCACCAGCAGCGCAGCGGCCACCGGAGGAACGCCCGCGGTGTAGGAGATGCCCTGGCTGTCGGTCTCGGCGAAGGCGTCTTCGTGATCGGCCACGTTGTAGATGAACATTTCGTGCGGCTGGCCGTCCCTGGTGCCTTTGACCAGGTCACCGATGCAGGTCTTGCCGGTGTAGCCCGGAGCGAGCGATGACGGGTCGGGCAGTACGGCCTTGACCACTTTCAACGGCACCACTTCCAGGCCTTCGGCGGTTTTGACCGGCTGTTCGGAGAGCAGGCCGAGGTTTTTCAGCACGGTGAACACGTTGATGTAGTGTTCGCCGAAGCTCATCCAGAAACGCACGTTGGGCACGTCGAGGTTTTTCGACAGCGAGTGCACTTCATCGTGGCCGGTAAGGTAGAGGTTCTGCGAGCCGACTACCGGCAGGTCGTCGGTGCGTTTGACTTCGAACATGGTGTTGCTGGTCCACTGGCTGTTCTGCCAGCTCCACACCTGCCCGGTGAACTCGCGGAAGTTGATTTCCGGGTCGAAATTGGTGGCGAAGTATTTGCCATGGGAGCCGGCATTGACGTCGAGAATGTCGATCGAATCAATGCGGTCGAAATGCTGTTGCTGCGCCAGCGCGGCGTATGCGTTGACGACACCCGGGTCGAAGCCCACGCCTAGGATGGCGGTGATGTTCTTCTGTTTGCATTCTTCCAGGTGGTTCCATTCGTAATTGCCGTACCACGGCGGGGTCTCGCAGACCTTGCCCGGCTCTTCGTGGATGGCGGTGTCGAGGTAAGCCACGCCCGTATCGATGCAGGCACGCAGCACCGACATGTTGAGAAACGCGGAACCCACGTTGATGACGATCTGCGATTCGGTCTCGCGGATCAGGGCCTTGGTCGCTTCCACGTCCAGGGCGTTCAGCGCGAAGGCCTGGATGTCGGCGGGAACCTTGAGGCTACCCTTGGCCTTGACGCTGTCGATGATGGCCTGGCATTTGGAGATGTTGCGCGACGCGATAGCAATACGACCGAGTTCGTCGTTGTGCTGCGCGCACTTGTGGGCCACCACCTTGGCGACACCTCCTGCACCAATGATAAGAACGTTCTTTTTCAATTGCTTTATTTCTCCTATATCCGCCAGCTTACGAAAGGCTGGACAGGTAGTCGTCGTAACCAAATTCACGAACCACCTCGACTGTACCGTCGAGTTGTTTCACTACGATGGACGGCATTTTCAGGCCGTTGAACCAATTTTTCTTGACCATGGTGTAGCCTGCGGTGTCGATGAACGACAGCCGATCGCCGATGGCCAGCGGACGATCAAATTGATACTCGCCGAAGATGTCCCCGGCCAGGCAGGATTTGCCGCACACCATCACGGTGTGTTCGCCCTCGCTTGGCGCCAGCTTGGCGTTGAGGCGATAGATCAGCAGGTCCAGCAGGTGAGCTTCGATGGAGCTGTCGACCACGGCCAGGTTTTTGCCGTTGTAGAGGGTGTCGAGCACGGTGACTTCCAGGGAGGCGCTGTTGGTGATCGCCGCTTCGCCGGGTTCCAGGTACACCTGCACGCCGTACTTCTCGGAGAACGCCTTCAAGCGCGCGCAAAACGCGTCCAACGCATAGCCTTCACCGGTAAAGTGGATGCCGCCGCCGAGGCTGACCCACTTGACCTTGTGCAGCAGCGCGCCGAAACGTTCTTCAATAGTGCCGAGCATCTTGTCGAACAGGCTGAAGTCGCCGTTCTCGCAATTGTTGTGGAACATGAAGCCGGAGATCTGCTCGATCACGCCTTCGATCTTCACCGGGTCCCACTCGCCCAGACGGCTGAACGGACGCGCCGGGTCGGCCAGCAGGTAATCGGAACTGCTCACCTGCGGGTTGACGCGCAGGCCGCGGGTCTTGCCCTCGGAGCGCTCGGCGAAGCGTTGCAGCTGGCTGATGGAGTTGAAGATGATCTTGTCGCAGTTATCCAGCATCTCTTCAATTTCATCGTCGGCCCAGGCCACGCTGTAGGCGTGCGCCTCACCTTCGAACTTCTGGCGACCGAGCTTCAACTCGTACAGCGACGACGAGGTGGTGCCGTCCATGTATTGCTGCATCAGGTCGAACACCGACCAGGTGGCAAAGCACTTGAGCGCCAGCAGAGCCTTGGCGCCGGACTGTTCGCGCACGTAGGCAATCTTCTGCATGTTGACCAGAAGCTTCTGTTTGTCGATGAGGTAATACGGCGTTTTGATCATTTTTGAGAGCCTGCGGCGGTGCCTGCCAAAAAAGGACACGCATTGTGCCCGCACTTGGAACAGATCGAAAGGTTAGCGGGCGGAATTTGCGCGCTTGCGTTTAAGCATAGGCCCTGGGTGTGACGGTCTATCGACAGGGCTCTTGATCCGGCTGGCGCTTATAGCGTCACCCTTATTGTCAGTCAGACGGGGAGGGCGCCGAGCTCTTTCTGAGCGACTTTTCATGGGTCGCGCTGGCATCGTCGATAGCGTGGAAGCCGCAGCATAAATAAAAACGCTGCCCTTCGAGCGTGTCAGTCGAGAGGCGTACCGTCGAAAATTGCGCAGCAGCTCGCGCCAGCAATTGTTCGACCAACTGCTTGCCTATGCCGCGCCCACGCATTGCAGGCGTAACGTATAGCCGGCGCAGTCGAGCCATGTTCGGGTCGCCCTGCGGATCGCGAGAAACGCCACCAATGCCCACCAACTGCCCCTTGCAGAAAACACCTAGAAGGCATTCACCATATTGTTCGAATCGGTTGAACTGACTTTCCCATTCGACAATAAGCCGAGTCAGAAACCTGAACCCTTCGGCCATAGCTTGCGCTTGCAGCACATGGATGTGCTCAGGCAGTTCGTTGAGCTCACGTATCGAAACTTCGTTGATGGCATGGGTCATGGTGATTCACTAGACCAGGCCACTTTGGATTCAATACAGCTATGCAGTTGCTCAGGAGTACTCAAAGGCGTGTCCAATGTGCCCAGCGCAATCGAAATCCAGTCCGGATAAGCACCATTGGCATCCGACCAAAACAGTGACGATCCGCACTGCGAACAGAATTGACGGGTGATGCCCGGCGAGGACTCGTAGCTTCGCAGCGCATTTGCGGTCGCGTGGATGTTCAGCGCTGTCTTGGGCGCGCTGGCGTAGCTGGCGAACGCTGCGCCGTGGCCCTTCTGGCATTTTTTGCAGTGGCAGTGGGTGGCGGCCTTGAGAGGTTTGAAGACCTCATAGCGAATCGCGCCGCACAGGCAGCTGCCTCGGCTGTTTTTTACCATCTCTGTTCAATCCCAATTGTCGTCGAGCACCAAACCCGTTGCGAGGGAGCTTGCTCCCGCCGGGCTGCGTAACAGCCCCAGCGGCTGCAACCGAGGTGTGGGCCAATATGACCGATTTGTGGCCGCTTCGCGACCCAGCGGGAGCAAGCTCCCTCGCCACGGGTACAAGACTGAACATGAGCGGTTCTTGTGACGATCCGGAATAATATGAGTTTGTCTCACTCTGGCGCTCTGCCGACAATAGCTGCCCTACCTATCGACCTCGGAGTTGCAAGTCATGGCAGTCGCTCATTCCCTCGGATTTCCGCGCATTGGACGCGATCGTGAACTGAAAAAAGCGCAGGAAGCGTTTTGGAAGGGCGAACTCGATGAGGCCGGCCTGCGCGCCGTGGGCCGTGACTTGCGCAAGACCCACTGGGCGCTGCAAAAACAGGCCGGCATTGAGCTGCTGCCGGTGGGTGATTTCGCCTGGTACGACCAGGTGCTGACCCATTCGCTGATGTTTGGCGTGATCCCTGAGCGTTTCCGCCCGGCCGATGGCCGGGCCACGTTGCAGACGCTGTTCGGCATGGCGCGTGGCGTCAGCAGCGACACGTGCTGCAGCGGTGCTCACGCCCAGGAGATGACCAAGTGGTTCGACACCAACTATCACTATCTGGTGCCGGAGTTCAGCGTCGACCAGCACTTCCATCTGGGCTGGGACCAGCTGTTCGAAGAAGTCCAGGAAGCGCGCGACCTTGGGCACACGGTCAAGCCGGTCGTCATTGGCCCGCTCACGTACCTGTGGCTGGGCAAGGCCAAGGGCGCTGACTTCGACAAGCTCGACCTGCTCGAGCGCCTGCTGCCGCTGTACGGCCAGATCTTCCAGCGCCTGGCCGAGCTGGGCGTGGAATGGGTGCAGATCGACGAGCCGATCCTGGCGCTCGACCTGCCGCAGGCATGGAAGAACGCGTTCGAGCGTGCCTACAACCTGATCCAGCGTGACCCGCTGAAAAAGCTGGTCGCCACTTACTTCGGCGGGCTGGAAGAAAACCTCGGCCTGGCCGCCAACCTGCCGGTCGACGGCCTGCACATCGATCTGGTGCGGGCGCCGGAGCAATACCCGACCATTCTTGATCGCCTGCCCGCTTACAAGGTGCTGTCCCTGGGGGTGGTCAATGGCCGTAACGTATGGCGCTGCGACCTGGAAAAAGCCCTGGCGACGTTGCGCCATGCCCAGGAAAAATTGGGTGATCGCTTGTGGGTGGCGCCGTCCTGTTCACTGCTGCATTGCCCGGTGGACCTTGCGCGTGAAGACCAGTTGGACGCTGAATTGAAAAGTTGGCTGGCCTTTGCCTTGCAAAAGTGCGCGGAAGTCGCTGTGCTGGCCCAGGCTGTGGACCAACCCGAGGCGCCAGAGGTGCTGGCGGCGCTGGCTGAAAGCCGCGCGGTACAGGCTGCGCGTGCCGCTTCGCCGCGTATTCACAAGCCTGCGGTGCAAGCGCGCGTGGCCGCTATCAGCGCACGCGACAGCCAGCGCCAATCGCCCTTTGCCCAGCGTATCGAGAAACAACGGGCCGGCCTCAACCTGCCGTTGTTTCCGACCACCACCATCGGTTCGTTCCCGCAAACCGTGTCGATCCGTTTGGCGCGCCAGTCCTACAAGGCCGGCAAGTTGAGCGAAGCCGAATACGTCCAAGCGATGCACAGCGAGATCAAGCACGCGGTCGAAGTGCAGGAACACCTCGGCCTGGATGTACTGGTACACGGTGAAGCCGAGCGTAACGACATGGTCGAGTACTTCGCCGAGCAATTGGACGGGTACGCGTTCACCCGTTTCGGCTGGGTGCAGAGCTACGGTTCGCGCTGTGTGAAACCGGCGCTGATCTATGGCGACCTGAGTCGGCCGAAAGCGATGACGGTGGAATGGATTCGCTATGCCCAGGGCCTTACGCACAAGGTACTCAAAGGCATGCTGACCGGCCCGGTGACCCTGCTGATGTGGTCGTTCCCACGCGAAGACGTGAGCCGCGAAGTGCAGGCCCGGCAACTGGCCCTGGCGATCCGTGATGAAGTCCTGGACCTGGAAGCCGCCGGCATCAGGATCGTGCAGATCGACGAGGCCGCGTTCCGCGAAGGCTTGCCATTGCGTCGGGCGCAGTGGCAGCCCTATCTGGACTGGGCCACCGAAGCGTTCCGCCTGTGCGCCAGCGGCGTGCGCGACGACACTCAGATCCACACCCACATGTGCTACAGCGAATTCAACGATGTGATCGAATCCATCGCGACGATGGATGCCGACGTCATCACCATCGAAACCTCACGCTCGGACATGGCGTTGCTGGACGCGTTCGAAGCTTTCGCATACCCCAACGAAATCGGCCCTGGGGTCTATGACATTCACTCGCCACGGGTGCCGGATGTGGCACAGATGGTTGACTTGCTGCGCAAGGCGGCCAAGCGGATTCCGGCTGAGCGGTTGTGGGTCAACCCCGATTGCGGCCTGAAAACCCGTGGCTGGCCAGAGACGCAAGCGGCGCTGATTCACATGGTCGCGGCGGCGCGCCAATTGCGTGCGCAAATGGGTTGACGGCGAAGATTGCGCGGCCGGCGTTCGCGTTGTCAGTCATACTGGCGCCCATGACTTTCGACTCGCCGCTCGCCGCTTACCAACACGCTATCGCCCAGCAGGGTTTCGTGCCTGACGACGCTCAGCGCCGCGCCGTGGACGCCTTGCAAGCCTGTCATCAGGCGTTGCACCAGGGCCGCTCGCCCATTGCCGGCGTTTACCTGTGGGGGCCGGTGGGCCGCGGCAAGACCTGGTTGATGGACCAGTTTTATCAAAGCTTGCGCGTGCCCGCGCGCCGTCAGCATTTTCATCACTTCATGGGCTGGGTCCACCAGCGCTCGTTCCAGCTCACCGGTATCAGGGACCCGCTGCGGACCTTGGCGCGGGAGCTGAGCCGGGACGTGCGCGTGCTGTGCTTTGACGAGTTGTTCGTCAATGACATCGGCGACGCGATCATTCTTGGCCGTCTGTTTCAGGTGATGTTCGAGGAGGGCGTGGTGATGGTCTGTACGTCCAATCAGCCCCCTGAGCAGCTGTACGCCGACGGTTTCAACCGAGAGCGTTTCTTGCCGGGTATTGAAGCGATCAAGCGGCATATGCGCGTGGTGGCGGTAGACGGTGGCGAGGATCATCGCTTGCATCCCGGTGTCGGCCTGCAGCGCTACTGGGTGAACCAACCCGATGCCCTGGAGCCGGTGTTCAAGCAGCTGAGCGATGGGCAAACCGTCAGCCACGGGAAGGCGGTGAGCGTGGGGCATCGCACCATCACAGCGGTGCAAGCCAGTGACGAGGTACTTTGGTGTCGTTACGCCGAGCTGTGCGAACAACCGCTTGCCGCGATGGATTTCATGCTGCTGTGTGATCGCTTCAAGGCCATCCTGTTGGCGCAAGTGCCCAACCTCAGCGCACAACAGCGCCCTGGGCGCATCGCCCGTGGCACCGAAGACGGGGCCGAGCGCGTCATCGCGGGGGACCGCCAATTGCCAGCGTTGTCCAGGCACGATGACAGCGTGCGACGCTTTATCGCGCTGGTCGATGAATGTTACGACCGCAAAGTGCCGCTGTTCATCGAGGCCCAGGTGCCGCTGGAGAGTCTTTACACCGAAGGCTACCTGGCGTTTCCTTTTCGTCGCACCTTGAGCCGCTTGCAGGAAATGCAGCTGCAGCGCTTCGGCGCCTGAGAAAGCCCTGCGGCCACCTTGCTGGAGGTTTTGGATGCCTGCAACGTGCGCGCTTTCTGTCAGGCATTTGTCGTTAATCTCCTTCATCTACTGCCGACGCCATGCTTACAATTACCCCCTCAAAGGGAATCGGTTCCCTGGTTGTCGTTATCGAGGAAGGAAATGGACACCCCAGACATCCTGGTGCTGCAAGCCAGCTACACCAACGCCGTGCACGCCGATGCCATCGGCGCGCTGCTCAACCACTATGCCGAAGACGCAATGGGCGGCGGCCACACCTTGCCAGCCGATCTGTTGCAACAATTGCCTGCGGAACTGGCCAAGCGCGCCCATGCGTTCAGTGTGCTGGCGTTCGTCGGTGGTGTACCGGCTGGGCTGGTCAATTGTTTCGAGGGGTTCTCGACGTTCGCCTGCAGACCTTTGGTCAACGTCCACGATGTGGTCGTGGCGCAACAATTTCGTGGCTTGGGGCTCAGTCAGAAGATGCTGCAGAAGGTCGAGGAAATCGCCCGGCAACGGGGTTGCTGCAAGATCACTCTGGAAGTGCTCGAGGGCAATGCGCTGGCGCAGTCGGCGTATCGCAAGTTCGGCTTTGATGATTCGGTATTTGATCCCGCCCACGGCCGTATGTTGTTCTGGAGCAAGGCGCTGTAATAAACACACTGCAAAAAAAGGGCGCCATTCAATGGCGCCCAATAAACCTTTGCCAAAGGAGCGGTATGGCACAGGGTAGTACGGATTAACTCAGCGTTAAATCAACTGTTGGGTTGGGCTGAGTTGTCAGTGGCGGCTTTAACTGATTTGCCATCGGCGGACGCAACTTGTTGTTCCGCCTTGCCGTGGGTTGTTTCCTGAATGAAGCTGAAGTTGTTGTAGAACTCCTTCGAACGCTCTGAGCCGCCTTCTGCGAAGGCGGCGGCGGAGGTCAAGGTCATCAGGCTGGCCAGCATCAATGTCGACAGTTTCATGGTGGTATTCCCATTAAGAGTGAGAGGTGTCCGGTCACTCCCTGATCAGAACATGGGGCGACTATGGCGTTACCTTATTAAGTGGGAATTAACGAAATGGGCCTGCGAAGTTAACAGTTTGTTAACTTCGCAGGGCAGGGCGTTACAGTTTCCAGTCCAGCGCCAGTGTGATTGAACGTGGATCGCCCCAATACACGCCGTTATAAAAACCGACACGTTCGTAATATTTTTTGTCGAACAGATTGTTGACGTTAATCGACGCCGTAACCTGTTCGTCGAACCGATATCGCGACATCAGGTTGACCACGGTGTAGCCCTGTTGCGTGATTTTCTCTCGCGTCGTTATCGGATTGCCCTTGTCGTCGCGCGCTCCCGTGGGCCGGTTGCCGAAGTCATAAAAGTCGCTCTGCCACGTCACCGCGCCACCCACGGTCAGGTTGCGCCAGGCCCCCGGCAGGCGGTAAGCGCTGGAGACCTTCAATAGGTTCAACGGCTGGCCGGTGTTGTTGCGGTTGCCTGCGCCATTCGCCGAGTGGGTGTAGGTGTAGCCGGCGGTGAGGTTCCAGTCCGGTGTGATTTCCCCGGCCGCTTCCAGCTCGAAACCCTGCACCTTGTTGCCCTTGCCGCCGGACTTGTAGTACTCCTCGCCGGTGACCGGGTTTGGCGGCACCGAGTCGTCCCGCTCGGCGACGTTGTCCTGGGTGCTCCAGAAATACGCGGCCGCCAGGTTCAGGCGCTCGTTGAGTACGCTGCCCTTGAGGCCGATCTCATAGTTGCTGCCCACCACCGGCTCCAGGTACTTCTTGTTGGCGTCCTTCGCACTTTGCGGCTTGAAGATGTCGGTGTAGCTCGCGTAGACGGTGTACTGCGGCGTGATGTCGTAAAGCAGCCCGGCGTAGGGCGTCAACATATCGTTATGGGTCTGGCTGGTTTTGCCGGCATCGGTCAGTTGATCGTTGGCGTTGTATTTGGGGTTGGCGCTCTCCAGCTCCCAACTGCCGTAGCGGGTGCCGAGCACGGCGTGCAGGCGATCGGTCAGGCTCAGCCGGGTTGCGAGGTAGCCGGCCTTCTGTTGTTTCTTGCTGTGCTCACCCTTGAGGTCGGTGACGTCATCGGTGAACTTGCCGATACCGCCCATGTGCTCCCAGTCCTCGATGGTGTAGTAGCTGTTGGACAGATTGGAGCGCATGAAGGGCGAACTGTCCCGTTGCGCCGCCTCGCCGTAGCCCATCATCAGCGCGTGTTCGCGACCCAGCAGCGCGTAGCTGCCGGCCAGGTTGAAGTCAATGGCTTCCATGTTCGATGTGCCGCGCATATGGCTGGCCCAGGCTGTCATGCCGCTGCGGTCGGCATTGGGGAAACCCGCGCCGCCGTAGTACACCTTGCCGTCGGTATCGCTCTGGCGATGGGTGTAGGCGGCCTTCAGGTGCCAGTCGCCGCCCAGCCGATGATCGAGGGTGGCGAAGGTGGTCTTGTCGGTCAGAGGCCAGGAACTCCAGTGCGCGGCCATATTGGTGGAGCGCGACAACCCCGCCTTGCCGCCCTGGCTGTTCCAGTAGGGCACGGTGCCCCAGGAAGTGCCTTGTACTTGTTTGTCCTGGTAATCAAAGCCCACGGCCAGCACGGTATCGTCAGTAAGGTCGGCCTCGAGAACGCCGTAGCCGACCGCCCGCTGCAGTGCATAGTTGTCGCGAAAGGATTTACTGTCGCGGTAGGCCAGTACGCTGCGCCCGCGCAGTTTGCCGTCGAAGGCCAGCGGGCCGCCGACGTCGAGGTAGCTGTAGTAGTTGTCGTGAGTGGCGCCGCTTATTCCGGTTTTCGCCTGCCATTGGGCGGTGGGGCGCTTGCGTACCATGTTGACCGTGGCCGAGGGGTCGCCCGCGCCGGTGGTGAGGCCGGTGGCGCCGCGCACTACTTCGACACGGTCGTAGATGATGGTATCGGCGTCACTCTTCATGAAGCCGAAGGTGTTGAGCATCCCGTCAATCTGGAAGTTGTTGATGCCGTAGCCACGGGAGGTATAGGACACGCGGTCCGAGTCATTATGCTGGACGTTGATGCCGGTGGTTTGGCGCAACACCTCGGTGAGGGTGTTGAGATTGAAGTCATCCATCTGCTGGCGCGTGATCACCGAGATCGATTGCGGTGTTTCCTTGACGGACAGGTTCAGCCGCGTGGCGGTGCTCATGGAACCGGTGGTGTAGGCGCCGGTGTGCTCGGTGGTCGCGCCCAGGCCTTCGGCGGTGATGCTGGTGGCACCCAGTTCGAGGGCTTTGGCGGGGGCTTGCTCGGGGTCGGTTTCGGCCAGCAGTTCAGGGCTCAGCGCAAGGCTGAACAGGCCAAGGGTAAAGGTGATGGAACGGGTAAAAGGCGCGAGCATCGCGGCGAACTCCTATTCGTCTTTGAGACCCACCCAGGAAGGGGGGTATGGCTCAAAGACGAAAGGAGGCGTGGAACTTTAGGCTTAAACAAGAATGATTGTTATCTTTCTGTTACAGGCCTCGGTTACTTGGCCACCACGTTGGTGCCGTCGACCTTTTTCGGTTTGATCAAACTGAAGTCGATCAAGGCTTTCTGCTTGGTTTCGTAAGGGTTGCCGATCAGCAAGGGGCGCGGCTTGAAGCTGTCGCTGACCAGGCTTTTGCTGTGGTCCAGTTCATCGAAACTCAAACCGGCCATGTCCGCCCAGGTGTGGATCAACTGCGAACTGCTGTAAGGCCGTTGCAGGTCGCCGGCGAAGCTCCAGTCGTGGCTTTCACGCCACTTGGGCGAGGCATAGGCCATGAACGGAATGGTGTACATCGGCGCGGTCGGCTTGCCTTCGTTACGGCCCAGGGTGTCATGGCCGGCCGAGTCGAACACGTCTTCGCCGTGGTCCGACAGGTACAGCAGGAAGCCGTTGGGGTCGGTCTTGGCGTAGTCCTTGATCAGGCTCGATACCACGAAGTCGTTGTACAGCACCGCATTGTCATAGCTGTTGTAGGTCGGCAACTGTGCATCGCTGACACCGGCCGGCACGCCCTGGCGATCGGTGAATTTGTCGAACGTCGACGGGTAACGATACTGGTAGCTCATGTGGGTGCCCAGCAAGTGCACCACGATGAACTTGCGCTCGGCGGTATCGGCCATGGCCTTGGAAAACGGTGCCAGTACATCGCCGTCGTATTGGCGGGCGTTCTGGTTACGGTTGTTGTTCAGGTACACCTGCTCGTCGGCCTGTTCGGAAAAGGTCGTGAGCATGGTGTTGCGCTTGGTCATGGTTTGCTGGTTGGTGATCCAGAAGGTCTTGTAGCCGGCCTGCTTCATCACGCTGACGATTGATGGCGTCTTGAGGTACAGGTCCGGGTTTTCTTCATCGGCGAAGGTCAGTACCTGCTGCAGCGCTTCAATGGTGTAGGGGCGCGGCGTAATGACGTTGTCGAACACCGCCAGTTGGTCGCGCAGCTTGTCCAGTTCCGGCGTGGTGTTACGCGGGTAACCGTACAGGCTCATGCGCTGGCGGTTGGTGGACTCGCCGATTACCAGCACCAGGGTGGACGGCTGGCCGGCCATGCTGTCCTTGAGGTTCTTCAGCGGCGGGATCTGGCTGGCACTGGTCAGCATGCCTTGCATATTGTCCAGCTGTTCGGTGTAGCGGCGGTAGGCCACGATCATCTGCCAAGGCACAGCCGGTTCGATACGGGTTTCGAAGCGGTCGATGGCCAATTCCATGGTTTCGCTGGTGGCGATCTGCTTGACCAGCGGGTAACCGACCACGGCCAATACGATGGCGACCGCCGCCACGATCGACTGGCCACGAGGCAAGTAGACCGGACGCAGGCGCGTCCACAGGAAAACCGCGAAGGCGGTGTGGGCAATGAAGGCCAGCACGATCCACCAGGCAAAGTACTGGGTGGCGTATTCGCCCGCTTCAGAAATGTTCGACTCGAACATGATGAAGATGACGCTCTGGGAAAATTCCTGCTGGTAAATGAAGAAATAACCCAGGCTGGCCATGGAGCAGGCCCACAGCACCACGCCGATCAACGCGGCAAGCAGACGTGTTTGCCGAGGGAACAGCAGCATGGGCGCCAGCCACAGCGCACTCATGAAGAACGCCTGGCGGAAACCGCTGAAGCCGGAGGTGCCGGTCAGTTGGATAAGAAGCTGGGTGATCCCAGAGAAGTACCAGAAAAACAGGAATAACCAGCCAAGGCCGGCCCAATCAAAGCCTTTCGCAGTCGTCGTGCTGCGTTTGAACATCGCCATCCAGCGCCCCATCAGAAAATGATCGTCGCGCACAGGCGCGCGACATCGGGCCGCTCAGAACGTGAGCGGCATCGCGGGCGGGAGTATCAAGATATGTGTGTGAAAACTTTGTGAGATTTCTGTAGGTATTGCCTTACAAACTCACCAACGGCTTTCAGCAGAGCGCGGGCTTGGCACCGGAAGGCAGTTCAAGCTGGGCCTGGAGGTATGAGCGCAGACGCAGGACTTCCTGTTGCAACTGATCGCGCTCGTCCTTCAACTGGCGCAATTCATCGCGGCGGATGTTGACGTAGAGGGTCTGTGGCGGTCGGGTCATCTGTGCTGTGCTCATTGCTTGCCTCGCAAATAGCGGGTAGATCGCGCTGCCGAATCGGTTCGCGGCAACAGTCGGAAGCAAGTTTGAATTCTTTTTCACATCAATGGAACTTTTTTATTTTTGGTGGTCGTGTGACTTTTCGGCGAGTGATGGTGAAATGATGGCGACTTTTTTACCATGAAACTACACGGATCCGCTCTGGACTAACCCTCATTAGCCTCATTGCGCTATAAACTATGTCACACATTTTTTGGTAGTTAGGAGCATCAGCACATGCAACTGGGGATTATCGGACTAGGCCGCATGGGCGGTAACATTGCGCGGCGCCTGATGCTCAATGGGCACACCACCGTTGTATATGACCGTAATGAAGCCTTCGTCAAAGGCCTGAGCGAGGAGGGCGCCACCGGCGTCGCCGGCTTGGAGGCCCTGGTGGCCGGCCTGCAAAAGCCACGCGCCGTGTGGGTGATGTTGCCGGCAGGCGCGCCTACCGAGGACACCATCAACGAACTGAGCGGGCTGCTGGAAAGCGGTGACGTGATCATCGACGGCGGCAACACCAATTACAAAGACGACGTGCGTCGCGGCAAGGCCCTGGCGGAAAAGGGCCTGCACTACGTCGACGTCGGCACCTCGGGCGGTGTCTGGGGCCTGGAACGTGGCTACTGCATGATGATTGGCGGCGACGTGGAAACCGTGCAGCGCCTCGACCCGATCTTCAAGAGCCTGGCCCCTGGCATCGGCAGCATCCCGCGCACCAAGGACCGTTCGGCCAGCGCCGACCCGCGCGCCGAGCAGGGTTACATCCATGCCGGCCCAGCGGGCTCCGGTCACTTCGTCAAGATGATCCACAACGGCATTGAATACGGAATGATGCAGGCGTTTGCCGAAGGTTTTGACATCCTCAAGACCAAGAACTCGGAAAACCTGCCGGAAGATCAGCGTTTTGACCTGAACGTGGCCGACATCGCCGAAGTCTGGCGCCGTGGCAGCGTGGTGTCGTCGTGGCTGCTGGACCTGACCGCCGATGCCCTGGCGACCGATCCGAAGCTGGATGGCTATTCCGGTTCCGTGGCTGACAGCGGCGAAGGCCGTTGGACCATCGAAGCGGCCATGGAACAAGCGGTACCGGTACCGGTGCTGTCGACATCGTTGTTCGCCCGTTTCCGTTCGCGCCAGCAGAGCACTTACGGTGACAAAATGCTGTCGGCCATGCGCTTCGGCTTTGGCGGCCACGTGGAGACTTCCAAAAAATGACCGCCAACGGCAAGAAACCCAAGGCCGAAACCGCTCCACCCACCACCTTGTTTCTGTTTGGCGCCCACGGCGACCTGGTCAAGCGCCTGCTGATGCCGGCGCTGTACAACCTGAGCCGTGACGGGTTGCTGGGCGATGGACTGCGCATCGTCGGCGTTGATCACAACGCCATCAGCGACGCCGACTTTGCCAAGAAGCTCGAGGATTTCATTCGCACCGAGGCCGCCGGCAAAGTCCGCGGCAATGCCGACAATGCGCTGGACCCACACTTGTGGGCCCAACTGGCCAAAGGCATCAGCTACGTCGAGGGCGATTTCCTCGACGACAGCACCTACGCCGACATCGCGCAGAAAATTGCCGACAGCGGCACCGCCAATGCCGTGTTCTACCTGGCCACCGCACCGCGTTTTTTCAGTGACGTGGTGCAACGCCTGGGCAGTGCCGGATTGCTCGATGAGACGCCGGAGGGCTTCCGCCGCGTGGTCATCGAGAAACCGTTCGGTTCCGACCTGGCCACCGCCGAAGCGTTGAACGCGTGCCTGCTCAAGGTGATGAGCGAGAAACAGATCTATCGCATCGACCATTACCTGGGCAAGGAAACGGTACAGAACATCCTGATCAGCCGTTTCTCCAACGTGCTGTTCGAAGCGTTCTGGAACAATCATTACATCGACCACGTGCAAATCACCGCCGCGGAAACGGTCGGCGTGGAAACCCGAGGTAATTTCTTCGAGAAGACCGGCACTTTGCGTGACATGGTGCCCAACCACCTGTTCCAGTTGCTGGCCATGGTCGCCATGGAACCGCCGGCGGCGTTCGGCGCCGACGCGGTGCGCGGTGAGAAGGCCAAGGTGGTGGGCGCTATCCGCCCCTGGTCCGTGGAAGATGCGCGGGCCAACTCGGTTCGCGGCCAGTACACCGCCGGTGAAATCGCCGGTAAGTCACTGCCGGGTTACCGTGAAGAAGCCAACGTCGCGCCCGACAGCAGCACCGAGACGTTCGTCGCGTTGAAGGTGATGATCGACAACTGGCGCTGGGTCGGCGTGCCGTTCTACTTGCGTACCGGCAAGCGCATGAGCATCCGCGACACCGAGATCGTGATCTGCTTCAAGCAGGCGCCTTACGCGCAATTTCGCGACACCGAAGTCGATGAGCTCAAGCCCACCTACCTTAAGATCCAGATCCAGCCGAACGAAGGCATGTGGTTCGACCTGCTGGCCAAGAAACCTGGGCCGACCCTGGAAATGGCCAATATCGAGTTGGGGTTCGACTATAAGGACTTCTTCGAGATGCAGCCGTCGACGGGTTACGAAACCCTGATCTACGACTGCATGATCGGCGACCAGACCCTGTTCCAGCGCGCCGACAACATCGAGAACGGCTGGCGTGCCGTGCAGCCGTTCCTGGATGCCTGGAAGGAAGATGACGGCATCCAGGCCTACAAGGCTGGCGAAGATGGCCCGGCGGCGGCTGATGCGTTGCTGGCCCGTGACGGCCGCACCTGGCACAGCCTCGGATGAGTGATGCAGCGATTCATCCCATCCGCTTTATCCTCAGTGATGTAGATGGCACGTTGCTGCATCCGGATCACAGCCTCAGCCAACGCACGGCCGATGCGGTGCGCGCGTTGCGTAAGGCCGGGGTGTTTTTCAGCCTGGCCAGCGGCCGCCCGCCTAAGGCTATGTTGCACCTGATCGAGACCTTCGGCATCGACGTGCCGGTGGCAGGCTTTAATGGCGGGACGTTGATCAACCCGGATGGCAGCATCCTGGTGGCGCACCATCTGCCGGCGGAAGCGGCATTGGTGACGTTGGCGCTGTTTTCGGCCGAGCCGGACGTGGAGGTGTGGGTGTTCGCCGATGGCGACTGGCTGCGCCGTGACCCGCCAGGGCCGATGGTTCAGCGCGAGGCCGACGGCCTCGGGTATGGGCCGGTGGTGGTGGAGAGTTTCGAGCCGTACCTGGACCGGGTCGACAAGATCGTCGCCGCGAGCAACAACACCCAATTGCTGGTGGAGCTGGAAGCGCAGTTGCAACCCAAGGTAAAGGGCCTGGCCCAGGTGTCGCGCTCGCAGCCGGTTTACCTGGATGTGACGGCGATGCTGGCCAACAAGGGCGAGGCCTTGAAGACCCTGGCGGCGCACCTTGGAGTGGCGCTGGAGCAAACGGCAGCGATTGGTGATGGCGGCAACGACCCGGCGATGTTTCAAGTGGCCGGTCTATCGATCGCCATGGGCCAGGCCGAAGAAACCGTCAAGCGCCAGGCCAGCGTGGTCACCGGCAGTAATATCGAAGACGGCGCTGCCGAAGCGTTCGAGCGATTTATTCTCACCGCGCGATAAGTAAGTTCAACTTCCGATCACTGTAGTGCGGTGATCGGAAGTTAGGCTGTCGGCTTACTTGGGCATTGCCCACTGCTGCAACTCGTAGCCATTTTTGTCGAGCTCGGCACGCGCCTGCAACAGCAAGTTTTCCAACTGCGCCGGGTCGGTATACGTATTCGATGACAGCTGTTTGCGGCCGATACGGGTATTGGTGCGGTCGATGACGCTCAGGCTGAGGGCGCCATTGCCATCGTGCCAGGCCACGCACTGGAAGGGCTGGAAAGCACGGTCTGCAATCAAAAGAGCTTCGTTGATGCGCAGCGGAGCGTTCATGTGTGTCGTCTCTCTCTATGCCCGTTCAAGTGAGTACCGGCGGTTGGGCTGACCGTGCGGTGGGTTACTTGTACTGATGCACGATGGTGGGGTATGGGTCACATGCTAGAGCGAGAAATTTTAACGTTCCCTGATTAACGTCATGTAAGCGGCTGTTTTGTATGTTGAATGAAGGTTTCGCCCGACTTTAAAAAATCATGGAGAGGTGGCTTTTCGCCCACAGTTATAGCGAAAGGGTACAAGGGCTGCGTCAATATTTTGTTAATGTGCCTGTCAGTCATCACAAACTGTTGTTTCTAATAACGTTAATTGTTCTGGCGACAAGGAATTCCCATGCTCGTTTCCCCCGCGCAACGCCGTTTGCTGGTGGTTGACCCTTGTGACGATTGCCACGGGTTACTGCCCGGCTTGCGCACGGTCGGCTGGGAAGTGGACAGCTGTGCCCTGGCAGCGGTGGGCGATCGTTCCTGCGACGTGGGCCTGCTGCGGTTGCAGCCCTGTCATCTGGAACGCCCCGAAGCGGTCAAGGAGTTGATTGGCCGTAGCGGCACCGAGTGGATCGCGGTGCTCAGCCAGGATGTATTACGCCTGCAGAACGTCGGGGATTTCGTCTGCGAATGGTTTTTTGACTTTCACACCTTGCCGTTCGACGTGTCGCGCGTGCAGGTCACCCTGGGACGCGCCTTCGGCATGGCGCGCCTGCGCAATAAGGGCTACACCCCGGTGGGCGGGCCTGAGCATGAGTTGTTGGGCGATAGCCGCCCCATCCGTGAACTGCGCAAGTTGTTGTCAAAGTTGGCGCCCACCGAATCCCCGGTACTGATTCGTGGCGACAGCGGCACCGGCAAGGAACTGGTCGCCAAGACGCTGCACCGCCAATCCCAGCGGCACGCCAAGCCGTTTGTGGCGATCAACTGTGGGGCGATTCCTGAGCACCTGATCCAGTCGGAACTCTTCGGCCACGAAAAGGGCGCTTTCACCGGTGCGCATCAGCGTAAGGTCGGACGCATCGAGGCCGCCCACGGAGGCACGCTTTTCCTCGATGAAATCGGCGATTTGCCGATGGAACTGCAAGCCAACCTGTTGCGCTTTCTCCAGGAAAAACAGATCGAGCGCGTCGGCGGCAGCCAGCCCATCCCGGTGGATGTACGGGTGCTGGCGGCCACCCATGTCGACCTTGAAGCCGCCGTCGAAAAGGGCACTTTTCGCGAAGACCTGTATTACCGGCTGAACGTCCTGCAAGTCGTCACGGCGCCCCTGCGCGAGCGCCATGGTGACGTGGCGATGCTGGCCAATCACTTTTCACGTTTCTATAGCCAGGAAACCGGCCGCCGCCCGCGCAGTTTCAGCCAAGAGGCCCTGGTGGCGATGGGGCAACACCCGTGGCCGGGCAATGTGCGTGAGTTGGCCAACCGCGTACGCCGTGGCCTGGTGTTGGCCGAAGGGCGCCAGATCGAAGCGGTTGACCTGGGGCTGCAAGGCGAGCCGCAGGTTTCGCCACCGATGGCTACATTGGAAGATTACAAACACCGCGCCGAACGCCAGGCGTTGTGCGATGTGCTCAACCGGCACAGCGACAACCTGAGCGTCGCCGCCCGCGTGCTGGGCATTTCCCGGCCGACATTCTATCGGTTGCTGCACAAACACCAGATTCGCTAGGGGCGGGTAAACCGAAGCTGGATCAGAAGTAGTACGGGAATTTCAGACTGAACGTAAAGTCTGGCGCGTCGTCGGTCATGCCAATCGCCAGGTTCGGCACGATGGTCAGGTTATCCGACGCGGCAATCGTCATGCCCACGTTGAAGTAGCCGGCGTTGGCATCGCTGGAAACCACCGACTGCCAGTCGCCGCCGCTCGGCTTGAGTTTGCTTTTGCGCTGCACAAGGTCTGACACCGAGAACGACATGCTCATCTTTTCGTTCAAGGCAAACGCCACGCCGACACTGAACTGGAAGCTGTCGCCCAGGCGCACCTTGCCTCCCACCTTCTGGTTGACCTCGCTGCTGATGTCGTCGAACGAGTCTTCGAAGTTGTGGGTGTACGACAGCGAACCGAACAACACGGTCGGGTCGAAGGTCTTGACCAGGGAAATGCCCGGCGTGACCGACCAGACACCGTTGCCCGTCGGCAGGCTTTCCGGCAGGTAGAGGTTGTCGTTGCTGGGCTGCCGGACCAGCTTGATGCCGAACGGCTCTTTGCCCGTAGGCGCTTTCACCCGTACCGACACCACCGCATCCGGCAGGCTGGGGGTTTCATCGTGGAATTTGTACGCCACGCCGACGTTGACGTCGCCAAGGGTGGGGTCGCGGGTCGCCGAACCTTCCGAGGTGGCCGTGGCATCGTTGCCGGCGCCGCCGGACTGATAGGTCGAGTCGCGGTACACCACCGGCACGTTCAGGTCGAACTGCCAGCGATTGTCGAGGTTGTAGCGTCCGGTCAGGTCCAGGGTCCAACTGTCGGATTTGATCCGGTCCAGGTTGATGTTGCCGAGGAAGATCGAGTCCAGCGCCAGGAAGCCATTGAGGGTCAACTGGCGAGCGTCATAACGGGCATAGGTGATGCCGGTTTCGACGCTGAATTTGCCATTGCCGAAAAAGCCGCTGGCCTCGTTGTAGAGATTGCTCACGCTTTGCGCAGGGGCGGAGTCGTCCTTGAGTGACTGGCCGTAGGAGCTGCCGCCGCCTGCGCCACCTGATGCCGCAGCCGCGCCCGTGCCGGCGGCGACGGTCGCGGCTTTATTGAAGTCGGCGGGGGATTTGGCCAGGCGCTTGGGCGCCGGCACCGCCGGTTGATCCTCCACTTGGCGCACACGTTGTTCCAGCACGGCCAGGGCCTTTTGCTGCACGTCGTAGCGTTGCTTGAGTTCCAGAAGCTCCTGCTTGAGGGTTTCGATATCGCTATCCGGCGCGGCATACAACACGGATGCAGGTAAGAGCGTACTTAAACAGACTACCGCGCGGAGCGATAACGATCGATGCATGAAATAAGCCGTCCTTTCCAATGCGTGAGTATCGAGGGTCAGCTTCAATAACCGAGCGTGCGCAGGCCTTTGAGTTGATCCAAATTGCAGTTCAACGCGCCATTGTTCAAACCGTTGTTATTCATCACGACGTTGAGTTGGGTGATGTTGTTGACGACGTTGGTATTGCCGGTCAAAACCGTCCCTTGCAGTACATTCCCACCGCCGATCTGCTGCAGGCTGTTGCCTTGGTTGTGGTTGGCCTGGATCGCCATCTGCAGGCCGCCATTGTTGGCCGACACGCTGACATGGCCTGCCTTGCTTTCACCGGTGACGGTGCCACCGGCCACCAGGATTTGCCCGGACTGCTGGGTGTTGGCAGGGGCCAGGCCGTCTTGCGCTACGTTGATGCCCACGGTGTTGTAGGCGGTGTTGCCATCGCCGGCAGTGCGCACGCTTTGGATCACGCCCTGGCCACTGCCCAGGCCTGCGCCGCCGACCACGTTGCCGGTGCCGGTGTTCTGGTTGCCTGCGGCGCCCACGGAGCCGGTGGTTTGCACATAGAACTGCGGGGTGACGGTGCTCTTGTCGAGCTGCATGCTGGCCTTGCCGGTGATGCTGTCGCCCACGGCATTGGTCCAGGTGCTGCTCATCACAATGCCGAAGCTGATAATTCGTCCCGGCATTACATAGCGGCCGCGCAGTTCGGCTATTTCCGAATCCTTGAGTTCGATCGGTTTGAAACCCGATGAAGCATAAGCGGGCATCGAGCCTGCCAGACACAAAACCGTCAGCCAACGGGAAGTGTTCATCTCTTGCTCCTGGAGCGTCCTGCTCCTTATTGCGCTTCTAGAAGAAGTCGCTCTGGATAAAACCGAAATCCATCAGCTCGGCGTCGCCCACGGGCTTGAACGCGTTCAGCTGATTCCTGGCGGTCAGCGGCGTGGGCGGGTCGAGCAGAACGTTGGCCTTGTCGTAGCCTTCACCCAACACGGCGAACACGATGCCATTCCAACCCTTGACGAAGTCATCCCGTGAGTAGCGCTTATGGCCCAGCACCGGGTCGCCGATGTACACCCAGTCGTTGTCGGCTCGTTGCATCACCACAAAGTGCTTGTAGCCACGGATTTCCAGCAGCACCACCACCGGGATTTTCACGGTGCTCAGGGTGTCGGCGGCAATCTTGTAGCCCCGGGCGCGCATGCCGATGCTTTCGAGGTAGCGCTTCATGTCCAGCATGGAAAAACCCTGGGTACGCACCAGCTCCTGGTCGGCGGTGACCAGCATGCCTTTGATGATGTGTTCTTCGTCGACGTCCAGCCAATAGGCTTGGCGCAGGAGGGTGGCGAGTGCCGCGGCACCGCAACTGAAATCGGTTTTCTGTTCCACCAGGTTGGCGAACCGGCGTTCACGGATGCTCTCGACCTTCTTGAAAATCACCGCACCGCCCGGCATGGCGGAGATTGCCATGGTGCCTGCCCAGGTGGTGCCGGTCAGCAACATCAGGAGGGTGAGGGACGCGAGACGCATGATCGGATGACCTGGTGGACACTGGAATAAAAAAGGGCCTCGTCGCCAAGGCCCCATTGGATCAGAAGCGCACGCCGCTGGTGCAGACGCTGCAACCTTGGCCGATCGACAGGCTGTTGCTGCCCTGGTTGCCCGCGCCGGATTGCAGGTTCACACCCACGTTGCCGGAGTTGCGGTTAACCGAATTGTCGAGGCTGGCGTTATTGGACACGTACTGAGGTTTGCCATACCCGTGGCTGCTGGCGGCGGTATTGAGGTAGCTGTTATTGAGCGAGTTCTGCTCGGTATTGGCAGCCGCCGCAATGTTCTTGCCGTCAGCGGTAGTGAT
Organism: Pseudomonas sp.; assembly: GCF_030147005.1. GTDB lineage: Bacteria > Pseudomonadota > Gammaproteobacteria > Pseudomonadales > Pseudomonadaceae > Aquipseudomonas. The sequence goes on from NZ_JASLAW010000053.1 coordinate 43,578, forward strand.
TGCCAGGTTGTTTTTACCCTGGTTGCCCTGACCGGCCTGGCCGTTGTAACCCACGTTACCGGAGTTGCCGTTGACCGAGTTGTCCAGGGAGGCGTTGTTTTGCGTGCCTTTGTTGACGAAATTGTTGTGGGTGCTGCCTTGATCCAGATCGATCACCGCGAACACGGTGGCAAAGTCGCCTTTGGCACTGGAGATGGCCCCCGCGTTATCCGCCTGGTTGCCGGAACCCGACTGCACGTTGACCCCCACGTTACCGCTGTTGCCGGTGACCGAATTGTCGGCAGAGGCATTGTTTTCGGTGTTGGTGTCGTCGAACTTGTTGTGCTGGCTTTGTTGTACATCGGTGACCGCAGCGGCAACCGTACCGCTAGGTTGAGGCGTTGGATGCCAGCCGCCCCCTGCTTGAGCGGCGGTAGCCATGAGCGCGGCGAGCGCGAAAACCATTGGTTTCAGGGCCATTTGAGGTTTCATGGTGTTTCTCCTTGCTTCTAATGAGTTGGGTTAAGTGTTGGTACGGTCCAGCCAGTGCTACCAAGCGCCTACTTGATAGTGATGCCCAGGGTGTTAGCCACTCGGTTCCCCACCCCGGCACTCTGGTTCACCTGAATCACTCCTCGGCTGCCGGTGAAGGCCTGGTCGCTGGTCACGACCTGGCGGCTGCCAGTGGTGGAGGTGAGCCCTGAGTCGGTCAACTGCGTCGTGTTCTGTTGCAACAGGACGCTGTCATCGATGCTTTGCGGGCCAGGATTGACACTGATCCGCACCGCATTGATCGATTGGTTATTGGCCCCGGCCGACTGGTTGATGCCCAGTACGCCGTTGCCGTTGGTAAAGGCGGTGCCCAGGATCGCCGCCTTGGCGTTCAAGGACGGGTCGACGTTGCCGTCGAGTTTCTGCAGGTTGAGGGTGGTGGCCTGGCCGCCGAGGACAATGGCGCGGCTGTTGGACATTTGTTGCCGGGTACCGGCCGCCTGGTTGATCGACAAGACGCCCTCATACTGTTTGCCGCTGCTGCGGATCAGGGCGCTGTTGTCAGCCATGCCCGACGCGCTGCCCAACAGCGCCAACAGCCACGCGAAGCGCGCCATTACTTGCCCCCCAGCATGCCGCCGATAGTGTTCAAGGGGGCCATGCCGCGTTGGATCGAATCGCTGATCTGCCCACCCATGCCGCTGCCTGCGCCGTGGCCGGCGGCTGCGCCAGTGGCCCCCACGGTCGACATACTGTTTTGCGTGGTGCCCAAGCCAGGCAAATGGCCGTTGGGCTGGATGGAACGGGCAAGGCTCGAACCGCTGCTGACGCTGCCAATGTCCACATCACTGAGTTCGCCGGAGGTGGCGCTGATGACCGCTTTGCTGGGGTTGGCGTTGGCAGTGGTGGGGTAGGGGTCGGGACGGGAGGTGCGCCCATACATATGACCCTGCACGGTGCGCCCTGTGACGATCACGCCGTCACCCGCCTGGCTCGGCAGGCTGATGCCGGCGCTGAGCACGCAACTGATCAGCAGTGCGTTTATCGAGGCGTGAGTGAGTGTGTCCACGGCGGCAGTCCTTTTTATTCACGCTGACCCTGAACAGCGTTGTCAGGGACAGAGCAGAAGGCGTGCCGCTTTTTATTTCTCCTTCCTGTTCAGGCGGTTGCGACTTTCGTTGGATGAGGCAACGGTTGCGGTGTTTCAGGCATGAGACAGTCGCCGCCCGGCGCGTTATGCCGGGCCTTGCGCGCCAGTTGTATCAACGATGAAACAGTGCCCATGACAAAACCATGAAGCCGCGCCGGTGGGGCGTTTCAGGGCACATGGTTGTTTCAAAAATGGACATTTCGCGCGGACTGCCGATTCGGTGGCGCCGACGGTATCAGCCCTTGGGCGCTTTGCGCGGGATGGCGTTGAGGACGGGATTGCCATCCTGGTTCTGGGTCAGGTAGACCGGCAGCACCTTGGGCAGCGACGGGATGAGGTTGTTGATATCACTGAGGTTATAGATGCCGCCAATGCGGATTGCCCCGGTGCCGGCATCAGCCAGCATCACCGGTTTGCTCAAATAGCGGTTGATCAGCGGCAGCGCATCGGCCAAAGCCAGGTTGTCGAGTACCAGTTTGCCCGAACGCCAGGCAAGCGCTGTGTCATCGGGCTTGATCGCGGCGACTTGCGGGGTGGCGTCGCCCTGGTGATAGCTTGCCTGCATTCCCGGGGTAAGCGGCACGCTGCCATGCACCAGGTCGCTGGCGATCTGCACAGAGCCTTCAAGCAACATCACCCGCACCTGGTCTTCATATTTCCAGACGTTGAACTGGGTGCCCGTCACCCGAATCTGCCCATCGCCGGCCTGCACGACAAAAGGGTGATCACCGTCGTGAGTGACGTTGAAAAACGCTTCACCTTTTTTCAATGTCACCTGACGGCGGTCTTTGTAATCGCTGTAGACCAATTCGGTGCCCAGGTTCAGATCCACCTGGCTGCCATCGCCTAGGGTAACGGTGCGTAAGCCGTTGACCGCTTCGAAATGCTTATAGGCGCTTGGCAACCAGCCGGTTTCCCAGCCGGTAAAAGCGGCCAAGGGTAACGCGGCCAGGCAAATGGCGGCCGCGACCGCGTAGGTGTGCCAGCGTGGGCGCGGCTTGAACGGCATCACGATGGGTGCCGGCGTGCTGCGCGGCAAATGATCGGCCACGTCCCAGATTTCCAGCATCGCCGCGTACTCGAAGGCGTGCAGCGGATGAGCGTCGTGCCATTGTTCAAACGCCTGACGGTCGGCGGCCGAGCAATCTTCGGCATGCAAGCGCATGCACCAATGCGCGGCGGCGTCGGTAATGGCGTCGTATTCGGCTTCTGAAAGGGACTTTTCGCTCATTGACTCATCCTGATTTCTCACATTCTAACCCCCTGAAGCTCACAGCGAGAACAGCATCATGGCGATTGCATATCAATTGGAACTTATTCTTGTTTGAAAGCTCCGTGGGGCCGAGCGTAGTCACATTTGCTGCCTGGCTGGAACGCCTGACGTCTACCCGGCACCGCTCAGGCCCCCGGGTCCAAGACGCGGCCCAGATGGGTAATCAGGTAAGTCACCGAATCGGCGTTGCTCAGGATAGTGTCAATGCGCTTGTCAGGGCTGCTCATGAAAATCTGCCGGGCGTCATTAAGGTCCCTGGCGCCTGTGACCGTCAGGATTTTTTGTTTAAGGCTGGAGGTTGAAGTTTTACTGCTGTAGTCCTTCCATGTGAGGGTGACCTTATCCCAGGTCTTAAACAGCATTGACGCCGGTGTCAGTGTGGACAACGCCGTGCTGTGCAAATCCTCCAGGGTGGTCTTGAGCGCTTGCGCGCCAGGTTTGCTCGGGTCAATCAGTTCGGGGAACGGGCACATGGTGTGGAGGTAAGCGATGTCTTCGGTATCGAGCTTAAGGTGCGTCACTTCGTGGATGATCGTGCTGGCGCGGGCGTGGGCCGATATGTCGAAGGGTGAGATCAGGCAGTTCTGGTACATATCCATTTGTGGGTCGAAGAAGCGATCAAGCAAATACAGGGTGTGGTTCGTGTCATCGGGGAGCGTCAGGGCGTAGTCGGCTGCCCGGTTAGTGCGGCTGGTTCCACTGACAAAGCGACTGGAGTCCGGTTTGGTCAAGGTCGGATTACTCAGCTCATCCAACATCAGATCGACTATTTTCTCGACTCTCTCTAATTGAGCGGGGGTCAGGGAAAGGACGCCGAACAATTCGCCCAGAAATAAACCCACCCGGCTGAAAGGGTCACGATTTACTGAAAAAAGCGCGATATTGCGCTTGCATGTGACGGTGTAAAAAGTCGCTACGTTCATGGCTTCGTTGATGACTTGAGCTTTCCAGCTGGACACGGCGGCAATTTCTCTAATGCCCCTCGCTTCGATATTGACCTCCCTGCGTTCGCCGCTTCGCGCACTCATGTGTCCCAGCAGGCCGCCGAACCGTGGGTTATGACTGCGCAGGTCCAGCACCCAATGGCCTTGTGAATTGCGGGCAACATAGGAACCTTGCTGCTCGTCGTTGGCCAGGCACCAGTAGCGTGCGGTTTTCTCGACTGAATACACCTTGCCTGCAAGCGGTATGTAGGTTTTTGAGGTCGCCTTGTCCTCATAAACATGGGAAGAGGCGTTCCGCTCAAGGTCCTCCAACGCGATGTCGTGATGCTCGAAAGGTTGCAACGACGTGCGCGATGGCGCGGTGATGTCCAAGGTGGACAGGGTAGTGGCTGTGGGCAGTGTTTCGTCCGACGGCTTAGCTGCCGGTACTGCTTCATCGGTAGGCGGCGGGCTGTCGAGGCCCTCAAGCGCGTCACGCAATGCGGCCATTTGTGCGATGCCCAAGACAAAGTCCTTGAGCGCCGACTTCCATCGGTGTAGCTGCAGCGCTTCAGCTGAGCGTTTGAATAGCTTGTAGCTGCGCCAGACGACCAGCGGGTACGCGAGTTTGCCGGCCATGAATTGCACCGCCGTGGGAATTTCCTCGACCAGCAGTTCGGTCACTTTCTCCCATAGAACCTTGGCACCTTCCACGAATTGACAACTGAGCATTTTGGACAGCAACAGCGTGTTGTCGTTGAACAGGTAGTGAAGAAAGTTGCCTGTCACTTCGGACGAAGCGAGATGGATGTCGGAGACGCGACGAAGGTTCTCTTGCATCAAGTGGCGATAAGTCGCCTGGTGTGGGTCGTCAAGGTGCAGCAGCACCCAGTCCTGCAGTTCTCCCGGCCTGTCCAACTCATCGAGCAGCGCTTGTTCGTCCCGATATTCCTTGAACACATGGTTTTCCCTGTAGGGCGCGTACAGCACCACAGGGCCGGAGGCGGGTGGAGTGGGGTCGATCAGGTACATGCCCAATACTTTGACGGCGGTGGCGCCTTCGGTGGCAATCAACTCCATGGGCCGAACCCTCGCCGATGCCCCGGCGAGTGAGGCGCGTGCCAGGGCGTCGGGCATGTCGAAAACCTGCTGGACAAGACTCAGCGCCTGCGCTGAGAGTCGCTCCTGCAGCATTTGCTCGTGGGCCAGCTGCAAGGTTTGCCAGGGCAGCTGTTGGCAGAAAAGGCGTCGGCGTTGCAGGGCTTCAGCCGACTGGTCGTTCAGCTGGTTTTGCAACACCGTCTGGTAGGCGGTTTTCAGGTCCAATTGCCGCACCATTTGAATCACCGCAGTGGCATCCAGGGTGGCGGGCAGCGGGGTGGCGGTACGCGAACGTGGACGGATGGTCGCGGTATCCATGTTCGGCAAGTGCCGCATGGCATAGTCGGTCAGGCTGTAGTCATGGATCTCGAAGGCCTGGTGAATCGGAATCAGGATGTTATCGGGGCTCAGGGCGTGGCCTGGGAAACGCGCATCAAGCAGTTTCGCAAGTGCTGCGAATGTGTGCGCGCGCAGCGGTACGATGCCATGCAGGTAGTCTTCTTCCTGAGGCGCGTTGTTGTGGTATTGCTCAAGCAGTTCCGCCTGATGGATCTGTTCCCGTGGCGGTGCCATTCCCAGCCAGACGGGCAGCGCTTGTTGATTGATCATGGTGGTGGCCACCGCGACGGCCCTGGCCAGGTTGGTCGGTGGGGCTTGCTCCAGGCTCATGTCCAGGCGGTTCTGCAGGGACCGGGCACGCAATTTCATGGAAAGCAGGTGATCAACGCCGTCCATGACGAAATCGCGATAGGTTTTCAGGCGGTTATCCAGCACGTTGTCGTCAATGAGCTTCAGGGGGCCCAATCGATAAACCTGATGGGGGATGCGCAAGGAAACCGGCAGGTTTTCCAGCAGGCTCAAGCGCTTGATCGGATGTTCCAGGCGCTGTGTCAGCGCTTGGTGCAATTCCATGATCGAGATAAAGACCTCATAACCGCTGCGAGGAGTCCAGAGCACCGCCTGGCCGGAGAGCTTGGGGTCGATACCGCCGCGCTCAGTGATTACAAATACGTTGGCGAGGGGCGTGGGTTGATCGAGTGAGCCCAGGCCCAGCGTCAATCCATAGGCATCCGGCATAAAGCCGTTGATGCCATGGCGGGTAATGCGCGAGAGGCTCTCGGGATTGAGTACCGTGTCGAGAAGCCCATGGCTGGTGGGATCTAATAGTTTACCCAGTAGCCTCAATTCGGCCTCGCTGCGCAACCCCAAGAGCATCGAGTGCGCATGTTTGTCGCGGTTGCTGTCGAGAAACACGCGGGTGAGTTCGTGCATGTCGTGATCGGAGAAAAGCTTCAAGACGCGCTCAATAATGCTGTTGAAGGCACTGAGTGTCAGGTTATGCAGCTGGAGGGCGACGTGGGGGTCACGCTTTACGTAAAACCAGGTGCGCGGTGAGCTGGACACCGGTGACGCTTCAAGGCTCAGGCGCTCGATGAAGTGTTCAACCATATTCAGGGACGACACCGGTGGGCGCTCTTCAATCTCTTCGGCGCGGGTCTCGTAGGTGTTGATATAGACGTCTTCTGCCTTGAGGTCCAGTTGCTGTATGTTCAGTTCCGCGTTCAAAGCGTGAGCGACGATGCCACGCAGGGTGGGGTGCTTTTTGCGATCCGCGTCCAGCGCCTGCTCGACGGCGTGCAGGCGCTGCAATTGCTGCTTGGCGCGCTCTGCCCGCACCGTGGACGGGCGACCATTGCCGCTGGTAATCGGGTGGGTAGTCCAGCGCCCGTTGGTATCCAGTAGCGCCAGGCGAGCATCAAGCATTGCACGTACATCCAGGGCGTAGTCGAGCAGGGCAGTCAGGTTCACCTGGCCATCACTGCGCCGATAGGTCGCCAGGGCGTGGTTCATATTACTGATTTGCTTGACGGCAATGTCTTCGACAATACCGGTAAACACGCTGCCGGTGACGGGGCGGGCCGCGATGTTTACCTGGTCCAGGCCAATAAAGGTGTTGCGCTCATCCAGGGACAGAAAGTTGAGTAACTCGTCTTCATGCCCTGCGGTCTTGAGCATGGTCAATAACGTATCTCTCAGGTCATCCATGTCTTTGAGCACCTGCACTCCATGCGATTGCGTATACAGGTACGCATGGCTTTCGTGGATCATCAGGGTGCTGGCCAGTTCCACGTAGTGCTGATACGGCGCGTAGACCTGCACTTTTTCCACGCTCAGTTGGCTGGCGTGGGCGCTGCGCGCGCTCTCGTCAGGCAGGAACATTGCCTGGAACATGTGGCTTTCTTCGGCGCTGATCACCGATGTCTGGCGCTTGAGCAGCACATCGACGCGAAACTTTTCACCCATGATTTGCGCGAAAAGCTCCACGCGTGAGGCGCCATCGCCGATGTCTTCGTTCCAGTAAGTTTGCAGCAGGCCGTCCAACAGTTTGGAGAGAACGCCGGAGGTTTCTTCGACCAACGCTTCCCAGCGCTGGTTGTCCTCTTCCAGCTGGGCCTGGGTAAAGGCAGTGGTGACATGCTTGGGGTTGAAGAATTCACGGGTTTGCTCCGTGGGCCAGGCATGTTTCACATAAAACTGCAGGAATGCTTCGCTTAACGGCAGGGATTGGACCCAGCGTCGATCACCGTCGGCGGGGTGGCGTATAAAAAAGTTTACCCGTGTGTGGCGTTGATCCAGGCCCGGGAAGTAGTTGCGCGCCATGATGATCAGTACGGTGTCGAGCATCCAGGGCAAGGTAGGAATCTTTTTCAGATGTTCAAGCATCAAATTGACATTGGCCTGCTGGCAGGCCATGAGGGTTTGCTCCTGGTCTTCACTGACCGCCCCCTCGATCACCGCGCTGGTCACCGTCAGCGCGGTGCCGATGGGTAATGCGTTGCGCTGGGTAATCGAGAGGAAACTCATCAAGTCGACGCGTTGCACCGAGTCCGCCAACTGTTCGCCGACCTCGACGAGCAGTGAGGCAGGGTCGGCAAATACCTGAATGCCGCCATAAGGCGTGTAAAGCAGGGCTTTGCCACCGTCCGGCGTGGGGCTCATCATAAAGGCCCCGGCGAGTGGTATCGCGATGTGGCCCTGAGCGTTAATCAGCAGCTTTTCCACGCGCATGGGATGGCTGAGCAGGCGCGTATTCTGACGGTCGGTATCGCTTACGTAATACAGGTTATGCAGCCACTCAAGATCTTTGACGCTCAGGCCTAGCGCTCGCTCGCGCTCGCTCGGCGTTTTCCTGCTGACGGGCCTCAGGAATTCATCGAAAAAATACGGGGGGGTTACGCTGAGCATCGCCGGTCTCTATCGTGCTTGGGGAGCATCAGGGTAAGGACGCGCAATCTGCAAGCTGGGGTAAATAATGAGATTCGGCACACGTTGACAGCAGACGCCGCGCGTGGTTTTTAAGCAGGACCCGGACGTTCATTCGTTGCCCCTCCAATCATAAAAACGGAGCTTCAAATGCCTGCGCAGTCTCCGACAGTCGACACCGCTTCAACCTTGATCGGCTTTACCGAGTTGGTGGCCTTGCTCCAACAGGTGTTCGTCAGCCACGGCACGTCGCCAGAGGTGGCGGCCATCCTCGCGCACAACTGCGCCAGCGCCGAGCGTGATGGTGCCCACAGCCACGGTATTTTTCGCATTCCCGGTTACCTGTCGACGCTGGCCAGTGGCTGGGTGGATGGCACGGCGGTGCCGACGGTCACGGATGTGGCTTCAGGCTTCGTGCGGGTCGATGCCCGCAACGGCTTCGCCCAACCGGCCCTGACGGCGGCTCGCCCGTTACTGGTGGACAAAGCCCGCAGCGCCGGTATCGCCTTGCTGGCAATCCATAATTCCCATCACTTCGCGGCGTTGTGGCCGGATGTCGAACCTTTCGCTGAAGAAGGGCTGGTGGCGCTCAGCGTGGTCAACAGCATGACCTGCGTGGTGCCCCACGGTGCCGACCGCCCGCTGTTCGGCACCAACCCCATCGCGTTCGCCGCGCCGCGCGCCGACGGCGCCCCGATTGTGTTCGACCTGGCCACCAGCGCCATTGCCCATGGCGACGTGCAGATTGCCGCACGCAAAGGCGAACGCCTACCGCCGGGCATGGGCGTGGACAGCCTCGGCCAGCCGACCCAGGACCCGAAGGCCATTCTCGAAGGCGGCGCGCTGTTGCCGTTCGGCGGGCACAAGGGTTCGGCGCTGTCGATGATGGTCGAGTTGCTGGCGGCCGCGTTAACGGGCGGTAATTTTTCGTTCGAGTTCAATTGGGCGGACCATCCGGGCGCGCGTACGCCCTGGACGGGCCAGTTGCTGATTGTCATCGATCCAAGCAAGACTGCCGGGCAAAGCTTCGCTGCGCGCAGCCAGGAACTGGTGCGGCAGATGCATGCGGCGGGGTTACGGCGGTTGCCGGGGGATCGGCGGCATCGCACACGGGCGAAGTCGCAGGAAACAGGGATTGAACTTGAGGTGCAGGAACTGCGGCAGTTGCGAGCGTTGGCTGCCGGTTGAAAGCGGCTGCGCCCAGGGCGCAGCCCTTACTCATCAGTTGCGGCGACCGAGCAACAGGCCTACCACCAGGCCAAAGCCTGCGGAAATGGCCACGGTCTGCCATGGATGGCCACCGATATAGGTCTCGGTGGCATCCACTACCGGCTTGCTGCGCTCACGTACGTTGGACACTGAGTCCAGGGCTTGCTTGAGTTTGATGGCGACCTGCTCGCGCAGGGTTTCACCTTCCTCGCCCACCAGTGATGCGCTGCTCTTGAGCAGTTTGTCGGATTCTTCAATCAGCGTGGTCAGTTCGCTGAAAGCTTGATCCTTGATTTGATCTTCGACGGATTGGGCGGCGGTTTTGCGGGCCATGTGTGACTCCTTGCAGTGGATGTGGCAGTGAACAATGGAGTATCAGGCGGAGGCAAAAGTTGCAGTTATTTTGCCCGCTGGCCATTTGCGGCAAAATCGGAATCAGGACCTTTCGGCCTACAGTGTAAGATGTCACCTATTTGTGCAGCAGGTAATTCAACATGAGCTTCAATCTCGCCAACAAGACCCTCGCCGAACGCGCCGAGCTGGAAGATGAAAAGTCCCGTCTTTACGACCTGTGGCAAACCAACCTGGGCAAAGCCAAGGGCGAAGCCGCGCGGTTGTTCGGTGAGCGCGCCAAGCGCAAGGGCAAATGGGCTGAATGGGTGCGAGCCGAGCTGGACGGCATGTCGCCGCCGGAGTTTTCCAACATGGTGCGCAGCGAAGTCAACAAGTTGATGGCGGCGGCTAAATAAAGCACTCCTCGATTGCCTCGCGCACTTTCAGCAGCAGGGGGTCGAGCTGGGCCTGGGTGCGCCAGCCCAGCTCCACCGGGTAACGCGGCAACGCCAACGGGCAAGGCAAAACGCGCAAGCCGGTGAGGCAGGCGATGGCCTCGGCGGCATGCCCGGGGATCGTCGCCACCGCCGCGCTGCCCTTGAGCAGAAACGCCAACGCGGCAAAGTGGCTGGTGGACGCGCACACCTGGCGGCTCAAGCCGTGCGCCGCCAAGCCCTCATCGGTAATGCCGATAAACCCGCTCGACGACACCAGCACATGTTCGCGCGCGACGAACTCCGTCAGGTCGATGTGTTGCTGGCCGGGCGCCAGGCTGTTCGGGTCCACCAGGCAGCGGTAGTCACCTTCGCCGAGCACTTGCCGACTCAGGCGCCGTTCGGCAAACCCACCAGCGGTGATCGCCATATCCAGGCTGCGGTCGAGCAGGGCATCGGCGACGATCTGGCTGTGGGTCTGGCGGAAAATCACCCGCAGTTTCGGCAGGCGCTGTGCGACGCTGTCCATCAGTCGGCGGCCGTAGGCAATCTCGAAGTCATCGGACAGGCCCAACACCACGGAGCGGCCCTGATAGTTCGGGCTCTGCGGATTGACCATCGCCAGGCTTTGCCGACAGCGGGCCAGCGCCTCGCTGATCACCGGTTTCAATTGATTGGCGCGAACGGTCGGTGCCAGTCCACGGCCCGTACGCACAAATAACTGATCACCGTACAGCTCGCGCAAGCGCCGCAACCCGGCGCTGATTGCCGACTGCGTCACCCCCAGGCGCAACGCCGCGCGGCTGGCGCTGGACTCGTCATGCAGGGCTTCGAAGGTTTTCAGCAGGTTCAAATCGACCTGGGTGATATCTATCTGGCTCATATCATTTAGCACTGAAGTGGGCTTTATTCATGATCAAGCCTGGCCGGAGAATGGGCAACCCCCACTGACTTGGAGTGACCGTGATGCCTGTTTCTACCGTGGCTGCTTTACAAATTGGCTCGGCGCCTGGCGGCAAGGCCGAAACCCTCGAACAGATACTGGCGTATGAAGCACAGATCCGGCTGAGCGGCGCGCAACTGGTGGTGATGCCCGAAGCCTTGCTGGGGGGCTATCCCAAAGGCGAAGGTTTCGGCACGCAACTGGGTTACCGCCTGCCGCAAGGGCGTGAAGCCTTCGCCCGCTACTTTGCCAATGCTATCGATGTGCCGGGTAGCGAAACCGATGCGTTGGCCGGGTTATCCACCCGCACCGGCGCGAGCCTGGTACTCGGCGTGATCGAGCGCAGTGGCAGTACCTTGTATTGCACCGTGTTGTATTTCGAGCCCAAGGGCGGGCTGGTGGCCAAGCACCGCAAGCTGATGCCCACCGGCACCGAACGGCTGATCTGGGGCAAGGGCGACGGCTCCACGTTAGCGGTGGTCGACAGCGCGGTAGGGCGGATCGGCGGCGCGGTGTGCTGGGAAAACATGATGCCGCTGCTGCGTACCGCAATGTACGCCAAGGGTGTACAGGTGTGGTGCGCACCCACCGTGGACGAGCGCGAGATGTGGCAGGTGAGCATGCGCCACGTGGCCCATGAAGGGCGCTGCTTTGTGGTGAGCGCCTGCCAGGTACAGGACTCGCCCGAGGCGTTGGGCGTGGAGGTTGCCAACTGGCCGGCGGATCGAGCATTGATTGCCGGTGGCAGCGTGATCGTCGGGCCGATGGGCGACATACTTGCCGGGCCGCTGGTGGGTGAAGCGGGACTGTTGACCGCGCGCATCGATACCGATGAGTTGGTGCGGGCCAGGTATGACTACGACGTGGTGGGGCATTATGCCCGCCCGGATGTCTTCGAATTGGTGGTGGACGAGCGCGCCAGGCCGGGCGTGCGCTCTATCACTGACTAAGCAGCGTTAAAAAATGTGGGAGCGGGCTTGCCCTAATGCCAGTCAGTTAAGACAGAACCGGTCTCTGTGGCGAGGGAGCTTGCTCCCGCTGGACTGCGTAGCAGTCCCATTTTTGGGGCCGCTTCGCGCCCCAACGGGAGCAAGCTCCCTCGCCACAGGTCGCAGGTTTTTCTGCTTTAGCGCTTAACTGACGGCATTAGGGCTTGCCCGATCCCACATTTGGATCCATGACGGCCTCGAAGTCCAATTGCTTCACACTTTCGCGACACTCCCCGCTACAAAAGCCACACGCTTTTCAGCTCTCAGTCCGTATAATGCGGACCTCTCAGGGTTGTAAGAATCTCGACATACGCTTGTAGCCTTATTAACAATCGTCCCCGCACTGGCCTGCTGAGCCGGGCCATTCACACAGGTGCCATCCATGGATTTCAACCCGCTTGACCTTATCCTGCATCTCGACGTTTACCTCGACATGCTGGTGACCAATTACGGTCCGTGGATCTACGGCATTCTGTTTCTGGTGATTTTTTGCGAGACCGGCCTGGTGGTCATGCCGTTCCTGCCGGGTGATTCGCTGCTGTTCATCGCCGGCGCGGTTGCCGCGGGCGGCGGCATGGACCCGGTGTTACTCGCCGGCCTGCTGATGCTGGCAGCCATCCTCGGCGACAGCACCAACTATGTGATAGGCCGAACGGCGGGCGAACGCTTGTTCAGCAACCCGAACTCGAAAATTTTCCGTCGCGACTACCTGCAAAAAACCCACGACTTCTACGACAAACACGGCGGCAAAACCGTGACCCTGGCGCGCTTCCTGCCGATTCTGCGCACCTTCGCGCCGTTCGTCGCCGGTATCGCAAAAATGCCCTACCCGCGCTTCTTCGGTTTCAGCGTGCTGGGCACCATCCTCTGGGTCGGCGGCCTGGTGACCCTGGGTTACTTCTTCGGCAACGTGCCATTTATCAAGAAGAACCTGTCGTTGCTGGTGGTGTTCATCATCCTGCTGTCCCTGGTACCGATGATCATTGGCGTGGTGCGCAGCCGCTTTGGTCGCACCACCTCCGAAACCAATTCGCACTGACCGCCTCATGTGGTCTCTCAGCGCCTGGCGTCGCCGGCGCCTGCTGGCCAAGCACCCGATTGCCGATGACACCTGGCAGCGGGTGCGCCATCACCTGACCTTCCTCGACGGCATCACGGCCGAGCAAGACCAGTGGCTGCGCGAAGCGTGTGTGCTATTTCTCGCCGAAAAACACCTCACCGCCCTGCCCGGCGTCGACCTGCACCAGGAACAACGCCTGGTGCTCGCCGCGCAGGCGCAACTGCCGCTGATGAACCTGGGCGACCTCGACTGGTATCAGGGCTTCCATGAAATCGTGCTGTACCCCGACGACTTCCTCAGCCCGCAACGCCATCGCGATGCCAGCGGCGTGGAACACGAGTGGGACGGCGAACACAGCGGCGAAGCTTGGCAACAAGGCCCGGTGATCCTCGCCTGGCCCGGCGTGCTGGCCAGCGGCCAATGGGAAGGCTACAACCTGGTCATCCACGAGCTGGCGCACAAGCTGGACATGCTCAACGGCGACGCCAACGGCCTGCCACCGCTGCACCACGACATGCGCGTGCAGGACTGGGCCAGCGTGATGCAAAGCGCCTTTGACGACCTCAACCGACAACTGGACGCCAACCCGGACGCCGACTCCGAGATCGACCCTTACGCAGCGGAAAACCCGGCGGAATTCTTTGCCGTGACCAGCGAATATTTCTTCAGCGCCCCGGATTTGCTGGTCAACCGTTATCCACAGGTGTACGCCCAACTCAGCCGCTTCTATCGCCAGGACCCTTTGGCCCGCCTGATCCAACTGCAAGCCCACGACCCGCGCTACCAGCGGCAAGGCGAATGACCGTACGACGCTTGGCGCATGGCATCGGCGTCAGAATATGCCTATAATCGCCGCCACTTTTAGGCCAATCCGGCCATGTCATATGGCCAACTAACGGGGGCAACGCCCAATGAGCTACAGCAAGATTCCGGCTGGCAAAGACCTGCCGAACGACATCTACGTCGCCATCGAAATTCCGGCCAACCACGCGCCGATCAAATACGAAATCGACAAAGACAGCGACTGCCTGTTCGTTGACCGTTTCATGGCCACCCCGATGTTCTACCCGGCCAACTACGGTTTCATCCCCAACACCCTGGCTGACGACGGTGACCCCCTCGACGTGCTGGTCGTGACCCCTTACCCGGTGACTCCAGGCTCGGTTATCCGCGCACGCCCGGTCGGCATCCTGAACATGACCGACGACGGCGGCGGCGATGCCAAAGTCATCGCAGTGCCACACGACAAGCTGTCCCAGCTGTACGTCGACGTGAAGGAATACACTGACCTGCCGCCTCTGCTGCTGGAACAGATCAAGCACTTCTTCGAGAACTACAAAGACCTCGAAAAAGGCAAATGGGTGAAGATCGACGGTTGGGGCAACGCAGAAGCCGCCCGCGCCGAGATCATGAAGTCGGTAGCCGCCTACAAAGGCTGATACCCGCGCCTCATTGCCACGGCAAATCAAAAAAGCCCCGATAATTCGGGGCTTTTTTTGGAAAAATTAAACATCAAGTTCAACACCTAACTTCTGATGTTCAACTAACCCGTATTACTGAAGAAACAAGCTACAACTAAGGAAAAACCTACACGCGCAATTCAACGCATGGTTTATTTGAATAGTTTTCCCGGCCAGTAAACTCTGCGTTTATGAATACATCAGGTGATCGTTTAAAAGCGCTGTTACGGGAAGTTCATCTTTCCGCCTCCGACTTCGCCAAGAACCGCGGCGTCACGCCTCAGCACGTGAACAACTGGTTCAATCGCGGCGTCCCCATGGGTCGACTCAACGAGATCGCAGAATTGCTGTGCGTCTCCAGCCGTTGGTTAAGCGACGGTCGCGGCCCCAAACACCCGCCGGCCAACTACTTGTTGGAAGCCCCCACCGCAAGGATCGCACCTACCCGCGAAGACATCGGCAAATACCTCACAGGCCCCGCCTGCCGCCCGGAAAGCACCGACGTGGAGATTCCCCTTCACCCCACATTCACCTCAACGGAGCGCATCCGCGTCTCCCAACACACCCTCGAAACCCTCAACGTAAAACCCGACCGCGCCGTCGGCGCCTACATGGTCGACAACAGCATGATCGACATCATCCAACAAGGCGCCACCCTCGCCATCGACCGAGGCCGCACCCAGATCATCGACGGCGAAATCTACGCCGTCGAACACGACGGCATGCTGCGCATCAAATACCTCTACAACCGACCTGGAGGCGGTTTGCGCATGCGCAGCCACAACGCCAGCGAACACCCGGACGAATACCTCACCTACGACGAACGCTTCGAACAAAACGTCCAGATAGTGGGCTGGGTATTCTGGTGGTCCACCCTCAACAACCGCCGCCCACCGGTACCGCTGGACGAACACCTGCTGGGCTGGGAAGGCTCTGAATCGGAACCGGAGGTGGGCAACTGAGGTGAATGTGGGTATCATGCGCCGCACATTTGGCAGGGGTAGCTTTTAGCTGTTTCCCTGCCCGGCGATGCGGAGGAGTTCCCGCGGATGCCCCCTACTATTCAGCCCGACGCAACGTGGGCTGAGCGATTTGAAGGCTGGTGAGGCTTGTCAAAAACAAGCTGAGGCAGTCCCCGAGAAGCCGGCCACAAGCCGGCTTTTTAACGCCCGAAATAATCATCCATCCGAAGGCCGGATCAACGGTTCTTCTTCATCCCCGCCCAGAGCAACGATGGCAGCGTCCGTGAGTCCAGCAACGCGTCATCCGCCGTCACCAGACGCGGGAGAACATGCCAGGGATGGTTGGCACTGCGGTGATGATGCAGGTGCAGATTGATGTGATAAGGCCATATGAAAAACCGCCCTGCGCACCCGACTTTCCAGGCATATGTCCATTCACGCCAACCGGGGGTGACGTCAGGTCCGCCACTGTGCTCGGCAATGCTGCGGATTTTCTGCAGCAGGGTGCCCAGCGTGACCAATGGCACAAACCAGAAAAACGCCAGCAGCAAGAGCGTCTGGGCAGACGTTTGCCAAGCGATGAAAGACAAAAGGACCAGCCAGATCACACCGGCAGTCAATGCTGGCCAGGTCATCTTCGGTGATCCGCCGCCCGCCGCCTTGTAGGCGCCCAGGTTGCGCAGCGTGTTGATCAGGAACAGATCCCCGAGTACTTGCCTGAGCAAAAGCTTCCCGCTCAGCGGGCGGAAATCCCAAGGCTGCCGGTGATACAGAAAACGCCGCTCCGGATCGTTCGCGGTTCCGGTCTGTTGATGATGTTCGAGGTGCAGGGGCCGATAGAATTCCACGGGAACCAACCCCGGAACACCGATCGCCAGGTTAATCAGAAAGTCGTTGAGCAAACGATGACGGGTCAGGTGATAGTGCGTCGCGTCGTGGTACAGAATGAACAGCGCATGTTGGCGCGCGGCAATCACCACGAAGGCCACGCCATACAGTCGCCAGTCCCCCACGTACAGCGCGATGCGCAACGTCACGACGATGCACAGCCATTCCAGCAGGATCGCTGCCATAGTACGCAGATCCACCTTCAGTCGTTTCAACATGACGGTGATCAGGCCCGCCACCCCGCCAATCGCAGCGCCATACACCACGTCGAGCAACACGTGCTGACCAGTCGTCAACACGCTAATCCCCAGCGCCAGGCTCCACAGACTGAAGAGCCATGCCGCACGAACGCGCAGATAACCGAGGACAACGCTGATGGCCACCGGCAATGCGACGTGCCCGCTGGGCGAGGCGGCCAATGGAGAGTCGATCTGGTAGAGCCAATTGAGCCACTGCGATGCGCTGTCTGCACGTTCGATCATGGTCGGCCAGAACAAGTGGCTCAGCAGGCAGGTTGCGGAAGCCACGGCCGCTGCAAAAAAGGCCGGCAACAGCCATTCGCGACGCCGCCCCAGCAGTACCAGCGCCGGCATGATCAGCACATAGCTCAGGTACAGCGGCAAGGTGTAAGGCAGTCGAGCAATGTGCGCATCCAACCCAGCCGGTTGAATCTCGCGTACCACGCCCATCGGGAAGTGCGTGACGAGAAAGTACAGCGCGCCCGTCACGACGGTGTAGATCACCAGCCAACTGAAGGGCCGCGTCACGATCGCGGTATTAAGGTGATGACTGGAAAACGTGGATGACATGAATAAGGCGCCTGATGGGTCAGAACAAACTCAATTTTCCATACCGCCATGAACGGTGATTTCTGCTCGGTTATAAGATTTGCACCGTCAGAAAATGGCAGCAACAAAATGAAGTCTACGTTGCATTGACCCTTTCAACTCGCCAAACTCCGAACATCTTGCTTGCGGTGCCGAGGAACTCCATGCGTTTAAACGCAACGTCCGTTAAATGCTGCGATCTGCATCCACATGAAATCGATCGGATGTTCGAGATTTACTCCGCATCCTACTGCGATACCTCCCGCCCGCGATTCGATCAGGATTTGCAGGACAAGACGCACTGCATCGTATTGCGTTGCGCAGATAACACCATCGTCGGTTTCACCACCCTCAAACGCTATGAGCGCACGTGGTCCGGCCAATCGATCAGGGTGATTTTTTCCGGCGACACCATCATTGACCGCGAACACTGGGGCAGCCAGCAACTGCCATTCGCGTGGATGCGCCTGGCCGGTGAGATCTGGCACGAGCAGCCTGACGTGCCCCTGTACTGGTTTCTGATCTGCAAGGGTCATCGCACCTACCGTTATCTGGGCGCCATGGCGTTGAATTACGCGCCCCGCGCCGGCGTGGTGACGGATCCCACGATGCAGGCGCTGGCTGATCATCTCGCACTGGAACGTTTCGGCGAGGCCTATGATCCGGCAACGGGCGTGCTGTCTTTCAAAGTGCCGCAAGGTCGGTTGACGACGGAACTGGCGCAAGTCCCTGCCCCTCACCTGCGCTTGGAAAACGTCGCATATTTTCTGCAGAAGAATCCTCATTACGCGTCAGGCGATGAGCTGGTCTGTCTGTGTGAACTGCACCCCGACAACCTGCGGCCGATGGCGCTGCGTCTGTTTGCCGCCGCGCAACCATGCTGATTCGCCAGGCCAGCGCTGCGGACAATCGGCAACTGCTCGATTTTCAGGCGCAGCGGGCCATGCAGGGCGGCTTGCCAATGCGTTTTGATCGCGGGCCTGACTATTTTGCGCTGCACCATTGTCATGCCTTGGACCATCGCACCTGGCTCGCCGAGAACGAGGTCGGGGATCTGAAGGGCATTGCCAGCCTGGTGGTGCGCGAAGGTTATCTTCAGGGTGACATTCAGCCCGTGGCCTATTTGGGAGATCTGCGGCTGGTACCTGATCGGCGTCTGTCGGTGTCGTGGATGGCCGAGGTCAAGGTCCGACTCAAAGCGCTGGCCGATGAAACGGGTGTCCAGCACGCCTATTGCTGTGTTATCCGCGACAACCGTCTCGCTACGCAGTCGCTGCTGGGCGGACGGCGCGCCAACCCGCTCAAGCTTGCGCATTGGCGGGGCTACAGCAACGTAGCCGTCTATGCCCAACGTGGGTGGCGAAGCACTCCGCGAACGCTCGATAACGTGCGTATTGTGCAAGCACAGCCGTGCCACGCCGATGCGCTGCGCGCGTTTCTCGACCGCGAATCGGCCGGTCAACCCTTCGGCAACGTGTTCAGTGAGGCGCAGTTTGCGCGGCGCCTGGACATCTGGCCGGACTTCGGCCTCTCGTCATTTCTGCTGGCATTGGACGCCCAAGACAATCTGCTGGGTTGTGTCGCGCCCTGGGATGCCGGGCGGATCAAGCGAGTGGTGCTTGAAACATTGCCCTTGGGGCACCAGGCCCTTCGCCTCGCGTTCAACACCTGTGCGCCGCTGTTGGGCCGCCCCTCCATTGCCGCGCCCGGCGAGGCATTGCGCGACGTTTACCTGACCCACTTGCACGTACACCAGCGCGACCCGCAAGTCTTTGCGGCGCTGCTGGATGCGGCGTGGATGCGCGTTCGTGGTCAGTACGCGTTGATGCAATTGTGTCTGTATGACCATGACCCTTTCTGGACAGCCATGACGCGCTATCGCACCGTGTCCATTCCAATGGATCTGTACACGGCGCCCTGTGTGGGCAATGCCGCGACTTTGACAGCGCAGGATGCCAAGCGCATCCCTGGGTTCGAAATCTATCTCGTCTGAGCGCAGACGTGCAGGACAGTCAACAGCGTCAGCCAGAAACGTGTGGCGTCAAAGCCACCGCCACCCAGTACCGGTTGACCATGATCGAGCCGGGGCAGGCAGATCTGCGGCATGCCCTCGATGCATTGATGCTCAAGGTAAAACTGCCCGTCATGAGCCCAGCCGGGGCGCCGGGCATTGAGGCGGGCATAATGGGTGTCGAGGCGCGAACTTGGGGCGGCGCTCCAACTGACGACGTGCACGCACCGCACGGCGGCGGGCAGGTGTTTGAGCAGGTCGGTAATGTGCGGGTCGCGCAGACTGCTGATATCCCGCGCGCCATGGGCCACCCAGGGGGTTTTCGCCAGCACGCGGCGAACGCGATCGAACGGGTAGTTGATACTCGACTGCCCTGCGCTGCCAGCCAACAGGTCATCCATGACCGCCGACGGACCTGTCGGCGGTTGCGCCAGCGCCACGCCATCACATGCCTCGCTCAATGCCTTGTTCTGTGCCAAGGCCGCGAGCGCGTCGAGGCCACCCTTGCTGTGCGCCAACACGACAAATCGTTGCCCCTGCCTGAGTTCGGCCGTCAGCACCTTGCTGATATGCCGCCCCTGCGCCATGACGCCCCGGAATGAACGCACGGGCATGCGCAGAACCGGATAGCCCAGGCGCCGCAACGTCCGCGCACAATCCTGAAAACAGCCGGGCAACCATTCGGAAAACAGCCCGGCAACCAGTACCACCAACGTGCCCGGGGGAAGCTTGGGCATGGGCTCGTGCCACGACGCGATAAATTGTTCTGTCCAGTCCAGCCGAGCCTCGGGCGCTGCGAATTCGGTTGCTGGAAAATGCAGTTGCCAGTCGTCAAACCCCTTCGGCGTCCAGGCTTGTGTTGTCGGCGAAAGACGCTTCATGGTGTGCGCCCAGTGTATTCGTCCAGCGTTTGCCGAGCAGCGTGCAGCACTTCACGGGTGTCGAGGTGGTTGGGATGGAACCCCGGAATGAACCAGGCAAGCCATCTCGGAAATACACGGGTCAGCAAACCGGGACTTACGAATAACCAGACGAGCAAACGCAGCCACTCGCGCCCGTTGCGGCGTTGCCCATCACTGCTGGCAAGTCGATAAATGAAGTACATGACATCGACTGCAAAGTAACCGGTCACGATCACCATGACGCCGCATCGCATCAGGTATCGCCAGAGCGGATTGCTAACCACCACGCCCAGCACATCGTAGGCGACGGCCTTGTGTTCGGTTTCTTCGATCGCATGCCAGCGCCACAGCATGGCCATCTTTTCATCGGCACCTTTGAGCACCGCAGGATTGCGCAGGAGTTGATCGGAGAGAACCGCGGTGAGATGTTCCAGGCTGGCCGTCATGGCCAGACACATCGCCGGCGGAAACTTCGTGCCCACTTCCTGGCGGCGCAACAGCAGTTGTTCGAGGGAATCGACAGGTGCGCCTTGTGCCGCGAGCAGTTGGTTATACGAACGATGTTCGCGAATATGCGACGCTTCCTGATAAACGAACGCGTCAACGGTTGACGCCAGCGCCGGATCGTTTTCGATCGTTTTGCGAAAGTGCACGACACTCTCGATGAAAAGTTTTTCGCCGAGTGGAAACATGATCGACAGGCCATCGAAAAAGCGCGTCACGTGCGGCCAGCCACGATACCAATAGCGCGGAATTTGCTCATCGAGTGCAAAGCGCAGGTTGCGCCGGGGGATGTCGGCGCCATCGGATATCGCCGCCGAGCGTCTGGTTAACAGGCGTTTTAGATACGACATAAAGTTTTCTGCGGTTCCTCTTGGCCTCGACGCCTCGGCAATTGATCGTGGGTGAAACGGTCAGGGCGGTATACTTTAATGCTTCGGCCTTTCTCAAGGAGCCCATATGCGCAGTTCCAGTGACATTTCGCAAACGCGTCGTTTTGACGTGGGCAATCTGTGTGTACTGGCGCTGCAGACGCTATTTTGGGGCGCAACCCTGACGTGGCTTTCCCACACTGATGCGGGCTGGCTCAAATGGCTGGTGCTTGTTCCGTTTTGCCTGGTCATGCAAGGCGTCTTCTCGATGATGCACGAGTCTTTTCATGGCTTGGCTCACAGTCGTAAATCACTCAACTACTTCGTCATGTGGTGGGCTTCTACCCTTTTTGGCGCCTCGGCCACGCTGATCCATGTCAACCATCTCGGGCATCATGTGCGCAACCGCACGCGCGCAGAGCTGGCCGACTTCGCAGTCGCGGATGAATCGCTGTGGCGCAAGCGTATCGAGTACTACTTTGCGGTGCTTGGCGGTATCTGGCTGGCGGCGTTTGTCGGCAGCCTTTTATTGCCGGTGCTGCCGGCCCGTATCACGGACAAGTGGTCGCAAACCGCAGAGGTCAATACCTATGCCGCGGCCTTCAAGGATTTCTCCAGCGCCGACTTCAAACGCATCCGCCTGGAAGTCATTGCCGGCGTCGCCGCGTGGTTATCGATCGGACTCTTGCTCGGATGGACGTGGCACGTTGTGCTCATCGCCTACCTCGCTTTTGCATTTTCCTGGTCATCGCTGCAGTGGGTGTACCACATGCGCACGCCGCTGGATGTCGTCGAGGGTGCCTATAACATGCGGGCCCCGCATCTGGTGCGCTGGGCGTTTTTGAACTTCAACTACAACCTGACCCATCATCGGCACTCGGCCATGCATTGGCAGCAGATGCATAAAGCCACCAACTTGAAAGAAACGCGGCCGCTCTGGTATGGCTGGCTGCAGGTTTTCCTGCCGCCCCAGCGGTTACCCGATGACCTGACGCAACTGAACAAGACTTACTTCTGATGAGCGCCCACATGGATGTCACACGCGCGCTATGGCAGACCTTTCTGGAACGCGCCAAGCCCACGCTCGATCAATGGCACGCGCAGCTCGAGCAACCGCAATCGACGCAAGAGCGGGCATTGCTGCGACTGCTCGAAGACAATCGTGATTGCGCATTCGGCCGCGCCCACCACTTTGCCGGGTTGCATAACTCGACGCAGTTTCGCGACAACGTCCCGATCCACACTTATGTGCAACTGCAGCCCTGGATCAAGCGCGCGCAAAATGAATCCGACGCAATTCTGACCTCCTCCCCGCCGCTGTTCTTCGAGCGTACCAGCGGAAACAGCGCGCTGCAGAAAGCGATTCCCTATACGCGCGCCTTCCTCGCAGAAATGCACAGCGCGCTGACCGTGTGGCTCGCCGACACCCATCGTCAGGTGCCCGGAATCAGCCACGGATCAAGCTACTGGTCGATGTCGCCGCCCTTGCAAATGCCGGTGGCGGGGCCTAACGGCATTTGCGT
Organism: Pseudomonas sp.; assembly: GCF_030147005.1. GTDB lineage: Bacteria > Pseudomonadota > Gammaproteobacteria > Pseudomonadales > Pseudomonadaceae > Aquipseudomonas. The sequence continues at coordinate 66,173 of NZ_JASLAW010000053.1, forward strand.
CGGGTCGGCCAGTGATCTGGAGTATTTGCACGGCAGTCATCTGGCCGGTCTGGCAGGCACTTTATTGATTCCCGAGTTCAGCGGTGCGTTGTCGCAATGGCGCCGACAAACCCTCCTCGCCTTGCTGGCCGATGCCGATCTGAGCTTTATCAGTGTATGGAGCCCGACTTTCCTGACCAGCCTGTTGCAGCCGCTGTTCGACGGCGAAACGCCCGAACATGTGCAGACGTTTGCATGGCTGGAGGCCGCGCTTCCCGCGTCGCGCCGGTCGGCATTGCGCCGAGCGAGATCCCAAGGAGTGTGCACTGAGTTATGGCCCCGGCTGGCCGCCGTCAGTTGCTGGATGGAGGGCCCCAGCCGCCATTACTTCACGCAACTGGCCGTGCGTTTTCCGCAAACGCAGTGGCTGCCGAAAAGTCTTTTTGCCACCGAAGGCATCGTGAGCATTCCATTCGGCGACGGGCCTGGGTGCCCATTGGCGATCGGCAGCCATTATCTGGAATTTCTCTGCGAAGACGGCGCCCTGCGCCATGCTCATTCGTTACGCCTGGGAGAAACGGCGCAGGTCCTGCTCACCACCGGTGGCGGCTTATACCGCTATACATTGGGCGATCGGGTCCGCGTCGTGGGCATGTCGGGGGCCACGCCACGGGTCGAGTTCGTGGGACGTGCCACGGGAACCAGTGATCTGGTTGGAGAAAAACTCGATGAGCAAATCGTGCAGAACCTGTTCGAAGGCTGCCTGCTCACAAAAGGCGCCGCCTGCCTGATCCCCAGTGCCCACGGGTCGCCACCGCATTACACGGCGCTGGTTGCGACATCCCGCCACCTTGATGCCAGTGCCTTGGCGCGGACCATCGAGGCGGCACTGTCCGATGCCTTTCATTACTGCCAGGCACGCCGACTCGGGCAACTGGGACCTTTGCAGGTGCGCGTGCTCGACGGCGGTGCGGATCAGCTCGCGCATGTATTGCAGCAGGCGGCAGAGTTGAGCGGCATCCGTGCGGGCGACTTCAAGCCACGTTCACTTATCAATCGGCTGGAGACAGCCGAAGCCCTTCTCGCTCTTACGGAAAGCTCATGTCGGCACCTTTGAATAATCTTCTTGAGACGCCGGACGATGGCACCCTCGAACAATGGTATGTGGCGTGCACACAGAAAGAACTGCGCAAAAACAAACCTTACCGGGCGAAGATACTGGGCCTGAACCTGGTGCTATTTCGCCAGCGTGACGGACGGGCAGCAGCGTTGCTCGACCAGTGCGTGCACCGCGGAACGCGCTTATCGGCGGGCAAGATTGCCGACGATTGCCTGGTGTGCCCTTACCACGGCTGGCGCTACGACGCTCAGGGGCAAGTGACCCATATCCCCAGTGTCGGCGATATGCCGTGTTCATCGACTACGCCTGCGTATCAATACCGCCAGCGTCACTTTGCGGTGCAAGAGCAGGACGGACTGGTCTGGGTCTACACCGGCAAGGGCGACCCGCAGCAAAAACCTGTGTTCAAGCTGCCGGTCTACGGCGAAATACCCTGGCAGTCGTATTTTATGATCAATACGTTCGAGGCAGATGTCGGCAGCCTCGTGCAGAACTTCATGGACGTACCGCACACGGTGTTTGTGCACGAAGGCATTTTCAGATCCAGCACGGGGCGAACAATGGAGGCCACGCTCGCGTGTAAAGCGCAGAGCATTGAAGTGACCTATCACGATGACGGCGACAAGATCGGTTTCATGAACTGGCTCAGCAACCCCGACGGCGAGCCACTGGTGCACACGGATCGTTTTTTTGCCCCCAACGTCACGCGCTGCGACTACCGCTGGGGTGACTGTTCGGCGTTCTTCATCATCAGCCAGATCACACCCATGGATTCACGACAGTCGCGCGTCTACACCTACATCGCCTACCGCTTCCGGTTACCCCGCTGGGTCCTGCGCCTGTTGCGTCCGTTCATTCATTTGTACACCCGTATCGTTATTCGTCAGGACGTGAAAATCATCCAGGCACACCGGCAAGGACTCGATAACGCAGCGAATTTCAAACCGTCCAACGTGCAAGCCGATGCCGTGCATATCGGGGTCGATCAGCTACTGGCCGCCGTGAGACGAGGAGAAGCGTTACCACCGGCACAGTGCCGTGAGTCCCGGATACGATTTTCGCTCTGAGAGAACCGGGAAATCACTTCATATCGATTTTGTGCAACAGGCTGCTGCGCAAAACGGAAAAACCTATCGTCTCTTTTAAGTTGACAGTAAGACTCCTTCCACCCGATTTATCCCTCACCATCCACCCATTAATCTGTGCCCATGTTGAACACAACGCCCAACCAACCTAAACAAAAAAGGATTCAACCATGAGCACGCCAACCTACAACCGCCTCAACAAAGACGACGCCATTGTTCTGCTGGTCGACCACCAGACCGGCCTGATCTCCCTGGTGCAGGACTTCTCCCCCAACG